>NZ_JAVRFJ010000021.1:0-159538 GCF_031845845.1 Streptomyces gottesmaniae
CGACCGGTACACCCCACGCGTGAAGGGATACCCCCCGGGCTCCCCCAGCCTCTCCGCCGGATCCCAGCCCTCCAACACCTCCGGCCCGTACACCGGCTCGATCGGCAGCCCGGACTCCGACTCGCGCGCCATGATGTCTGCCTCCGTCTTGCTCGTCGCTCGGATGCTCGCTTGCTCGCTTGCTCGCTTGCTCGCTTGCTACTCGTCGGTTTCAACGGCCTTCGCGACGGACTGTGACGGCGGCCGTTGGTCCGATGGAGTGCCCCTGGCCGGGACCTTGCTCACAACCATGCCCTTTTGTTCGCGACGGGTCACGTCCGGGCAACCTGTCCGGGAGAGCGACCGGATGCGGCGATCATGAGACGACGGGGACCCCGATGCGTATCAAGGACATGCGGAGATCGGTGGCCGCGATCGCGGCACTCGCCATGGCCGGCGCCTGCACGGCCCAGGGGATCGAGGTGCACGGCGGCCAGCGCCAGCCCGTTCGCGTCGACCGGAGCCCCACGCCCGACGGCACCCCGAAGCAGGACGACGGCGACCGACGCGACGGCGGGGACGAGGCCGCGGGCGGGAGCGCGAGCGACGGGAAAGGGGCGCCCGAGAAGGCACCGACGACCGCGCCCCCCTCCCCCACCCGCACGCCCACGCCCTCACCTCCTCCCCCGGTGCTCTGGTCCCAGGGCGACGAGGGCCTGGACGTACGCGAGTTGCAGGCACGGCTGCGGCAGATCGCCTGGCTGTTCGCGGGGCCCACGGGGACGTACGACGAGCTGACGGTCCGGGCGGTCAAGGGCTTCCAGGGCAAGCGGGGGCTGCCGCGGACGGGGAAGACGGACAGCGTGACCTGGGCACGGTTGCTGAACATGACACGGGAGCCCGGTAAGTGGGACCTCTACGCCTACGGCGGGCAGCCGGCCGCGTCACCCGACCCGCGCTGTATGACGGGCCGTGTGCTGTGCATCAGCAAGACGAGCCGCACGTTGCGCTGGATGGTGGACGGCCGGACGCTGACGACGGTCGAGGTGCGGTTCGGCTCGGAGTACACCCCGACCCGCGAGGGCGTCTTCAGCGTCTACTTCAAGTCCCGCGACCACTGGTCGACCCTGTACGACACCCCGATGCCGTACGCGATGTTCTTCAGCGGCGGCCAGGCCGTCCACTACTCCGCCGACTTCGCGGCCCGCGGGTACTACGGGTCCTCGCACGGCTGCGTCAACGTACGGGACGAGGCAGCGATCGCGCGGCTGTTCGGGCAGGTCAGGAACGGCGACAAGGTGGTCGTCTACTGGTGACGGACGAGGGACGCCGAGAGAAATTCGTGACGTGCGTCACATGAGGCATAGCGGGAGGGCGTCCGGCGCGTCAGGGGGAGTACGGGGTCACGGGGGACCACGGGGAATGGGGCGCGGGCGGGACCGGGGGAACGTGTCCCGCCCGCGCCAAGGTGCACGAGCCGTAGGTACGGGGGGAACCCCGGCTCAGTGCGACGGCCGATGACCAGTCGGCTCACTCATTACTGCGCCGGGACGGCCAAAAGTGTTACCCGTTCCGCGAAAGAATTCGTGACGGATGCGAAAGCGCAGGTCAGGAGGGGGTCACGCGAACAGCGAAGTCGATCCGCGCCGCCGTGGCGAGCTGACTCCGGTGGCCGTTGCCCCCGTTGCCCTTGCCGCTCTTGTTGCCCTTGTGGCTCTTGTTGTCCTTGTGGCCGTGGCCCTTGCCGCCCTCGCCGCCTTTGCCACCCTTGCCGTTCCCGGGGCGGTTCTTGCCGTCACCGCCGCCGGCGCCGTCTCCGTCGCCGCCCCTGCCGGGGTGGGAGTCGTCGTCCTCGTCGGGGTCGTTGCCCGAGCGCGTCCCGGTGTCACCGCCGGCCGGGCCGGTGGAGTCACCGGAGTCCGACGTACCGGACCCGCCGCCCTGCCCCGTCCCGGTGCCCGCGCCGGGCCGCCACTTCGTGCCGGGGTTGTCGGGGCCGCCGGCCAGGGCGGCCTCGCAGTACCGCTTCAGCTGCCCCTTGCCCTTGCCGCCCGCCGCGTCCTCCAGGTCACGCCGGCGGTCGGCACCCAGGTCCTTGCCGTCACGAACGTCGCGGCAGGCGGAGAGCACCTTGTTCCACCACTCCCGGGTGGTGTCGTTCTGCCCGGTGTCGCCGGCCCGCCCGTCCTCGTCGGTGCCCTTGGTGCCGTCACCGGAGGGGGCGTCGCCCTGTGCGGAGCCGTCCGGGGTCGCCTCGGGGCTCGTGTCACCCCACGCCCCACGTCGGCCGTCGCCGCCCTGCGCGTCCGGCGACGGCGACAGCAGCGGCCGGTCCGGCGACCGGCCGGCGGAGACGCTGGCGGAGGGTTCCGGCCGGTCGTCGCGGAACGCGGTCAACGCGCCGCCGCCGACCGCCACCGTGACCCCGCCGAGCATTCCGGCGGCCACGGCCGTGGCCAGCCCGAACCGCACCGGTCGGCCCCAACGGGCCCGGCGTCCGTCCGCACCGGCGGCCGGACGGCCGGGACGTCCGAGGTGGACGACTCCCGCGTCGGCGGCCGGCGGGGAGGCGGTGTGCGCACGGCCGCCACGACCGGGCTCCGCGGCCCGACCGTCGTCGGGCGCGAAGGCGGCGGGGACGGAGGAGGAGGGGGCGGAGTCGGGCGTGCGGGCTGTTCGCGCGCTGCGGAAAGCGGCCAACGCGGCTTCCTCGCCGGGGAGTTCGAAACTCCCCGAGGACACCGGAGCGACCTCGGCGGTCAGCGCGCCGAGCGCCTCGGCGAGCCGGGCGGCCCGGTCACGGGTGTCGGCGTCGACGGCTTCGAGCGGCTCCCCACGCAGCAGCCGCTCCGCGGCGTCGCGGTTGAGCCACTTGTACTGCTCGTCGGCCATCACACATCCTTCTGCGTCCGCGAACGCGTATGCGTCACACCGGCGGACGAAGCCGCGCGTGCACGCGGTGCTCTCGGCTGGGGTACGGCGTCCAGCGGATCGCCCGATTCCGGGTCGGCCTCGGCAGCCCTCTCCGGATTCTCCCCGATCAGTTCGGCGAGCCGCTTCAGACCCCGGTGCGCGGCCGTCCGTACGGCACCCGCGCGCTTGCCCAGGGTCTCGGCGGCGGTCTTCGCGTCGAGGCCGACCACGACCCGCAGAACCACCGCCTCCGCCTGGTCCTGCGGCAGCTGGGCGATGAGCGAGAGCGTGTGGCCGGTGGCCAGGGCCTCCATCGCCTCGCCGGCCGTGTCGGACTCGGCGGCCCTGCCGGTCAGCTCGGTCTCGTCGCCGCCTATCGCGGGCCTGCGGCCCCGCATCCGTATGTGGTCGAGGGCCCGGTTGCGGGCGATCCGCGCGGCCCAGCCGCGGAACCGGTCGGCGTCACCGCTGAACCGCTCCAGGTCACGGGCTATCTGGAGCCAGGACTCGGAGGTGACGTCCTCCGCGTCCGGATCACCGACCAGCGTCCGCACGTACCCGAGCAGCCGTGGGTGCACCGAGCGGTACACAGTCCGGAACGCGGTCTCGTCCCCGTCCTGTGCCGCAAGCACCGCGGCGGTCAGCTCCGCGTCGTCCCCCAGCACCCGCGCGCGCCCCTCTTTGCGCCTCAACCGGCGCCGCTCTCGCGGACCGGGTTCTCGCTGTCGTGGTCCTCAATGAATCGTGCGGTGCCGAGCCGTCGATGGTTGTGGTGGTCTTCCGCCATCCACGATCCGGCGCGAAAGGCACGTTACGGCCTGAAACCGTTGGCCGTCCATGTCCGTAGAACATGCAACTAACTCGTGATGCGGCGAGGTGTGACAGAAAACGCGGGCGCGGCGCTGTAGGTAGTACGGGTCGCCGCGCGGCCCGTGCCGCGCGACGGTCGGGGCCTCTCCTGTGGGGGGTGGCGGCCCCGACCGTTGCCATCGGCGGAGTCGGCCGGGTGTCTTGCGAGTACGGGGGTCTTGCGAGCACGCCGGCCTCACTTCGTTCCGCGGGCCTCCGGCCCCGAATCCGGGACGAGCCCCGGTGCATTCCGCGGCGCGGCCTGCGGGTCGGCCTCCGGAACTCCCTGTGGGTCGGTCTCCGGAACTCCCTGCGGAACGGCCTCCGGCGAGGTCCGTGGCGCGTTCTGCGGCGAGGTCTGCGGCACGTTCTGCGGGGCGCCGCCCTCGCTCTTGCCCTCGTCCCCGGCCGGCGGCTCCGGTCGATCGCCGCCGGACAGTCCCGGTCGGCCCGGCTCTTCCGGCACCTTCGAACCGGCCGGCCCGTTCGGCTCGTTCGGCCCGTTCGGCTCGTTCGTCCCTGCGGGCCGGGGCGACTGCTGTCGGCTGTCGCCGGTGGGCTTGCCGTCGTTGCGTCGGTCGGCCTCCCGGTCGGACGCGTCCGGGTTGCGGGACGCGCCGCCCTGCTCGGCCGGGGCGGAGGGGTCCGGTGTCGAGGGGAGGGTACGCGGGACGTCCGCGGGGCCCGGCCAGGAGGGGGCGTCGTCGGTGGGGCGGGCAGGCCGCTCCCGGTTTCCGTAGCCCCCGGGCTCCCGGTCCGCGCCCTTGTCGCCGTGTACGGCCGAGCCGATCGCCGCGAAGGCGACTCCGCCGAGGGTGAGGCTGGCCAGCAGGACGGCCAGGGTGGTGCGGATGGAGAGCTGGATACGGCGCCGGGCGTTCGGTCGCCAGTCGTCCCGCCGCCGGGTGCGCGCGATACGGCCCCCGCTCTCCCGCGCCGCCCGGAAAGCGGCCACGGCCCGCGCCTCGCCCACACTGTCGGCCGACGCGCCGCCCCGCACGGCGGCGGCGAGGAGCGAATCGACGGCGGGTGCGTCCCGGAACGCGGGGGGCGGGGTGTCGCGGAGCGCGGGCGGCTGTGGCACGGAGGCAGGGGACGTGTCGTCCCGCTCTCCGTTGTCAGGCCGGTCGCTCATGTCCTCCGGCTCCGTCCTGCCCGACGGCATCTCGCGCCCTTCCCTCTCCCCCTGCGTCCCGACGTCGCTCTCGGTCATCTCGACTCCCCCAGCGTCCGGGGGCCGTCATCCGTCACACCCTCGCTCCGCAGGAGCTGCGCGAGACGCTTCAGACCACGGTGGGTGGCGGTACGAACCGCGCCGGGACGCTTGCCGAGGACGCGGGCGGCGGCGGGGCCGTCGAGACCGACGACCACACGCAGCAGCACGGCCTCGGCCTGGTCACGGGGCAGCCGGGCGACGAGCGCGAGGGCCTGCTCGGTGGACAGGCTCTCCAGAGCCTGGTCCTGGGTGCTGTGCGCGCCCGGCAGTTCCAGCAGGTCGTTCTCCTGCGCGGTCGCCCGGGGTCTGACCCGCTGGCGCCGCAGATGGTCGAGGGCACGGTGCCGGGCGATGGTCGCGCTCCAGCCCCGGAAGCCCGCGCCGTCGCCCTTGAACCGTCCGAGGTCCCGCGCGATCTCCAGCCAGGCGTCCGAGGCGACGTCCTCCGCGTCGTCCCCGACGATGCCGCGCAGGTACCCCAGCAGCCCGGGCTGCACCAGCCGGTACGCCACCGCGAACGCGGCCTCGTCCCCGGCCTGGGCCCGCGCGACGGCCGCGCCCAGTTCCGCGTCGTACGCCTGCACGCGCCGAGGTTCCCCTCCCTGGCCCCAAACTGTCCGTGACAGTGCCAAGTCAGTGCCGGGATCGCCTTCCCGGGGGCCGTCCCGACCGCCGCCAAGCCCCTACGCTCATCTGCGCCGCGCCCTGCGGAAGTGTCACAGCGGCCGGGCGCACCCCCCGAGATCACCCGTAGGGTCACCGCACATCGACCGGAAACGGAAACTCCGGCCCCCTCCATGACATAGGCCGCACCCGCACCCCCCGATGTCGATGTGCGCGGACCCCTGTGCGCTGAATAGAAGGGTCACCCCTGTGCCGGGTGGCGTCTTCGTACACCGTTCTTCCAGGGGTGGGACATTGAGTCGCCGTAGGAGCCATGCGTCGGAGCCGCCGGCGCCGAAGCGGAGGGTCTGGCTGACACTGGGGGCCGTCGTGGCCGGTGGCGCGGGCCTGGTGTCGTACGCCGTGGTCGGGCCGGGCGCCGGCCCGGCCGCCGCCGACGACGTACCCACCGCCCGCCCTTCGGCTGTCACCCGTCCCCCGATCGTCAGCCGGGCGGCATGGGGCGCGGACGAGTCGACCGTGACGGGCACGGCCGAGTACATCGACCGGATCAGCGCGGTGTTCGTCCATGACACGGGCGGCACCGACGACTACAGCTGCGCCGAGTCCCCCGCCCTGATCCGCGCGCTCTTGGCGGACGACCTCCGGACGCCGGGCCGGGGCGACCTCGGCTACAACTTCGTCGTCGACAAGTGCGGCCGCATCTTCGAAGGCCGGGCGGGCGGCGCGGACCTGGCGGTGCGCGGCGCGCACACCCCCGGGTTCGACGGGGAGTCGACGGGCGTCGCGGTGCTCGGCGACTTCGACGAGGGCGGGCCGAGCCGGGCGGCCGTGGAGTCCGTGGCACGGCTGGCGGCGTGGAAGCTGGGCCAGTACGCGGGCGACCCCAAGGGCAAGGTGACGCTGACGGCGTCCGAGGACACCGGCGTGTACACAAGCGGCGAGTCGGCGGAGCTGGACGTGATATCCGGCGGCAGCGACGCGGCGTCCCTCACGTCCCCGGGCGCCGGCCTCTACGCCGAGCTTCCCGAGATACGCCGCTACGCCGCCTCCCCGGCCCGTGGTTCCGCGATACCGACCGCCGACTACACGGGCGACGGCGTGAGCGACCTGGTGGTGCCGACGCCCCGGACCGGCAGCGGCTGGATCACCCTGGTGCCGGGTGGTGCGAGCGGCCCCGTCCCGACGGCCGGGCTCCGGCTGAACCAGGCGAGCACGGGCGTGCCGGGCGCCGCCGAGTCCGGCGACCAGTGGGGCGCGGCGACCGCGTGGGGCGACGTCGACGGCGACGGGGACGCGGATCTCGTGGTGGGCGCGCCCGGCGAGGACGACACCACCGGGCACGCGGACCGGGGTGCGGTGACGATCCTCTACGGGCCGTCCTTCACCGACGGCGCCGACACCATGGCCCTCGGCGACGACTACGAGCCGGCCGGCGCGCGGTTCGGCGCGACCGTGGCGACCGGGGACTTCAACGCGGACGGCAGGGCGGACGTGTTCACCGCGGCCACCGGTACGGGTGGCAACTGGGCGGCCCGCTTCGGCGACGGCCACGAGGTCGCCGGGGACCTCACCACGGCGACCGGCTCCCTGGCCTACGCGGACGCCGCGACCGGCGACTTCAACCGGGACGGCTACGCCGACGTCGCCCTCAACTACCGTGACGCGTCCGGTATCGGCAGGATCGTCTGGTTCAAGGGCTCCCGGTCGCTGGGGCTGACGAAGGCCGCGACCCTCACCGTGAAGGGCGGCCGCGCCGTCGCGGCGGGCGACGTCGACGGCGACGGCTACGACGACCTCGTCGTCGGGCAGCCGTACGCCTCCGAGTCAGGCGGCGACGCGGGCGGCCAGGTGACGGTCGTCCCCGGTACGTCCACCGGCCTCGGCGCCACGGGGACGAGGACGGTCCACCAGGCCACGGCGGGTGTGGAGGGCGCCTCCGAGACCTCGGACGGCTTCGGTTCCTCGGTGTCCGTCGGCGATGTCGACGCGGACGGGTACGCCGACGTGCTCACCGGTGCCCCGGGCGAGGACATCACCCGCGCCGGGAAGAACCGGGGCAACGCGGGGTCGGTGTGGCTGCTGAAGGGGGCCGCCTCCGGGGTGAGCGGCGCGGGGTCGCTGGCGCTCTCGCAGGACGCGCCGGACGTCGGGGGATCCACCGAGGCGGAGGACAGGTTCGGGTCGGCGGTGTCGGGTGCGGATGTCACCGGGGACGGGTACGCCGATGTGGTGGTCGGGGTCGAGGGGGAGGATGCCGGGAACGGCACGGTGCTGTTCGTTCCGTCGGTGGGGGGTGTGCCGGTGACCTCTCGGTCCGCGTACTACGGGGTGACACAGTTGGGGGCGCCGGCGGGCGGCCGACTGGGGCAACTGCTGACGCCGTAGACCGGGTGCTTTTCGCCCCTGAGAGGCCGCAGGCCTTTCAGGGGCGCAGGCCTTTCAAGGCGCAGGCCTTTCAGAGCCGCGGGGAACTGCGCGAGAAGCCCCACCGGACCCGCACCCGAACACGACCCCCTCACCCGACCCCGCACCCGACCCCCCGGCCTCACCCCGAGGGCATCGCGTCGTGACACAGCAGGCGCAGGGATCCGTCGCCCGTGAAGCAGCGGCGGGCCTCGTCGAAGGGGTCCCAGTAGCGGCCGTCCCAGGTGCGCACCCAGTAGCCGCCGTCCGACTCGGTCCATTCGCCGCCGGCCCAGCGCGCGACGACCTCGCCGCCGTACGCCCCGAATCCCCGCAACGCGCCCTCCACGGCGGCGTACGGCGCACCCTCCCGGCGGATCTCCTCGATCATCCGGTCCACCCGCCACAGGCTCTGCGTGGAGTAGTCGAGGCGCACCCGCGCCCCTTCCCGCATCATCGCCACCGCGTCGGCGGCCCACCGAAGGGGCTTCGCCGCGCTGCCGGGCCGGTTCCCACGGCTCCCCGGTGCGGCTGGGGTACTGACCGGACTGAATGTCTGCTGAGCGCTCACACTCGGGTAAGCGCCCGTCCGGCACGAGACGTTTCGCGATTTTCGGCCTGTCCTCGACACCGGCGCAGGACCACCACACCCGGCCCCAGGACACCCACAGGACCCGCCAGGAAGACGGGGTTTACTCCTGCCGCGCCCCACGCGCGCGCCGCGACACGACCGCCCGCAGCACCCGCCGCCCCTCCGTGGCCACACCGAGGGCCTGCCGCAGTCCCGCGGCGCCGTGCTGGGCGAGCAGTTCCAACACCACGACCTGGCGGCGTAGTTCGGCGGCGACGAGATGGGACGCGCCCTCGGTACGGCCCTCCCGGCACGCCGTCACGGAGTCGGCGCCCCCGGCGTCCAGCGGGTCGAGCAGCTGATGGATCCGCAGCGCGGAGACGGAGCACACCTCCGCCCATTCCCGCAGCCCGTCACCGGACCGCTCCTCGGGAACCGCGTCGAGCATCCGACGCGCGAGCAGGACGATCTCCTCGCCACCGCTCCCGTCGGAGTCCGGTTCGGGGCGCGGTGGCGTCAGTTCGCCGCGTATCTTCGCGATGCTCTCCCCCCACCCCTCCCCTTCGTCCACCAGTCCCGCCCACAGTGGACGCAGGACCTCGTCGTCGCCTCCGAGAAGCGGTACGCAGCGGTCCAAACAAGCCAACCCGCCGGCCGCCAGACCACGTTCGTCGGCCTGGGCCAACAGCTCCACCAGGCTCATCGCGCCTCCCCAAGATCCCGCTCGTAGGTCCCGCTCGATCGCGCTCCGGTATACGGAGCCCGCACTTCCCCTTACTGCGTGCGACGACGCGGGAGTGTCACAGAGAGACGACCCCGAGCCGGTCGAGCAACCGGAAGAGAATGTTTTCAGCCAGGGGGTCCGCCGGTCCAGGCTCCGAGGTCAACACCTCGGCCAGGGACCGCTCGACGGCGGCCCTTCCCGCCTCCGCGGCCCAGGCGACGGCGCGTTCGGCGGCGTCGCCCGGTTCGAGGAAGTAGTCCTCGACGGTGAGCCCCTCCCCGTCCCCCAGATACGCGGCCATGGCGCGTCGCGCGAGACACGTCGTCCACGCCCCGCTCTCCGGCCCGGCGGCCTCGACGACCACGCAGTCGCTGTCCATGACGTAGCCGAACAGCGCGGGCGCCCCCGTCTCCCGGGCGAGCGCG
Source organism: Streptomyces gottesmaniae (assembly GCF_031845845.1). Taxonomy (NCBI): domain Bacteria; kingdom Bacillati; phylum Actinomycetota; class Actinomycetes; order Kitasatosporales; family Streptomycetaceae; genus Streptomyces; species Streptomyces gottesmaniae. The sequence goes on from NZ_JAVRFJ010000021.1 coordinate 9,708, forward strand.
TGCATGTTGCCGACATCGCCGCTGCCGCCGGAGTCCCCGGCCGCCCCGGCTCCCGGCGCGCCCGTCGGGTACGCCCAGATCTGCCAGCCGTCGTCCGCCGTCGCGCACAGCGTCATGGCCCCGGCGCCGGCCAGCGCGTCCAGCTCCGCCAGCGGCCGCTCGCTCCTGCCCACGACGTAGTACCCCCAGTACCCCATACCGGGAATAGACCACAGCCGCACGGCGGTCCGCCTCCGGAATCGGGCAATCCGCACGGTTGCCCCGAGACCGTCCGAGAAGGGGTACGGAGTCAGAGGGCCGCGACGGGCTCCGGCTCACGCGGCCCGCTCCGCGCCTTGTCGTCCTGCATACGGGTGAGGGCGAGGACGAAGAAGACGGCGAACACCGCGGTGGGGATCTCGAAGGCGTCCGCGAACAGCACGCGCTCGGTGGCCGTCCGAAGCTCCTCGGCCGTCTCCGCCCGGCGCATGGCCAGGCCGCTCACCTGGCCGGCGACACCGCCGATGATCCACATCGTCCACCAGGCGTTGACGAGTGCGTGCGATCGCGGCTTCGTCGACGGGCTGCTGGCGTCCCAGCTGTCGAGGGCGATCCGGCGCGGGAACCAGAGGTTCACGATCGGCACGATCCAGCCCGCGATCGCCCAGCCGCGCTTCTTCCGATGCCCGAACGGTTCGAACACCTCGGCGTTGACCCGCACCCGGTGGAACCAGATCAGGAAGACGACGACGGTGGCGAGATAGGCGAGCAGCTGCGCGCTGCCGGTCAGGCCGACGAGCCGGTCGGCCCGGTCCGCGTCCGCCTCGACGGGCCACCCGTACTCGCCCTCGACCATCCTGCCCAGGACGTCGAGCATCACGAGATCCGCCCACACCGCGACCAGGTCGGTCACGATCACCACCCCGAGCAGGATCGCCACCGCCCGCCCCAGCCCCACCGGCGACCGCAGCCACGCGGGGCCGTGCGGGGACTGGATGGGCAGGTCCGTGTGGGTGGGGAGGCCCGGAGCCGGATGCTGCGCGACGGCTCGCGCGGGCGCCGGGTGCAGGTCCGCCGCCTCGCAACTCCGGCACAGCTCGCCGCCGGGTGCCGCCGCATAGGTCGCGCAGCGCGCACAGTTCATCGTGGAGCCCCCGTGTGATCGGAACAGGCCGAACGCGGTCCTCCCCAGACCCTCACGCTCGGCAATCGAACACGCGGAACATACGGTTCACCCGAGCCGTCCGTCCACCTGATTCCACGGCTCGACCCGGCCCGTGGGCTCCGGGCCCGGCGACTCAGCTCACCTTCCCCGCCAACTCCCGGAACTGCGTCCAGGTCAGGCCCGGCTTCCCCGGGTCCCACAGCTTCTGCGAGAGCGCCCGCAGCGGCATCCGGACGCCCGCCGCGACCTGCGCCTCGGTCTGCCGGTTCGCGAGATCGCACCAGACGGCGAAGGAGCCGCCGAGGATCTGGTCGTCGTACTGCGCGGGCACGGCGGTGGTGCCGCGCAGCACCCGCGGGGTCCAGGACTCGTAGATGCGCTGCCCGGTCGGGTAGACGAACTGGTTGGGCTCGCCGAGGACGTAGTACAGGTACTCGTCGTTGTAGTTGATCACCTGTCGCCCGGCGCTCAGGTACTCGATCGGCGGCCGGGCCCCGATCTCCTTGCCCGTCCAGTACGCGACCTGGATCGCCTTGTCCGCCTGGACCGAGCCGCCCCGGAAGAACCCGTCGTTCCAGGCCCGTACGGTCCGGTCGTGTCCACGCATCACCTTCGCGCGGTCGTTCAGCCAGCCGGTGGCGAGGTCGGCGACGGTCGCGCCGGGGCCGTACTTCTGGCGCGCGGCGGCGGCCAGCTGCGGATACGAGGCCTCGGGGTTCGAGGCCATCAGTGCCCGGTACTCGTCGGCGCCGAGGTGCCAGTACGCGCCGTCGAACAGGTCGGCGTACTCGTCGAGCAGTTCGTCCACGACCTCGGCGGACCGTGGATCGGAGATGTCGACGGCGCCGCTCGCGGCCACCCCCTGCGCGTTCTTCAGCTGGAGCCCCGGGTTGGCCGCGATCACGGCCCCGAGATGCCCCGGCGAGTCGATCTCGGGCACGACCTCGATGTGGCGGCTCTCCGCGAGGTCCAGGATCTTGCGCACCTGGGCCTTGGTGAGGTGCTGCCGGGAGACCACCTCGGGGTGGCTGGTGGACTCGATCCGGAAGCCCTGGTCGTCGGAGAAGTGCAGGCCCAGCTGGTTGTACTTCAGGTCGCCCAGCTCACGGATACGGTCCTCGATCCAGCCCGCCGTGAAGTGCTTGCGCGCGATGTCGAGCATGAACCCGCGCTGCGGCTTGGCCGGCTCGTCCCGGACGACGCCCTCCGGCGCCGTACCGCCGCCGCGCACCTCCTGCTTCAGGGTGCGCGTGCCGTAGAAGACCCCCGCCTCGGCGGGCGCGGCGATCCGCACCCGTCCGTCCTTCACGGTCAGCGTGTACGCCTCCGACCTCGGCGCGTCGGCTCCGGTGAGCGCCAGTTCCACGTCCCCGTCCCGGGGCCGCGCCTCTCCGGCGTACGCCAGCCCCAGTTCCCCGGCGGTCAGGCGCCCCTCGTCGGCCAGCGCCGCGTTCCGTACGACCACCCGGGCCCCGTCGGCGGGCTTCCAGCCCGGGCCGCGGGCGGCCTCGTGCTGCCTGACGGCGGGGACGGTCTGCGGCTTCTTCGACAGGGGGTAGGTGCGTGACGGCGAGGGGGACGCGGAGGGGGAGGTCCGGGCGGCGCTCACGGACGACCCCTCCGGCGACGGCCCGGAGCCGCTGGACGTCCGCCTCTCGTCACCGGGCCACACGGTCACGGCCACCGCGACCGCGCCGCCCGCCAGAACCGCTCCCGTGCCCAGGAGCAACCCTTTCGACGTGATCGCCGTCTTCCTGCGGGGTGCCCTGCGCCGGCCTCGGTTCACGACACGCCCCCGGTCCCCGTCCCGGTCCCGGTCCTTGTCCCGCTCACCGTCCACGACATCCCACACACCTCTCGCAGCGCTCTTCCCCCGGTCCCACTCCCGACTCTCCGCCGAGCTCCCTTCTCGAACCTACGACGTCCCACCGCCCGACCCGTCCACCACAGGTTCCGAAACTCTCCCGTTCGGGTGAATTTCGGGCATCGAACGGACAGCCCATGAACCGCCTCGATAACGTGGTGGCACCTTTCGCACAGCCTGCCCAACCGACCCCTACGCACCGCCGAGGACCCACGCTGCCTCCGCACCGTCTCCCCCACCTCCCCGGCCAGGTCGCCATACCGGAGCAGGCCCCCACTCCCGGCCCCTCGGCCCTGGAGCGGTTCAACCACGCCCCCGCCGAGGCCGCCCGGCAGGCCCTCCTCGCCTGCCTGCGCAGTCTCCGCTGGGCGCACCGCCTCACCGACCACCGCCCCTACCCCGACCTCGACGCCCTCCTCGCCGCCTCCGACGAGGCCGCGTACGACCTCACGGCGGCGGACCTGGCCGAAGCCCTGGCGGGCGAGACCCTCCCCGTCCTGCCCGACGACACCTACGGCGTCGCCCACACCGCCCTCAACGCCGCGCACGCCGCGTACGAGGCCCGCTTCGGCCACGTCTTCGTCATCGCCCTGGACACCGCCCACCCGGACGAACTCCTCGACCGCACCCTGGAGGGCATCCGCTCCCGCCTCTCGAACGACCCGGAGGAGGAGCGGGTGGTGGTCGCCGAGGAACTGCGCCGCCTGGCGAGAACCCGCCTGGTCGGCCGCCTGCGGTCCGCGGGCAGCTGCGCGGTGTCCTGAACCGCGGGCTCACTTCGGGACCGCGCGGATCTCACCCCTGCCGCGACCGGTACTCACCCTTACGTGCACCTTTGTATGCCAGTTTGATCACACCAACCCTCCCGGCTTAAGCCAAGCGCAACGACGTCGCTACCATGGCCGGGGCCGGTGGACCGTACCCGGCCGGGTCAGACCGACAAGCAAGCCGGCCGGCCCCAATCCCCGCTCCCGGAGGGTTCTTCCGTGCCGGCTGGAACGCTGTACCGCGGCCGGGAAGGAATGTGGTCCTGGGTGGCTCATCGAGTCACCGGCGTCCTCATCTTCTTCTTCCTGTTCGTACACGTGCTGGACACCGCTCTCGTCCGTGTCTCCCCCGACGCCTACGACAAGGTCGTGGCCACGTACAAGACGCCGATCGTCGCGCTGCTGGAGTACGGCCTCGTGGCCGCCATCCTCTTCCACGCGCTCAACGGTCTTCGGGTCATCGCCGTCGACTTCTGGTCCAACGGCCCCCGACACCAGAAGACGATGCTCTGGTCCGTCGTCGGCATCTGGCTCGTCCTGATGATCGGGGCCCTGTACCCCGTCCTCGGCCACGCCGCTCGTGAAGTCTTCGGGAGCTGAGACAGATGTCCGCCACTGAAACCACCGCATCCGGCATCGGCCCCGTCGAGGGCACCGGGGAACTGTCGGGCTACAGCCCCGACAACCCGGCCCCCCTCATCGAGCCGCCCCGTAAGCGCACCAAGAAGAGCCCGAAGTCGACCCGCGGCAACTTCGAGATGGCCGCGTGGCTCTTCATGCGCCTGTCCGGCATCGTCCTGGTCGTCCTGGTCATCGGCCACCTGCTGATCCAGCTCGTCCTCGACGGCGGCGTCTCCAAGATCGGCTTCGCGTTCGTCGCGGGCCGCTGGGCGTCCCCGTTCTGGCAGACCTGGGACCTGCTGATGCTGTGGCTCGCGATGCTGCACGGCGCCAACGGCCTGCGCACGGTCATCAACGACTACGCGGAGCGCCCGAACACGCGGCTGTGGCTCAAGGGCCTGCTCTACACCGCCACGGTGTTCACCATCCTGCTGGGCACGCTGGTGATCTTCACCTTCGACCCGAACATCCGCTAGGCACGGGGCTGAGGCAACCGATCATGAAGATCCACAAGTACGACACCGTCATCGTCGGCGCCGGCGGCGCCGGTATGCGCGCGGCCATCGAGTCCACGCAGCGCAGCCGCACCGCCGTGCTGACCAAGCTCTACCCCACCCGCTCCCACACGGGCGCCGCGCAGGGCGGCATGGCCGCCGCGCTCGCCAACGTGGAGGAGGACAACTGGGAGTGGCACACCTTCGACACGGTCAAGGGCGGTGACTACCTGGTCGACCAGGACGCCGCCGAGATCCTGGCGAAGGAGGCCATCGACTCCGTCCTCGACCTGGAGAAGATGGGCCTGCCGTTCAACCGGACGCCCAACGGGACGATCGACCAGCGCCGCTTCGGCGGTCACAGCCGGAACCACGGCGAGGCCCCGGTCCGCCGCTCCTGCTACGCGGCCGACCGCACCGGCCACATGATCCTCCAGACGCTCTACCAGAACTGCGTCAAGCACGGCGTGGAGTTCTTCAACGAGTTCTACGTCCTGGACCAGCTGATCACCGAGGTCGACGGCGTCAAGAAGTCGGCCGGTGTCGTCGCGTACGAACTGGCCACCGGCGAGATCCACGTCTTCCAGGCGAAGGCCGTGATCTACGCGTCCGGCGGCTGCGGCAAGTTCTTCAAGGTGACGTCCAACGCGCACACGCTGACCGGTGACGGCCAGGCCGCCGTGTACCGCCGCGGGCTGCCGCTGGAGGACATGGAGTTCTTCCAGTTCCACCCGACCGGCATCTGGCGCATGGGCATCCTGCTGACGGAGGGCGCCCGCGGTGAGGGCGGCATCCTCCGCAACAAGGACGGCGAGCGCTTCATGGAGAAGTACGCGCCGGTCATGAAGGACCTCGCGTCCCGTGACGTCGTGTCCCGCTCCATCTACACCGAGATCCGTGAGGGCCGCGGCTGCGGTCCCGAGGGCGACCACGTCTACCTCGACCTCACGCACCTTCCGCCGGAGCAGCTCGACGCCAAGCTCCCGGACATCACCGAGTTCGCGCGCACCTACCTCGGTATCGAGCCCTACACGGACCCGATCCCGATCCAGCCGACCGCGCACTACGCCATGGGCGGCATCCCGACGAACGTCGAGGGTGAGGTCCTGCTCGACAACACCACCGTCGTGCCCGGCCTGTACGCCGCCGGTGAGGTCGCCTGTGTCTCCGTGCACGGCGCCAACCGTCTCGGCACCAACTCGCTGCTCGACATCAACGTCTTCGGCAAGCGGGCGGGCATCGCGGCCGCCGACTACTCCCAGAAGGCCGACTTCGTCGAGCTGCCGGAGAACCCGGAGTCGCTGGTCGTCGAGCAGATCGAGCGGCTGCGCGCCTCCACGGGCAACGAGCGTGTGGCGGAGCTGCGGCGCGAGCTGCAGGAGACCATGGACGCCAACGTCATGGTGTTCCGCACCGAGCAGACGATCAAGACGGCCGTCGAGAAGATCGCCGAGCTGCGCGAGCGCTACAAGAACGTGGCGATCCAGGACAAGGGCCGCCGGTTCAACACCGACCTCCTGGAGGCCGTCGAGCTGGGCAACCTGCTCGATCTGGCCGAGGTCATGGCCGTGTCGGCGCTCGCCCGCAAGGAGTCCCGCGGCGGTCACTACCGCGAGGACTACCCCAACCGCGACGACGTCAACTTCATGCGTCACACCATGGCGTACCGCGAGGTCGGCGACGACGGCTCCGAGACCGTCCGCCTCGACTACAAGCCGGTCGTCCAGACCCGCTACCAGCCGATGGAGCGTAAGTACTGATGGCAACCCCGACCCTGGACAAGGCGGACGCGGCCGGCAGCCCCGAGCCCGGCTTCGCCGACTCCCCGTACATCACGGTCACCTTCCGCATCCGGCGCTTCAACTCCGAGGTCTCGGCCGAGGCGACCTGGGAAGACTTCCAGCTGGAGATCGACCCCAAGGAGCGCGTCCTCGACGGTCTGCACAAGATCAAGTGGGACGTGGACGGCACCCTGACGTTCCGCCGCTCCTGCGCGCACGGCATCTGCGGTTCGGACGCCATGCGGATCAACGGCAAGAACCGTCTGGCCTGCAAGACCCTGATCAAGGACATCAACCCCGAGAAGCCCATCACGGTCGAGCCCATCAAGGGCCTCACGGTCCTCAAGGACCTGGTCGTGGACATGGAGCCGTTCTTCCAGGCGTACCGGGACGTGATGCCCTTCCTGATCACGAAGGACACCAACGAGCCGACGCGTGAGCGGTTCCAGACCGCCGAGGACCGCGAGCGCTTCGACGACACCACGAAGTGCATCCTCTGCGCCGCGTGCACGTCCTCGTGCCCGGTGTTCTGGAACGACGGCCAGTACTTCGGTCCGGCCGCGATCGTCAACGCCCACCGCTTCATCTTCGACTCGCGCGACGAGGCCGGAGAGCAGCGGCTGGAGATCCTCAACGACCGTGACGGCGTGTGGCGTTGCCGTACGACGTTCAACTGCACGGACGCCTGTCCGCGCGGTATCGAGGTCACCAAGGCGATCCAGGAGGTGAAGCGGGCGCTCATCACGCGCCGCTTCTGATCCCTCGCCGGTCTACGTACCGGTGCCTCGTACCGGATCTCGTACCGGATCTCGTACCGGATCTCGTACCGGAAGGCCCGCGGACTCGTCCGCGGGCCTTCCGTCCGTTCGGGGTGAGGGCCCGGCAGCCCTGCTCGGCGGGGGCGAGGGCCACGCACGAGGGCCCCGTCCCCGCGCGGAGCCTGGGGAGGCTCCGCGGCGGACGAGGCCCTTCGGTCGATCACCTCACGGGTGATCCCGAGCGGGGTCAGCCGCGCAGGACGCGACCCTGCGAGTCGGTGCGGTCGTTGCTCGTGAGGAACAGGATGCCGTCGATCAGCGACCAGAAGCCCAGACCACCGCAGGTGAGGAGCTGGGCGACGCCCACGCCGACCGAACCGACGTAGAACCGACCGATGCCGAGCGTGCCGAGGAAGAGCTGCAGAATGCCGGCGACGATCTTCGACTTGTCGGAGTACGGGCGACCCTGCGGGTCGTGGCCGAAGGGAGCGTCAGGGGTGGGGACGGTCATGGAAGTAACTCCTGGATGTGCTGACTGAAATACCGAAGCGGATTGCTCCGGGAGCGATCACAGGAGAGAAGGCGCGGCAAAGAACCTGCGGCGATCGGGCACGGCAAACACCGGCCGACGATCGAGCACGACGTAATCCCCCGTCATCCCCCCTGTAGCCGTTGCAGCGTAATGAGACGTGAGGGGCGGATGGGAGTGGATCCGGGCGATCGTTCCGATTCCGTGATCCGATTCCAGCCAACTTGCGACAACTGAGCAACATAAAGCGGGCGTAAGGGATTTACGGGGGCCGCGTCGGCTCAGCGCAGATTGCGGACGATCGTCCAGGTCACCGCGATGCCCAGGACCAGGGCCTGGGTGCGGGGCTTCAGCTCGGGGCGCCAGCGACGGCCGCGCAGCCCCTCGACGAACCAACGGCCGAGCAGGAGCAGGGCGAAGGGCGCGGCGAGCAGCAGCACCCGGTTGTCGTGCCAGGCGGCGGCGAACTGCCCGTGCAGCAGGTCGTACACCATGCGGGTGCCGCCGCAGGCGGGGCAGAGCAGCCCGGTGACATAGCGGAACGGGCACTGGGGCAGCAGCTGGCCGGGCTCGTGCGGGTTGGTGCCGTACAGGTACGCGGCGCCCGCCAGCCCGGCGGCGGCCACCGCGAGGGGGGCCGCCGCCGGATGCCGGAGGGTGGTGAGGCCGCGCTCAGCCACGCAGGACACGTCCGTTGGAGTCCGTGGTGTTGCTGCTGGTCAGCAGGATGATGCCGTCGACCAGCGCCCAGATGCCGAGGCCACCGCAGGTGAAGAGCTGCGCGAGACCGAGGCCGACGTGACCGATGTAGAAGCGACCGACGCCGAAGGAGCCCAGGAACAGCGAGAGGATGCCCGCGACGATCTTGGACTTGTCGGAGTACGGGCGGCCGTACGGGTCGTAGCCGTACGGGGCGTTGGGGTCGCCCGTGTACGCGCCGCCCGGCGTCGGGGGCACCTGGTAACCGCCCTGGGGGTAGCCGCCCTGCTGGGGGTAGCCGTAGCCGGGCTGGCCCGCGCCCGGCTGCTGGTAGCCACCCTGCGGAGCCCCGTACGGGCCCGCGCCCGGCTGGCCGGGGGCGGCGTTCGGGTACCCGTATCCGGGCTGCGGCGGCTGCGGGGGCTGAGCGGGCTGCTGAGGCTGCTCGGTCACGGTACTGACTCCTGCGTGTTGTTTGCTTGAGCGGCTGAAAAACTCACTATGGGCTGTCCGTCATATTGCAGGAGGGAAGGGCCCGGAGAGAAGTTGTTACTTCGGCCGGGCACCCACCGGCTCCCGCGTGTGGGCGGAGTCACATCGCCTCGTCGTCGGCCGTGAACGGACGCTTCACAGCTGGCTGACGATCGTCGGGTCCGTGATCTCCGTGTCCTTGGCGAGCAGCATCGCCTTGCTGAGGATGACTGCGAGCATACGGTCGCCCTCGAAGGGGAGATAGCCGGTCTGCCTGGTTCCGTTCCCGTCGGTGACGGTCGACTTGGGAACGACGCACAGACAGCGGTCGTTCGGGGACATCAGGATGTTGCCGGACCCGAGATGGATCCGGTACGTGTGCAGTTGGCCCTCGACCCGGAGGAACCGCCCTTCCAGCGTGCACCGGTCGCCGATCGCGAGCCGCGGCGCGAGCCGCTCCAGCAGCGCCCGTCGGGACCGGCAGTCGGTCGGCGCGCTGCCGGACCGACGGTCAGTCCAGGTCCTGCGACATGGGCGTGTACTCCTCCCACCCCTCCGGGTCCTTCTTCACGGCGTCGAGCAGCCGGCCGAGCGCCACCTTCTCGTAGAGGACGCCGGAGTACGCCTCACGGACGCGGTTCCCGTTGATGTCGGCGGTGGGCGTGCCGGAGGCCACCCGATCGAAGGCCTTCTGGGACCTCGCCACGAAGTCGCGGTACTTCATCGTCCTGACGGCGGAGTCGAACGCCGGACCGCGCAGCCCCTTCACCTCGGCGGCGAGTTCGAGCAGATACGCGTCGGTGAAGCCGTCGACGATCTCCTCCGGCTGGTTGGCGTAGAGCACGGCGTGGTACTCGGCGAACTTGCCCTCCTCCAGCGCGGCCCGCAGCGCGTTGGCCGCCTCCTTCGAGCCGTTGCCGCCCAGCTTGTCGTCCAGGAAGGAGGCGAGGGTGTACTCGGTCACCACCGTGCGCGCGAGCGTCCGCTCCACCGCGGCCGGACCGCCGGTCCGCTCGAACTCCTCGCAGACGGGGCAGCGCATGTCCTCGTAGAGGCGGAGGGTGACCGGCGCGTGCGGGTCCCCGACGCGGATCGTCGTGCCGTCGGCGTCCAGTTCCTCCGGCAGCTCCCGCAGCTCGCCGTAGGCGGGCTTCCGCTCCGCCCAGGCGGCCCGCTCACCGCATCCCCCGAGCAGCAGCCCCAGTGCGACGACCACCACGGCCGTCATCCGTCTTCTCCGCGCACCCACCATCGACGCACGCCCCTTCCCACTCACCGAAGGGCCGGATCACAGCCTGCGCGGCTCCCCTCCCTCGACACCCGTCGCCCTCGCCCCGACCCCCCCGGGGCCTGACATGTCCGCGTACTGTACGACACAGGGCGGTGACCTGGAACTTCCAGATACCGCAACGAGATGTTCGGCTCCGCGATCCTCCTGCGGGACCTCGACGGCACCGGCGACAGGGACCTCCTCGCCGCGAGCGCGAACGGCATGACGAGCCTTCCCCCCGTACCGCCGCCCTGGGGCGCGTCGCGTCCGGCCCTTGGCTGGATCGTGACCAACTCCCGTGACTGATGGGGCGGTTGATCACACACTGACCCCATGACCTACCTGAGGAAAGCCGTGGCCGCCCTGTCGGCCGCGGCCGCGATCCTGATCGCGACACCCCCCACAGCCTCGGCGACGCCCGCCCCGCACGACACGTCAGGCCGCTCGTACGGCGGCGGCACGCTCGTCCGGGAGAACTTCGACCGCCTCCCCCTCGGCCCGGTGACGCGAGGCCGGGGGTGGACCACCGACACCTCCGACGGCACCGTGACCGTCGCACCCAGCACCGACGGCCGCGGCCGTGAGCTGCGCCTCCGCACCGAGGGCAACGGCCGTGCCTTCGTGGTCCTGTCCGACCTCGCCCCGCGCGGCAACAGCTTCTGGGCCCGGATGCGACTGCGCGTGACCAAGTTCCCCACGGCCCCCGACTGGGCCCACTGGACCCTGGCCGAAGCCTCGGGTCCCGACTCCCCCACCCTGGTCCGCCCCCTCGGCGGCCAGTACGCCCCCACCGACCAGGGCAACTTCTGGGGCGTCGGCTCGGACCTGGGCCCGACGGGCGACTGGACCGCCTGGAAGACCTCGGCACCGGCGGTGGCCGGGAAGTGGAGTTGCGTGGAGTTCCACCTGGACGCCACGGACAACCGCGTCACGGTCTACCTCGACGGCACCGAACAGCCCGACCTGACCGTCTCCACGAAGAACCACGGAGGCACGACGGACGACTTCGTCTTCCCCAGCTTCGACAAGCTGAAGCTGGGCTGGCAGCTGTACCAGGCGGGCCCCACCCCGTCGTCGTACGACATGCGCATGGACGACATCGCGGTGAGCACGCGGCGGGTGGGGGGTTGCGGCGGCTGACATACCCACCGTGGGGCCGACCGGACTTCGCCACGGCCGGCCCCACCGTCGACGGCTCGTATGGAGGACCGCTACCACGGCTCCTCGCCCGTCAGGACGATCACCGCCTTTCTCAGGCTCATCAATTCCGTCGGCTGGTCCGGCACCGACGTTCCGCTGCTCATCGGGACTCCGGACGCGAACGCGCCCCTCGCCCCTCGGCGCATCCGCTTCGCCGCCGCGTACGTCGTTCCCACGCGCGCGGAAGCCGACGCTCTAATCTGACGACATGTCAGACAAAGAGTCGCATGAATCGCACAAGTCGCATGAGTCCCCCATGCCGAGCGACCTGCTCGGCTTCGACAACGTCCTCCTCCCCGTCGGCGACCTCGCCGAAGCCGTCTCCTTCTACGAGCGGGCCGGGTTCGAGGTGGCGTTCCGGCTGGACGAGGCCGGGATCGCGGGGCTGAAGGTCGGCAAGGAGACACCCGGACTGCTGCTGCGGGTGGACGAGGAGCTGCGGCACCGGCCGCCCGTATGGGGGTCCGCGCGGGTGTGGCTGGAGGTGCGGGACGCGCGGGAGGCCGCGCGGGCGCTCGCGGCGGCGGGGGTGCCGCCCCTCGACGCGGCGTTCTCCGTGGCCACCGGGTGGACCGTCGAGTTCGCGGACCCCTGGGGGAACGTCATCGGGTTCACGGACTACAGCAAGCGGCCGGAGCTGGCCCGTACCGGATGATCGGTTCACCGAGTGATCGGTTGAACGCGTTCAAAAACAGCGCTACAGTCTCCCCCAGGACGCTTTGAACGCGTTCGAAAATGCCGCTAAGGGGTGGGGACATGGATCTCACGGTCGTCGCGTACGTCGTCTATTCGCTGGTCAGCGTGGGGCTGACGGTGTGGGTGGCACGGACGTTGAGCAGGAACGGGCGGATCTTCCTCGCGGACGTGCTGCGGGGGAACGAGACGCTCGCGGACGCGGTGAACCATCTCCTGGTGGTCGGGTTCTATCTCGTGAACCTGGGCTTCGTGGCGCTGTATCTGAACGCCGACGGCGCCATCACCAGCCCCCGTGAGGTCTTCGAGGCGGTGTCGGCCAAGCTCGGCGTGGTGCTGCTCGTGCTCGGGGCGCTGCACCTGGGGAACGTGTTCGTGCTGAACAAGTTCCGGCGGCGGGGCGTCATGGAACGGGAGCAGCTGCCGCCGGTCGCACCGCAGGGCTGGGTCGCGCCGACCGGGCGCGTATGAGCGCCGCGGCCGGGCCGGCCGCCGTGGACCGGGGCGCCGAGCGCGTCCCGGTCCACGGGCTCACCGTCCTGTACGACGCCGGGTGCGGGCTGTGCGCCTTCCTGCGGGAGTGGCTGGGAAAGCAGCGGCAGTTGGTTCCGCTGAGCTTCGTGGCAGCGGGTTCGGAGGAGGCACGGCGGCTGTTTCCGTCGCTCGATCACGGTGCGACGCTGGAGGAGATCACGATCGTGGGGGACGGCGGGCAGGTGTACCGGGGCTCCGCCGCCTGGATCGTGTGTCTGTGGGCGCTGCGCGAGCACCGGCCGCTCGCGCACCGGCTGAGCACGCCGGCGGGGGCCCGGCTCGCGCGCACCGCCGTACTGACCGCCGCGAAGTGGCGGGGCGCCCACCGGCAGCCCGGCTCGGGCTGCGGGAGCGGCGGGGCCGAGCTGAGGGGATGGGCGTACGACCGGCGGTACGGGTGGGTGTACCGGCCTCCCGGTGCCTGCGAGACCGGTACCCGCCCGACTCGTTAGGCTCTGCCCGTGCCCGCAGCGAACGACAACCCGAGCCCCGAGCCCTTTGACGACCAGCTCGACGCGGGGGCCGGCCGCCCCGGGGACGGCACGGGGCAACCCGGCCCCCGGGGCACCGCCAAGTCCGAGCAGACCCGCGCGTTGATCCTGGAGACCGCGCTGCGGCTCTTCCAGGAGCGCGGGTACGACAAGACGACGATGCGGGCCATCGCGAAGGAGGCCGGGGTCTCCGTCGGCAACGCGTACTACTACTTCGCCGGCAAGGAACACCTGATCCAGGGGTTCTACGACCGGATCGGCGCGGAGCACCTGGCGGCGGTGGGCCCCGTGCTCGCGCGGGAGACGGAGTTGGAGGCGCGGATCGCCGGGGTGCTGAAGGCGTGGCTGGACGTGGCGGAGCCGTACCACGAGTTCGCGGCGCAGTTCTTCAAGAACGCGGCCGATCCGGACAGCCCGCTCAGCCCTTTCTCTCCCGAGTCGGAGGGACCGCGCGCGGAGTCCATCGCCATCCACCGCGAGGTGCTCGCCGGGTCCAGGGCCAAGGTCCCGGACGAACTCCGGGACATTCTCCCCGAGCTGATGTGGCTCTCCCTGATGGGGCTCGTCATGTACTGGGTCTTCGACCGGAGCGAGGGGCGCGCCCGAAGCTACCGGCTGGCCGAGCGGGGGGCCCGGCTGACCACCCGGGGCGTCTCCCTGGCCCGCTTCCGCGCCCTGCGCCCCCTCGTCCGCGAGGTGCACGAACTGTTCACGGACTTCCTGCCGGGGATGACCAAGGGGGTGCCGGGGGCTGGGGGTGAGGCGCGGGCGGCCGATTGATCACCTTCGGGTGATCGGACTCGAACGGGACACCTGGTCCCGCTCCTGCCTACGATGATGGCCTCGACACCAGCCCACAGGAGGCACGTGATGTCCACAGCATCCGTCGAGCGGCCCCATGGAGACCGTCCGCTGATCGCGGAGGCGAACCAGGTCATGGACCGCCTTCCGGGGTATCGCGTCGAGATCATCGCAGGCACGATCGTCGTGACGCCGCCCGCCAACTTCGCCCACGCCCGCGCCCTGTCCAGGTTGCGGAGCCCCTTCATCGCCGCAGGCCTGGGGGGCGGGGACTCCGAGGTGACCGAAGGTGTCGGGCTCTGGCTTCCGGGCGGTGCCGAGGACTACGCGATCCCCGACCTCGTGGTTGTCGACGCCGACATCGAAGATCACCTCGTCGAGAACAACTGCTACGACCCGATCGCCTTCCGTCTCGTTCTCGAAGTCACTTCCAGCAACTACCAGAACGACCTCCGCGCCAAGGTCACCGCGTATGCCCAGGCGAAGATCCCGGTCTACGTCATCGTCAACCGCCAGCACCAGCGCCTCCACGTTCTCACCGACCCCGCCGGGGACACGTACGCCAGCCACCGCGTACACGCCCCCGGCGAGACCGTCACCCTGCCCGAGTCCATCGGCGCCAAGGTCACCCTGGACGTCGAGGCGATCCTCAAGGCCGGTCAGCCAAAAGCTAATTGACCACATCCACCTCCCCCTCGGCCGCCCCCGCCGACTCCACGTCGCACACCAGCGGCCCCTCCCCCACGACCACCTGACGCGCGCGTGAGGGGTGCCCCGGTGAGGTGGTCGCCAGCAGATACGGCCCCGGGCCCGGCACGGCGACGATGTACGAACCGTCCGCGAGGGACGTCACCCGGTCCAGCTCCCGCCCGCCGCGCGACAGCAGCGTCACCTCCACTCCCTCCAGCGGCTCACCGTCCGCCGTGCGGACGAACCCGTGGACGACGGAGGCGGGGCCGCCCTGCGCCGGTGGCGACCCGGCCGCCGCCGGTGCCTCCTCCCGCGGCTCCACCGCCAGATGCGGCAACCGCTTCTCCAGCCCGGCAGGCAGCCACCAGTTCGCCCTGCCCAGCAGATGCATCGCGGCCGGCACCAGCGCCGTACGGAGGATGAAGGCGTCCAGGGCGACGGCGGCGGCCAGGCCGATGCCGGCCATCGCGGCCTCCAGTTCGCCGCTCAGTACGAACGCGCTGAAGACGCACATCATGATCAGGGCCGCGCAGTTGATGACCCGGCTGGTCTCGGCGAGGCCGACGCGGACGGCACGGGCGTTGTCCTTGGTGTGGACCCACTCCTCGTGCATCCGGCTGACCAGGAAGACCTGGTAGTCCATGGAGAGGCCGAAGAGGAGCGAGAGCATGATGACCGGGAGGAACGCGGCGATCGGGCCCTCCTTGCCGACGCCGAGGAGTTCCGTTCCCCAGCCCCACTGGAAGATCGCCACCAGCACACCGAAGGACGCGGCCGCCGCGACGAGGTTCATCAACGCGGCCGTCAGGGGCACGACCAGGGAGCGGAAGGCGACCAGCAGGAGCAGGAAGCCCAGCGCGATGATCGTCGCGATGAAGTACGGGAGGCGGTCGCCCGTCACCGACGCGAAGTCCTTCGACACCGCCGTCACTCCGCCCACGTGGGCCTGTGCCCCGGACGCCGGAATCACGTCCTCGCGCAGCCGGTCGATGAGCCGGTCCGTCTCCTCGGCCTGCGGGGACGTCGTCGGGACCACCTGGATCACCGTGACGCCGTTCGTGGGCGGGACGGCGGCCACCTGGGCGACCCCCTCGGTGGACTCGATGCGCGAGACCAGCCCCTCGGCGTCGGTTCCGTCCACGACCACCTGGAGGGGGCCGTTGAAGCCGGGACCGAAGCCCTCCGCCAGCAGGTCGTAGGCCTGCCGGGTGGTCGTGGTGTCCCGGTGGTTGCCCTGGTCGGAGGTGCCGAGGCGGATCGACAGGACGGGGATCGCGAGGACCAGCATGACGACGAGGGCGAGCACGGCGGTGGAGCGCGGGCGCCGCTGCACGTACGCCGACCAGCGGGCCGCGAGGCCGCTCGTCAGCTCGGGCACGGGACCGGTGGCCGCGAGGCGCCGGCGCTCACGGCGGCTGAGGACGCGCGGGCCCAGGACC
Organism: Streptomyces gottesmaniae; assembly: GCF_031845845.1. Taxonomy (NCBI): domain Bacteria; kingdom Bacillati; phylum Actinomycetota; class Actinomycetes; order Kitasatosporales; family Streptomycetaceae; genus Streptomyces; species Streptomyces gottesmaniae. Next base: position 25,954 of record NZ_JAVRFJ010000021.1, read on the forward strand.
CCGAGGAGCGCCGGCAGCAGCGTGACGGCGGCCAGCACGCTCAGCACCACCGTCAGCGAGGTGGCGATGACGACGCCGTCCAGGAAGCGGAGGTTCATCACCAGCATCCCGGCGAGCGCGATGCAGACCGTGCCGCCCGCGAACAGCACCGCGCGGCCGGAGGTGTCGAGGGCGGTGACCGCGGCCTCCTCCGGCTTCATGCCGCGCAGGATGCCGCGCCGGTGCCGGGTGACGATGAACAGGGCGTAGTCGATGCCGACGCCGAGGCCGATGAGCGAGCCCAGCAGCGGCGCCACGTCCGGGATGTCGGTGACGTGGCTGAGCAGGGCCGTGGCCATCAGGCCGGTGCCGACCGCGGCGACCGCGGCGACGATCGGCAGCAGCATCGCGAAGAACGAGCCGAAGGCGAGGAAGAGGACGACCGCCGCCGCCAGGATGCCGACCGCCTCGGACGTGCCCTGGGAGGCCTCCTGGTCCCGTGCGACGGCCTGGCCGCCCAACTCGACCTGAAGACCGTCGCGTTCGGCGCCCTGCGCGGTCTCGATGACATCGTCGAGCAGGGCCTTGGGGACGGAGTTCGCCTGCTCGGTGAAGGTCACCTGCGCGTAGGCGATGGTGCCGTCCCGGCTGACGCCCGCGCCGCCGCCCGCCCGGTCGCCCTCGTCGTACGGGCTGGTGACGTCCCCGACGCCCGCCATCCGGCCGATCTCCGCCAGGGCGGGTTCGATCCGGGAGCGTACGGAGTCGTCGTCCACCGACCCCTCGTCCACCTTCCACACCACCGTGTCGGTGTCGCCCGCGCGCTCGGGGAAGGCCTGGTCCATCAGGTCGTACGCGTGCTTGGAGTCCGTGTCCGGGAGGGAGAAGACATTCGCGTAGTCCGTGCCCGCGCTCGTGCCGGCGAAGCCGACGCCGAACACGGTCCCCACCCACAGCAACAGGACCACCAGCCGGTGCCGATAGCACCAGCGTGCCAAGGTCGCCACGTTCAACTCTCCTTGTCCGACGGTCGATTGGTCGTCGATCGGTCCCCCAGGTCCTGGCATCACCCTCGACCGCGGCGAGGGTGGGGCGACATGGCCGGGCCATGACTCTCAAGGAACTCCAAGGCGGGATCGGCTGCCCCGGGGAACTCCCGTGCGGATACTGAGGACATGACCGGAACCGAGCGACCGACCCTCGGCCACGAGGGGGCGACCGTGCTCGTCGTCGAGGACGAGCCGAGCATCGCGGACGTCCTCACCATCGCCCTGCGCTACCACCGCTTCGAGGTGATGACGGCCGGTACGGTCCGTGACGCGCTCACGCTCGCCGAGCGCACCCGGCCCGACGCGGCGCTGCTGGACGTGATGCTCCCGGACGGCGACGGCCGTGCCCTCGGCCGTGAACTGCGCTCGCGGCGACCCGAGTTGGCGCTCGTCTTCCTGACCGCCCGGGACGCGCCCGCCGAGATCGTGGGCGCCCTCGGCTTCGGCGACGACTACATCACCAAGCCGTTCGACATCGAGGTGGTCGTCGCCCGCCTCACCGCCGTGCTGCGCCGGACCCGGCGCGCCGACGTGCTCCCCCAGCGCCCGCCGCTGCGCTACGGCGACCTGGAGCTGGACGAGACGACGTACTCGGTGTGCCGCGCGGGCCGCACGGTGGAGCTGACGCCCACGGAGTACGCCCTGCTGCGGTTCCTGGTGCGCAACGGCGGCCGGGTCGTGCCCAAGGACCAACTCCTGCGCCATGTGTGGCAGTACGAGCACGCGCCGGCCGAGTCGACCGTCGTCGAGACCTACATCAGCTATCTGCGGCGCAAGCTGGACACGCTCGGCCCACCGGTGATCACCACACGGCGGGGCGTCGGATACGGGCTGGCATGACCCGTCCCAGGAGGCTCCGCAGGCCGTGTCGGCGGCACGGCCTGTACTCCCTGCGCGCCAAGCTCACGCTCGCGAACGTCGTCCTGCTCGCCGTGGGCGTCGTCACGGCCACCGCGTTCAGCGCGATGGGCATGCGGCTGTACCTGCTCGACAGTGTCGACCGGGAGCTGATGACGACCCGCGACTCGATCGGGGCCGCCGCCATCGGCATGGAGCAGATCGACGCGCTCAGCGCCCTGGTCGCCGTCAGCAACCGCACGTCCGGTGGGCCCGCGGCCGACGGCGCCGACTCCCTCGTCCAGGGCGCCGTCTTCACCGCGCTGGGCGACGGGGGCGAGCCGCTGACCATCGCCGGATTCCCGCCCACCGAGGAACAGCGCGCCCTCGCCGCGGCGGTGGGCGACCCGGCCGCCCTCCTCGCGGACGACGAGCCGTACGACGTCGACGTGGCGGGCGCCCCGCATCGCGTCACGGCGGCCCGGATGGACGACGGCACGACCGTCCTCCTCGCCACCTCCACCGCCTCGCTGCACGACGTCATCGCCAAGGCCCTCCGGCTGGACTTCGCCGTCGGCGGTCTGCTGCTGGCGACACTCGCCTGTCTGACCCTGTTCGGTGTGCGCCGCCGGATGCGGCCGCTGGAGGACATGGTCGAGACCTCGTCGGCGATCGCCGAGGGCGACCTCACCCGCCGCGTCCCCTCCAGCAGGGAGACCACCCTGGAGGTCGAACAGCTGCGGCTCGCCCTCAACTCCATGCTCCAGCAGGTCGAGACGGCCCACCACACCCGTGAACGCAGCGCCGCCCAGCTGCGCCGCTTCGTCGGCGACGCCTCCCACGAGCTGCGTACGCCCCTGGCCGCGATCCGCGGCTACCTCCAGCTCCACGACAAGGGCATGCTCACCGACCCCGACGAGCGCCGGCGTGCCTGGGACCGGATGAACAACGAGGTCGACCGGATGGGCCGCCTCGTCGACGAACTGCTCACCCTCGCCCGTCTCGACCAGCGCCCGGAACTGCGCCTGAGGAACGTCGACGTCGCCCGTCTGGTCCGCGACGCCGCCGCCGACCTCCGCGCCCAGCAGCCCGACCGCCCGGTCACCGTCCACGCGGACGGCACCCTTCTCGTGCGGGCGGACGAGTCGGGCCTCCGTCAGCTGCTGGGCAACCTCGTGAGCAACGTCCGCACCCATACGCCGGCGGACGTGCCGGTGCGGCTCGGGGTGGAGTGCGCGGCCGCAGCCGTACGTCTGTACGTGGCGGACGAGGGGCCCGGTCTGTCGCAGGAGGACGCGGCCAGGATCTTCGACCGCTTCTTCCGGGCGGGGGGAGCCGCCGGCAGCGGCCTGGGCATGGCCATCGTGCAAGGGGTGGTGGAGGCGCACGAGGGCGAGGTCTCGGTGTGCACGGCCCCGGGTGATGGCCTGAAAGTGACGGTCACCCTCCCACCAGCGCCCAGACCGTCTTCCCGTGCCGTCCCCGGCTCCACACCCCCCACGCCGCGGCGAGGTGCTCCACGAGGCGCAGCCCCCGCCCTGTCTCCTCCCAGTCCCCCACCTCCCTGATCCGGGGCACGGCCGTGCCCTCGTCGGACACCTCGACCAGGCAGGACCCGTCCGCCAGCGCGGTCACGGCGACCTCGAACTCCCGCTCCAGCAAAGGGCCGTGGCGTACGACGTTGCTCGCGAGCTCGGAGACGACGAGGACGATGTCCTCCAGGGCCGCGGAGCCCTCCTTGTGCCCCCAGTCGACCAGGTGTTCCCGTGCGCGTCGCCGGGCGAGCCCCACGGACGCCGGATGGCGGGGCAGCCGGAAGGAGTTGCGTCTCAACACGTTTGCTCCTCACCCCGGACACGCCCCCGACACAGAACGATGCGTGGGGCGGGCACGCCGTGTCACTCCCGCGAACGTCCGGCCCGCGACTTCGCGTCAGCTGTCACGCGGCGTCTGTCATATCCAATCCAGCCGCCACAGCCGGAAGATGCCGGTCCCGTCGGACAGATACTGCGCCCCGCCGACGTCCTCGCTGCTGAGCACGTACTCCTTGCGCTGCCACAGCGGGATCAACGGCACGTCCTGGGCCACGACCTCCTGGAGCTCCTTGAAGTCCGCCGCGGCCCGGCTGCGGTCCGCGTAGCGCTGGCTGTCCTTGATCAGCCGGTCGGCCTGCCCGCTGCTGTAGCCGTTCTTGAGGGAGCCGCCGGTGCCGACGAGGGGCCCGCTGAAGGTGTCGGGGTCGGGGTAGTCGGCGACCCAGCCCACCCCGTACGCGTCCAACTTGCCCTCGGCGTACCGCTTCTGGAAGGCGGTCCACTCGTACGCCTTGGTCGTCACGTAGAACAGCCCGCTCGCCTCCAGCTGCTCCTTCAGCTCGGCGGCCTCGGCAGCGGCCGAGCCGCTGCCCTCGGCGTAGCCGAAGGTGAAGCGCACGGGCATACCGACACCGGCCTCGTCGAGCAGCTTGCGGGCCCGCTGCGGGTCGGGCCGGGGGTTGGCGTCGAAGAACGAGGTCGTGTGCCCCGTGAGGCCCGCCGGGATGAGCGAGTACAGGGGCTCGGTGGTGCCCTGGTAGACCTCGGCGACCAGTTTCTCGCGGTTGATCAGCGCGGCCAGCGCCTGCCGCACCCGGCGGTCGTGGAACGGCGAGTCCGCCCGCACGTCGAGGACCAGGTTGCGGGTCTCGGTGCTGTCGGCCTCGGTGACCCGCTGGTCGGGGTCGCTGGGCGAGAGCGCGGCGAGCGTCTCGGGGGGCAGCGTGCGCGTGGCGACGTCGACCTGGCGCGCCTGCCACGCCTTCTGGAGCGCCGCCGAGTCCGCGTAGTAGCGCATGAGGACCGGGCTGCGGGCGCCGTCGGCGACGCCCTGGTAGTCGTCGTCGGGTGTGAGACGGGCCTGTCCGTCCGTGTACGACGTCAGGGTGTAGGGGCCCGTGCCGTCGGCGCCGCCGTCCGTGCGCAGCCGGTTCACGGGGTACTTGGTCCGGTCCACGATCGCACCGGCGCCGGTGGCCACCTTGAACGGGAAGGTGGCGTCCGGCGAGGACAGGCGGAAGGTGACGGACAGCCCGTCCGCGCTGACCGATCGGAGGGTGTCGAGCAACGCGGCAGGCCCGACGTCGGAGTTGACGCGCTTGACCCGGTCGAAGGAGTACTTGACGTCCTTCCCGGTGACCTCGCGTCCGCTGGGGAACCGCAGGCCCGGCCGCAGGGTGCAGCGGTAGACGGTGAGCGCGTCACCGAGGAACTCGCAGCCGCGCGCGGCGTCCGGCACGGGTGCGGCGGCGCCCGGTTCGAAGGTCAGCAGCGACTGGAACACATTGTTGAACAGGGCCCAGGATCCGGCGTCGTAGGCTCCGGCCGGGTCCAGCGAGGTGACCTTGTCGGTCGTGCCGACGACGATCGTCCTGTTCCCGTCCCGCTGGGCCGGCAGCAACTGCCAGCCACCGATCGCCGCGATCGCCACCACCAGCAGCGACGCGAGCATCCGCAAGCGAACCGACCGCATCGGCGCCCCTTCCAAGGACCCCACCCGGCCCACTACGCACAGTGGTTCCGCGGTGGCGCGGATCACCTAACCACAGTCGCCTGTGTTGACGGAAGACAGGTTTTGTTGAGTTGAGAAAGAACTCGGTAAGCGCGCCGCCCGAATGTGCCCGAAAGGCTCCCGCACCGGCGGCGGGAGCCCTCCTGACGGCCCGTCAGGCCTGCTTGGAGGCCAGCTCCACCACGGTGATGTCGGACGGCGCCCCGACGCGCACCGGCGGCCCCCAGGCGCCCGCGCCGCGGGTGACGTAGAGCTGGGTGTCGCCGTAGCGCTCCAGGCCCGCGAGGGTGGGGTTCGCGGCCTGGGCGACATAGGTCATGGGCCACATCTGGCCGCCGTGGGTGTGGCCGGAGAGCTGCAGGTCGACGCCGTGGTCGACGGCGTCGTGGATCTGGACGGGCTGGTGGGCCATGAGCACCACGGCCCGCGAGGTGTCCCGGTCGCCGAGCGCCTTGGCGAAGTCGGGGCCCTGGCCCTCGTCCTCGCCCGCGATGTCGTTCACCCCGGCGAGGTCGAGGTACGGCAGTTCGCGGCGGGCGTTCTCCAGCGGCGTCAGGCCCAGCCGGCGCACCTCCTCGACCCACTGCTCGGCGCCGGAGATGTACTCGTGGTTGCCGGTGACGAAGTAGCTGCCGTGGCGTGCCTTCAGACCGGCGAGCGGTGCCGCCGCCGGGCCGAGGTCCGCCACGTCGCCGTCGACCAGGTCGCCGACCACCGCGATCAGGTCGGGCTGCGTCGAGTTGATCGTGTCGACGACGTTCTGTGCGAAGCCGCGGCCCAGCATCGGCGAGAGGTGGATGTCGCTGACCACCGCGATCCGGAAACCGTGCGCGGCGCGAGGCAGCTTCGCCAGCGGCACGGTGATCCGCTTGAGCTTGGGTCCGCGTACGACGCCGTAGGTCCCGTAGCCGACCGTGCCCACGGCCGCGGCGGCGACGGCCCCGCCCACCACCCGGGAGACGAAGAGACGGCGGGAGGGGTCGCCCGAGGGCGCGGGCGTGGAAGGGGCCGACGGCTCCGTCGGGGGCGGGGTCGGCTGTCCGGGCTCGGCGGCTGCCGTGGACTCGGCCGGGTGTGCGGGCTGCGCGCCCGCCGGGACGGGTTCCGGCTCGCGCACCACGGACTCCGGCCGCGGCTCCGGGGCGCGCCGCGCCACCAGGCGGCGCAGAACAGGTCGCAGAAGCTCCCCCACCAGAAGGGCGAGGAACAGATACAGCGCGAGGGCGAGCCACATGAAGCCCGGCCAGGTGAGCGTCTGCTGCAGCCAGAAGGGCGCGCCGGTGCGTTCGGCGGCCAAGCCGGCGACCATCAGCACCGGTCCCGCGATGAACACCGCGGTGCCCACCCGTCTCGCCAGGCCCGGTCCGCGGGTCGTGTCGCGCGCCAGGCGACGCCACGCGTACCAGTGCAGGACGCCGAAGAGGGCCAGCACCAGCAGGAGCACCGACACGAAGACGACGGTCGTCACGCGGCACTCCCGGTCTCGGCCCGGCGAAGGGCGCGCACCCCGCGCAACCCGATGACCCCGATGGCCGTCCCCAGAGCAAAGGAGACGACGGCGAGCGTCAGATGCACCCAGAAGTACGCCGTGGGATCACCCGCGTCGTCGAACGCGAGCCCGCTGCCGTCCTTCCAGAGATTTTTGACGAAAGTGATCCAGATGACCCAGCTCCACACCCCGAAGGCGAGCAGGAACCAGGAGAGGGGGCGGCTGAGCTTCATGCGTTCAGTATCGCCGCCGACCGTCCGGGTATCGCGCCGGGGTGCGTGCGGGGGCGTGAGCAGCAGTGAGAGCGCCACGGAGCGCTCCGGTGGGATTTACCGGTCGGAGCCATGTACTTTCTCGATCGTGCCCGCCTCCAAGAAGACCGTCAGGCGCCCCCTGTCGATCACCTCAGCCACCCTGCTGTCCCTCTCCCTGGCCTCGACTCCGATGCTGACGGCCGGCCCGGCCTTCGCGGCCAAGCCGTCACCGAGTTCGAGCGCCTCGCCGTCCGCGACTCCCCCGGCGACGATGTCGACCGTCGGCGGCGAGCTGCTGGGCAGGCCGGGCACCCAGGCGAGTCTCGGCAGCGACGCGCCCGTGGTCCCCAAGGGCATCAGCGCCCGCTCCTGGATCGTCGCCGACGCCGAGTCGGGCGAGGTGCTGGCCGCGCACAACGCGCACTGGCGGCTGGCCCCCGCGAGCACGCTGAAGATGCTGTTCGCGGACACGCTGCTGCCGAAGTTCAACAAGGACGACGAGCACAAGGTCGCGCCCGAGGATCTGGCGGGTGTCGGCTCGGGCTCCAGCATGGTCGGCATAAAGGAGGACGAGACGTACACCGTCCACGACCTGTGGCTCGGCGTCTTCCTTCGCTCCGGCAACGACGCGGTGCACGTCCTGTCGGCCATGAACGGCGGGGTGAAGCAGACCGTCGCGGACATGAACGCGCACGCCGAGGAGCTCCAGGCCCTCGACACGCACGCGGTCAGCCCGGACGGGTACGACGCCAAGGGGCAGGTGTCGTCCGCCTACGACCTGACGCTGATCGCCAGGTCGGGGCTGCAGAAGAAGGACTTCCGGGAGTACTGCTCCACCGTGCGGGCGAAGTTCCCCGGCGAGACGAAGAAGGGCAAGAACGGCAAGAAGAGCCGTTCCTCCTTCGAGATCCAGAACACCAACCGGCTGCTCACCGGGGACGGCGGCCTCGACTCCTACCAGGGCATCGCGGGTGTGAAGAACGGCAACACCACGAACGCGGGCGCCACGTTCACCGGGGTCGCCGAGCGCGACGGCCGGGTCCTCCTCGTCACCGTCATGCATCCGGAGAAGGACGAGCACAACCAGGTCTACAAGGAGACCGCGAGCCTCTTCGACTGGGGGTTCAAGGCGGCGGGCAAGGTGACGCCGGTGGGTGAGCTGGTGCCGCCCAAGAGCGCGGACACCTCCGGCGGGGATGCCGGCGAGCCGAGTGCGCAGCCGGGGGCCACGGCGTCCGCGTCCGCCTCCGGTGGGGCGGGCGGGAAGTCGGTCGCCGCACGTGCCTCCGGCGGGGGCGGCGGGGTCGGCGTCGCTCTCGGGATCATGGGGGGCGTGCTGGTGCTGCTCGCCGGCGGGGTGTTCCTGGTGAATCGGAAGTGGCCGTTGCGGGGGAAGAAGCAGTAGGGCCCCGGAAGCGTCTGCCGGGGTGTCGCCGGGCACGGGTGCCGGTGCTGGTGCCGGTGCTGGTGCTGGTGCCGGTGTGTCATGGCTGGTCGCGCCGTTCCCCGCGCCCCTTACGAGGCGCTCTCGCTCTCCTTGCTGCCCTCCGCGGTCCAGGCCGCGCAGTACAGCAGGAGCTTGGTGGTGAAGTTGATCCAGAGCAGCAGGGCGATGGGGACTCCGAAGGCGCCGTACATGCTCTTGGAGGCGACGCCCTGGATGTAGCCGCTGATGAGCAGCTTGAGGAGTTCGAAGCCGACGGCTCCTATGAGGGCGGCCACGACGAGGCGGCGCCGGGGCGGCTGGACGCCGGGGAGCAGGGTGAGGACGTAGAGGAGGAGCAGGAAGTCGGCGAGCACGGCGACGGCGAACGCGGCGAGGCGCAGGAGGATGCCGCCCCAGCCGTCGCGGTCGATGCCGAGCTGGTCGGCGAACCGGCCGACGGCCCAGGAGGCGGCGGCGGAAGCGGCCAGGGAGACGAGGACCGCGCCGCCGAGACCGAACAGGAGACCCGCGTCCTTGCCCTTGGCGAGGACGGGGTTCTCGTCGGGGTCCTCCTTCTCCCAGACCGCGCGCAGACAGCCGCGCATCTCACCGACCCAGCCGATGCCGGTGAACAGCAGCAGCGCACCGGCGATGATCCCGACCGTGCCGGCGTTGTCGACGAGGCCGGCGATGTCCAGCTGGTCGGAGATGCCGGGCACCTGCTCCCTGAGCCGGTCCTCCAGCTCCTGCTGCTGGTCCTTGCCGAGGGTCGCCGCGACGATGGCCGCCGCCACGGTCAGCAGCGGGAACAGCGCCAGAAAGCTGATGAACGTCATCGCCGCGGCCAGCCGGGTCCACTTCACCCGCTCCAGCCGCTCGTACGACCGCCACGCGTGCGTGGTCATCAGACGCTCCACCAGAGGGCCCACCCCGGGAAGCTTTTTCAGCCAGTCCATGATCCGAACTCTGCCCCAGTCGTCGACACCCGATACCGGGTACCCCCACACCGGTTCACGGATCCCCTCCTGACGTCACCGCCCCCGCCGGCCGCCGCCACCGGCTCACCAGTCCGCCACCGCCAGCCCGTACATCGTCAGCCACGCGACGCCGATGAGGGTGAGGGCACGGTCGCGCAGAATGACGTCCTCGGGCTCGCCGGCGGTGCCCCGGTCGGCGAAGACCGCGTAGCGGAGGACGGCCAGGACGAACGCGATCATGGAGAGTTGCCGCCAGGGCAGCACGCCGGTGGTGGGCACGCCGCCCTCTTCCAGGGCCCAGAGGCAGTAGCCGAGCACGGCGACGCCGGCGGCCAACTGCCAGACGAAGCGGAGGTATCCGGCGGTGTACTCGGTGAGCAGGGCCCGGGTCGCGCCCGCCCGGTCGGCCAGCTGCACGGCCTCCGAGTACCGCTTGGCGGCGACCATGAACAGCGCGCCGAACCCGGTGGTGATCAGGAACCAGCGCGAGAGCGGGATGCCCAGCGCGAGTCCGCCGATCATCGCCCGCATCAGGAACCCGGTGGTGACGACCGCCAGATCGACGACCAGGACGTGCTTGAGGCTGACGCAGTAGGCGAGTTGGAGGCCGAGGTACGCCGTCAGCAGCGCGGCGGTGTACGGCGAGCAGAGCCAGGCGGCGGCGAGCGGCGCGAGCACGGCCAGGGCGGTCCCGACTCCGTAGGCGACCGGTACGGGCACCTGCCCGGCGGCGACGGGGCGGTGCCGCTTGACGGGGTGCGCGCGGTCGGCGTCGGCGTCCCGGGCGTCGTTGACGAGGTACACGGCGGCGGCGCAGGCCGTGAAGAGGGCGAAGACGAGGGGGAGTTGGACGAGCGCGCGGGGGGTGAAGAGTTCCCCGGCCGCCGCGGGCGCGGCGACGACGAGGGTGTTCTTGATCCACTGCCGGGGACGGGTCGTCCGCAGGAGCCCGCGGACGAGGCCGGCCTTCTGGGGCGCCTGGCCGGAATTCGTCCGGCGCTCCAGGACCACGGCGCGCCCTGCCACCACGCGTTCAGCCCCGGTGCGTTCAGCCCCGGTGCGCCCTGCCACCGTGCGCTCAGCCATCGCCGCTCACCACCCAGTGTGCGCCCAGCCGTGCCGTGAGCGCCCCGAGGACCACGCCCGCCGCCACGTCCGACGGATAGTGCACGCCGACGACGAGCCGAGAGAGACACATCGCGGCGGCGAGCGGCGCGGCGGCGGACAGCAACACAGGGGCGCCCAGGGCTCCGTGAGCCACGACAGCGACCGCCGCCGCTGCCGAACTCGCGTGCGAGCTGGGGAAGGAGTGCCGTCCGACCGTGCGGACCAGGGGCTCGACATGGGCCGGGCGCGGCCGTCGTACGACGCGCTTGACGCCCATGCTGGCCAGATGCGCCCCGGCGGTCAGCGCCGTGCCGCGCAGCCACACGCGACGCCGCTCCCGGTCGGCGGCGGCACCCACCAGTCCGGCCGCGAGCCACAGCAGCCCGTGCTCCCCCGCCCGGGACAACCCACGGGCGGCGCGCGCCACTCGAGGGTCGGCACCACGGGCGTGCAGCGCGGAGAGCAGTCGCCGGTCCAGTCCCCGCACACCCTCGACGACGTCAACTTCATCCATGCGACGCCACTCTTCTAGGCGACCGGCCCAGAGCTACGGCAATCTTGCCCGACATCCCACTAATCACCCATTTCGGTGAGGCGACAGAGCGGCCGTGCCGACGCGCCCGACTCCTCCGCATACGCGGCGATACGGTCGCGAGCATGCCAGCCGACGCCGCCTCGACCTCCCCGGCTCCCCCGCCCGCCGGGCCGCGCCGCCCCGTCCCCGCCCCCGCTTCCGCCTCAGTCCCGGCCTCCGCTCCCGTCACGGTCACCGGCTGGGGCCGCACCGCCCCGACCGCCGCCCGGCTGCTCCACCCGCGGACGTACGAGGAGGCCGCGGCCGCCGTACGGGCGTGCGGGGCGCACGGGGCGCGGGGCGGGATCGCCCGGGGACTGGGGCGGGCGTACGGCGACGCGGCGCAGAACGCGGGCGGCGCCGTCCTCGACATGACCGGCCTCGACCGGGTCCACGCCATCGACGCGGACGGCGGCACCGTGCTGTGCGACGCGGGCGTCTCGCTGCACCGGCTGATGGAGGTCCTGCTCCCCCTGGGCTGGTTCGTGCCGGTGACCCCGGGGACCCGTCAGGTGACCGTCGGGGGCGCCATCGCGGCCGACATCCACGGCAAGAACCACCATGTCTCCGGGTCGTTCGCCCGCCATGTCCTGTCCCTCGAACTGCTCACGGCCGACGGCGAGATCCGCACGGTCGTCCCCGGCACCCCGCTCTTCGACGCCACGGCCGGCGGCATGGGCCTCACCGGCGTCATCCTCACCGCGACCGTCCGTCTGCTCCCTGTCGAGACGTCCTGGATGTCCGTCGACACCGAACGCGCGCGCGACCTCGACGACCTCCTCGCCCGCCTGACGGCCACGGACCGCTACTACCGCTATTCGGTCGCCTGGATCGACCTGCTCGCCAGGGGCGCCGCGACGGGCCGGGCGGTGCTCACACGCGGCGACCACGCCCCCCTGGACGCGCTGGAGGCGCTGCCGCGCCGGAACGGGCCGCTGCCGTCGCCGAGGACAGGAGTGTCGGCATCGCCGGGGACACAGCCGTCGGGATCGATGCGGACGCCGCCGTCGGAATCCCCGTGGAGTGCGTCCACGCGCGCGCGTGGGGGCCGTTCTTCGTTCAGTGAGGCGTTCCGGTTCCGGAGGGACATGCTCGCCAGTCCCCTGGAATTCCGCGCCCCCCGCCTCCCGGCCGCTCCCTCCTTCGTCCCCGACGGTCTTCTCGGCCGCACGGCCATGGGGCTCTTCAACGAGCTCTGGTACCGCCGGGCACCCCGGGTCCGGACCGACGAGCTCCAGCGGCTCTCCACCTTCTTCCACCCCCTCGACGGGGTCCCGCACTGGAACCGGATCTACGGCCGGTCCGGCTTCGTCCAGTACCAGTTCGTCGTCGGACACGGCCGGGAGGAGACCCTGCGCCGGATCGTGGACCGGATCTCCGCGCGCCGCTGCCCGTCCTTCCTCGCCGTCCTGAAGCGCTTCGGCGAGGGCGATCCCGGCTGGCTGTCCTTCCCGATGCCCGGCTGGACCCTCGCCCTGGACATCCCGGCGAGCCTGCCCGGTCTCGGCGCCTTCCTGGACTCGCTCGACGAGGAGGTCGCGACCGCCGGCGGCCGCGTCTACCTGGCGAAGGACGCCCGTCTACGGCCCGAGCTACTGGCCTCGATGTATCCGAGGCTCCCCGAGTTCCGCGCACTGCGCGGGGAGTTGGACCCGGGCGGGGTCTTCGTGTCGGACCTGGCCCGCCGCCTCGGCCTGTGAGCGCCGGGCCCCTGAGCACGGCGCGCACCTCTGTCCCCCACACCCAGGAGCTGTCATGAAGGACGCCTTCGGCACCCCCCAGTCCCTGCTGATCCTCGGCGGTACGTCGGACATCGCGCTCGCCACGGCACGCCGTCTGATCGCCCGCCGCACCCGCACGGTCTGGCTGGCGGGGCGCCCGTCGCAGGCCCTGGAGAACGCGGCCACCCATCTGCGCGGCCTCGGCGCGCAGACCCACACCATCACCTTCGACGCGCTCGACCCCGACTCCCACGAGGCGGTCCTCGGCAAGGTCTTCGCCGAGGGCGACATCGACATGGTCCTCCTCGCCTTCGGCGTCCTCGGCGACCAGGCGAACGACGAACGCGACCCGGTGTCCGCCGCGCGCGTCGCGCAGACGAACTACACCGGCGCCGTCTCGTCCGCCCTGGTCTGCGCGCGGGCGCTCCAGGCGCAGGGCCACGGCTCCCTGGTCGTCCTGTCCTCCGTCGCCGCCGAGCGGGCCCGCCGCTCGAACTTCATCTACGGCTCCAGCAAGGCCGGCCTCGACACCTTCACCCAGGGCCTCGGCGACGCCCTCCACGGCACCGGCGCCCACGTCATGCTCGTCCGCCCCGGCTTCGTCCGCACGAGCATGACGGCGGGCCGCCCGGAGAGCCCCTTCGCCACGACCCCGGAGGCCGTGGCCGTCGCCATCGAACTGGGTCTGCGCCGCCGCTCGGAGACGGTCTGGGTCCCGGGTTCACTGCGCCTGGTGATGGCAGTCCTGCGGCACGTACCGAGGGCGGTGTTCCGCCGCCTGCCGCTGTAGAGCGCGTCCTGCGCCCCGAAAGGGGCGCGGGGAACGGCGCGAACACCCCCGCCGACCCGCGGCCGCGAAGACCGCTCGCCACCCCTCCCGGAGCGCTCCGGTCCGATTCACCCGGCGGCCGACGTCACCACGTGGGAAGCCCTGCGGCCGACGTCACCGCGTGGGAAGCGTCGTGTCCCCGACCGGCGCCCCCGCCTGGGGCGGCACCACGGACCCACCGAACGCGAACTCCCGCAGCTTGCGCCAGACCCCGTCGGAACCCTGCTCGTAGAGCGCGAACCCGGCGCAGGGCCACTGCGCCTCGTACCCGGCGAGCTCCTCGAACGCCCGGTCCATCGCCTCCTCGGCGATGCCGTGCGCCACGGTGACATGCGGGTGGTAGGGGAAGTTCAACTCGCGTGCCAAGGGCCCCGAGGCGTCCCGGACCTGCGTCTGCAACCAGGTGCAGGCCTCGGCCCCCTCGACGACCCGCACGTACACGACGGGCGACAGCGGGCGGAAGGTGCCCGTGCCGGACAGCCGCATCGGGAAGGGCCGCCCGGCCGCCGCGACCTCACCGAGGTGCTGCTCGACCGCCGGGAGGTCGGTGTCCTCGACCTCGGTCGGCGGCAGCAGCGTGACATGGGTGGGGATGCCGTGAGCCGCGGCGTCGCCGAAGCCCGCGCGCCGCTCCTGGAGCTGGCTGCCGTGGGGCTCCGGGACCGCGATCGACACACCGATCGTTACGGTCCCCACGTCGTCTCCTGTCGTCGTGTCATGCGAGTTGTCGTAGTCCTTGTCAGCCACAGCCCGTCGTACCTGTCGTCGTCGTACCTGTCATCGGTCGTACGGGCTGTCGGTCGTACCGGCTATCGACTGTACGGCCACGGCGGTCCTCCGGGCAGGCGCAGCGGGAGTGATGTGCGGCGCTGTCGGTGGTGCGACGGGTGGTGCGGCAGGCGCTCGGGGGCAGAGGTGGTGCGGCTCAGTGCTTGGCGGGCAGGAAGCCCACCGCGTCGTACGCCTGGGCGAGCGTCTCCGCCGCGACCGCGCGCGCCTTCTCGGCTCCCTTGGCCAGGAGCGAGTCCAGCGTCTCCGGGTCGTCCAGATACTGCTGGGTGCGCTCCCGGAACGGCGTCACGAACTCGACCATGACCTCGGCGAGGTCCGTCTTGAGCGCACCGTAGCCCTTGCCGACGTACTTCTCCTCCAGTTCCGCGACACCCGTCCCCGTCAGGGTCGAGTAGATGCCCAGCAGGTTGCTGACGCCGGGCTTCTCCGCGGGGTCGAAGCGGATCACCGTGTCGGTGTCGGTGACCGCGCTCTTGACCTTCTTGGCGGTGACCTTCGGATCGTCGAGCAGGTTGATCAACCCCTTCGGGGTCGACGCCGACTTGCTCATCTTGATCGTGGGGTCCTGGAGGTCGTAGATCTTCGCCGTCTCCTTGAGGATGTACGGCTTCGGGATCGCGAAGGTCTCGCCGAAGCGGCCGTTGAAGCGCTCGGCGAGGTCACGGGTGAGCTCGATGTGCTGGCGCTGGTCCTCGCCGACCGGCACCTCGTTCGCCTGGTAGAGCAGGATGTCCGCGACCTGGAGGATCGGGTACGTGAAGAGGCCGACGCTCGCGCGGTCGGCGCCCTGCTTGGCGGACTTGTCCTTGAACTGCGTCATACGGGAGGCCTCGCCGAAGCCGGTGAGGCAGTTCATGACCCAGCCGAGCTGTGCGTGCTCGGGGACGTGGCTCTGGACGAAGAGCGTGCAGCGCTCCGGGTCGAGACCGGCGGCGAGCAGCTGCGCGGCGGCGAGCCGGGTGTTGGCGCGCAGGTCCGCGGGATCCTGCGCGACGGTGATCGCGTGCAGGTCGACGACCATGTAGAACGCGTCGTGGGACTCCTGCAGGGCCACCCACTGGCGGACGGCGCCGAGGTAGTTGCCGAGGTGGAACGAGCCGGCGGTGGGCTGGATGCCGGAGAGCACGCGGGGTCGATCAGAGGCCATGCTCACCATTCTCTCAGGTATCCGGAGCCGTTCCGGAACCGACAGGAAACAGATCTGCCACGGGTGGGAACCGATCCGGCGCGGGCGGTGTACCCCTTGTGTGAGAACGCGGGAGGGGGGCCGCATCGTCGATGAGGCCGCGGTGGTCGCACGCGTACGCGCCGGGGAGCCGGAGGCCTATGCGGAGCTGGTGCGCGCCCATACGGGCATCGCGCTGCGGGCGGCGCGGGCGCTGGGCGCCGGTGCGGACGCGGAGGACGTGGTGCAGCAGGCCTTCTTCAAGGCGTACTGCTCACTGGGCCGCTTCCGGGACGGTGCCGCGTTCCGGCCGTGGCTTCTGTCGATCGTGGCCAATGAGACGAGGAACACAGTGCGGACAGCGGGGCGCCAGCGATCGCTGGCCGACCGGGAGGCCGCTTTCGTCGAGGCCGAGCCGCTGATACCGCCCTCGGCCGACCCGGCGGTCGCCGCGCTGGAGATAGAGCGGCGTGTCGCGCTCCTGGGCGCCCTGGAGAAGCTGAGCGAGGAACACCGGCTGGTCGTCACGTACCGCTATCTGCTGGAGATGGACGAGCCCGAGACGGCGGCCGCCCTGGGCTGGCCCCGGGGCACGGTGAAGTCCCGTCTGAGCCGGGCACTGCGCAAGCTGGGCCGCCTCCTGCCGGAGTTCGAGCCGGGGGAACCGCTGGGCCAAAAAGGGGGAGGGGGTGAGGGGCGTGGGCGTGGGTGAGCCGGGCGGGGACAAGGAGTGGGGGCCGGGCGAGGAGCGTGGTCGGGACGAGGACCGGGGCCGTGGTGAGGTGCGGGGTCGTGGTGAGGTGCGGGGTCGAGGACGGTCCAGGGGTGGCGGGGACACGGAGAGTGAGGCGCGTGACGCCCGATTGCCCGGGGAGCTGCGGGCGCTCGGGCGGGCGCTGGACCGGCCGGGGAGCGACGGTGACGAGACCATGGTCGAGCGGGTCCTCCAGCAGATACTCACCGAGCGGGTGCCGACGCCGGTGGCCGAGCCGCCGGGGCCCGGTGAGCGGCTGCGGGCGGTGCGCCGGTGGGTCCGGACGCGGTGGCGCGTGCTGATCGCCGCGCTGTGCGGGCTGCTCACGGCCCTCGTCCTCACCCCTCCGGTGCGGGCGGCGGTGGCCGACTGGTTCCACTTCGGCGGGGTCGAGGTGCGGTACGACCCGTCGGCGACGCCTTCGCCGGGTGCGAAGGTGCCCGGCTGCCCGGAGCCGGTCTCGCTCGCCGAGGCCGGGCGGCTGGCGGGGTTCGTTCCGCTCGTGCCGGGCGCGCTGGGCACTCCGGACGCGGTGTCCGTGACCCGGGCGCCGAAGGACCGTTTCGTGATCACCCTGTGCTGGGACGAGCGGGGTGGGACCGTCCGGCTCGACGAGTACGCGGCCCGGCTGGCACCCGAGTACGGCAAGACCGTGGCGGGCGAGCAGGCCGTCGAGTGGGTCGGGCTGGCAGGGGGCGCGTACGACGCGCTGTGGTTCCCCGAGCCGCATCTGCTGCGCTTCTGGATGACCTCCGAGGGCGGCTCCCGCCTCACCCGCTCAGAACGCACGGCGGGGCCCACCCTGCTGTGGGTCCACGACGACGCGTTCACGCTGCGGCTGGAGGGCGTGGAGTCGAAGACACGGGCGCGGGAGATCGCGGACTCGTTGGACGCGACGGACTCGTTGGAAACGGACTCGCTCGAGCCAGACTCGTTGGACTGATCGGTCCCGTCCGGGTGGGAACCCCGGCGGTTCGAGCGGTGTACCAGGAGTGACACCGCGAGTGCGGGAGGGCCGCACCGGGATCGATCGGGGGTGTCGGATGCGTGGACTGCGACAACTGGCGGCGGCTGTGGGCGCGTTGCTGACGGCGTGCGTCCTGGTGCTGTTGGGGGCTCCGCCTTCGGCGGCGGGCGGACCGACCAGCGTGCTGTTGGTTTCTCCGGCCGACCAGCGGACGGCTTCGCTGTACGGCACACGGGAGGAGTACGGCGACCTGGAGAGGTTCCTCGCCCCCGCGGGCGGCGAGCTCGACCGGAGCCGGGAGGAGGTCCCGGCATGGGGTCGGGAGGAGATAGGGGGAGAGCTGATCAGCGACATGGTCAGCGTGACGTGGATGGTCCACGACGTGACGCCTTGGCGGCTGGACCGGGTCTACACAGCCGCGCCGGACACCAAGGACATCTGGATCCATACGACGCTCATCACCGGCGAGGAGGCCCTGGGCGCTCCGGGTGCCGGCGTCTGGCACCGGGCGAAGCAGCCGGACCAGCTGCGAAAGCTTCTCACCGGCCTGGAGATCCTGGGCTCGGCCCCTGGTGATCCTGACTCCGGAGCCCTGGTGGGGGACGAGCCGCCGGCGGGCGACGCGACGGGCGGGACCGCGGCCGGCTCCGCCGGGACGGCCGCCGATGTCAGGGCCGCGACGGACGCACCGGGTCCGACCGACCGTGCCCACTGGGCGATACCCGCCCTGGCGCTGGGCCTGCTCCTCGGCTCCGGCGGGGCCACGCTCCTCCTGCGCCGCGCGGCGGCCCGGAACGGATCCGGGCCGCCGCGGGAGCCCCGTCAGGAGCTGCTGGACGCCTGAGCGACCACGGTCGGGAGTCGGTCGGCCGGGTCAGCCGAGGTCGATCTCCGGGTACAGCGGGAAGCCGGCGACAAGGTCGGTGGCGCGACGGGAGATCTCGTCGGCGACCTTCGCGTCGAGGACGTGCTGGGCCTTGGAGGGGGCGCCCGACTTGGTGGTGCCGGCCTCGGTGGTGGTGAGGACGCGGTCGATGAGGCCGGCGACCTCGTCCATCTCGGCGGTGCCCAGCCCCCGCGTCGTCAGCGCGGGCGTGCCGATGCGGATGCCGGAGGTGTACCAGGCGCCGTTCGGGTCGGCCGGGATGGCGTTGCGGTTGGTGACGATGCCGGAGTCGAGCAGCGCGGCCTCGGCCTGACGGCCGGTGAGACCGTAGGAGGTGGCGACGTCGATCAGGTTGAGGTGATTGTCGGTGCCGCCGGTGACCAGGGTGGCACCACGGCGCATCAGGCCCTCGGCGAGGGCGCGGGAGTTGTCGACGATGCGCTGGGCGTAGTCCTGGAAGGCGGGCTGACGGGCCTCGGCGAGGGCGACGGCCTTGGCGGCCATGACGTGCGGAAGGGGGCCGCCGAGGACCATCGGGCAGCCGCGGTCGACCTGGTCCTTGAGGGAGTCGTCGCACAGGACCATGCCGCCGCGCGGGCCGCGCAGCGACTTGTGGGTGGTCGTGGTGACGATCTGGGCGTGCGGTACGGGGCCGAAGTCGCCGGTGAGGACCTTGCCGGCGACGAGGCCCGCGAAGTGCGCCATGTCCACCATGAGCGTGGCGCCGACCTCGTCGGCGATCTCACGCATGATCCGGAAGTTCACCAGACGGGGGTAGGCGGAGTACCCGGCGACGATGATCAGCGGCTTGAAGTCACGGGCGGAGGTGCGCAGGGCGTCGTAGTCGATGAGGCCGGTGGCGGGGTCGGTGCCGTAGGAGCGCTGGTCGAACATCTTGCCGGAGATGTTCGGGCGGAAGCCGTGGGTGAGGTGGCCGCCGGCGTCCAGGGACATGCCGAGCATGCGCTGGTTGCCGAAGGCCTGGCGGAGTTCGGCCCAGTCGGCGTCGGAGAGGTCGTTGACCTGGCGGGCGCCGGCCTTCTCCAGGAAGGGGACCTCGACGCGGTCGGCGAGGACGGACCAGAAGGCGACCAGGTTGGCGTCGATGCCGGAGTGCGGCTGGACGTAGGCGTGGCGGGCGCCGAAGAGTTCCTTGGCGTGCTCGGCGGCGAGGGACTCGACGGTGTCGACGTTGCGACAGCCGGCGTAGAAGCGGCGGCCGACGGTGCCCTCGGCGTACTTGTCGCTGAACCAGTTGCCCATGGCCAGGAGGGTGGCCGGGGAGGCGTAGTTCTCGGAGGCGATCAGCTTGAGCATCTCGCGCTGGTCGGTGACCTCCTGGCCGATGGCGTCGGCCACCCGCGGCTCGACGGCGCGGATCACATCGAGGGCGGCACGGAAGGCGGTGGACTCGTGGGAGAGGGGCTCGGCTGACATGGGGACCTCCGGACGTTGCGTTCAGCGTTCACGGTACGGCCCAGGCGCACGGCACTCATCTTCCCCGGGCCGCTCCCCGATGGTCCGTCCCATCCCAGCGCGCCAGTCACGACCCACCGCTCACCCTATCGGGCGGGCGGGCGCGGTGGGCCGGGAGGTCCACCATTCGAACGACGGAAGGAGGGGGATGTCAGAGGATCACGTGCGGGAGGAAGCGTGCGTACTCGTCCGTGACCAGGCCCGAGGACTCGCGGATGCCGAGGCCCGCGGACTCGTTCTCGACGACCCAGGCGCCGAGGACGACGTGGTTGTCGTCGAAGGTGGGCAGGGGGGCCAACTCCTGGTAGCAGCACGGTTCTTCGCGGAGTTCGGGGGCGGCGCCCGGGTCATGGAGGGTGACACCGGCGCCCTCGCGGCCCAGGAGTGGTTTGGCGACGTAGCCGGTGGTGGCGGCCAGTTCGCGGGGACCGTCGAGATAGGCGGGGAGGAGGTTGGGGTGGCCGGGGTACAGCTCCCAGAGGACGGCGAGGAGGGCCTTGTTGCTCAGGAGCATCTTCCAGGCGGGCTCGATCCACATCGTGGTCCCGGTGCCGCCGCCGTTGTCGAGGGTGGCGAGGACATGGGAGGCGAAGCGGTCGGTGGTGAGCCACTCCCAGGGGTAGAGCTTGAAGATGCTGCGGATGAAGCGGAGCTTCTTGTCGACGAAGCGTTCCGAGAGGCGGTCCCAGCCGATGTCCTCCATGGAGATCCAGTCGGTGGCGAGCCCGGCCTGTTCGGCGGTCTCCTTCAGATAGGCGACCGTCATCAGGTCCTCGCCGAGCTCGTCGCCGGCGGAGTGCGCGAAGTAGAGGGGGCTGCCCGGCGGCAGGAGGGGGGACTGCTTCTTCCAGGCGTCGATGAGGCGCTCGTGGAGGGAGTTCCACTGGTCGGCGCCCGGGAAGCGTT
The DNA here is from genome assembly GCF_031845845.1 of Streptomyces gottesmaniae. Taxonomy (NCBI): domain Bacteria; kingdom Bacillati; phylum Actinomycetota; class Actinomycetes; order Kitasatosporales; family Streptomycetaceae; genus Streptomyces; species Streptomyces gottesmaniae. The sequence continues at coordinate 46,688 of NZ_JAVRFJ010000021.1, forward strand.
CCTCCATCCAGAACCACTGAGGGCTGGCCGCCTCGACGAGCGAGGTCGGGGTGTCGGCGTTGTACTCCAGCATCTTGGCCGGGCCGGTCCCGTCGTAGCGGAGGTCGAAGCGGCCGTAGAGGGACGGCAGTTCGGCCCGTCGGCGCCATGCCTCGGCGACGAGGCCGGCGAGACGCGGGTCGGTGATGCCGAGGTCGGCGAAGCGGTCCTCGGCCACGATGTGTTCGGCGGCGGCGAGGCACATGCCGTGCAGTTCCTCGACGACCTCCTCCAGCGCCTCGACCTCGGGGAGCGAGAAGACGTAGTACGCGCTCTCGTCCCAGTACGGGCGCAGGGAACCGTCGGGGTGGCGGGTCAGCGGGTAGATGAGCCCCTGTTCCTCGACGGTCTCCTGCCAGCCCGGCCGGGGTTCGATGGTGCGGCGTTCCATGGTGCTGCCTCGTCCGCCGGATCAGCCGCCGCCGGAGCCGGAGCCCGAACAGCCGAAGCCGTCCCGGTCGACGGCGTCGCTGCGGCTGAAGGTGCCGTAGTCGGCGCGGCGTCCGCTGACGTCCGCGTCGTAGTACCAGGCGGCGTCGACCGAGCCGGTCTGGCTGCGGTTGCCGCTGCTGTTGCTCTTGCGGTTCTTGCCGTACGACGACGAGGAGCTGGAGCTCGAGTTGCAGTTCTTGTCGGCGATGATCTTGTAGCCGTTGGCGTAGTCGTAGCTGTCGCGGTCCACGCAGCGGCGGTCCGGATCGGAACCGCAGGAGGTCAGGGCCGCCGCGACGACGCCCATCCCACCGAGGACGACCGTGCTGGACCGCAGCCGCCTGCGCTGTTCTCCCATGTGTGCTCCCCCGTAGGGCTGGTGAGCCCCGCCGTGCCGGGGCCGGTTCGCGATGCGGTACGCGAGAACCGGCCGCCGTCTTATGTGCGCTTTATCGGCGCTCAGACTAGTGATCGACTCCTGGAGAGGCCAACCGGGTGCGAAGGGGCGGCTACGGGTGGGGGATCGCCGCCAACGAGCGGGCGGCTTGGGCGCGCAGGGTGTCGGCGAGTTCGGGTGGGGCCGATGCGTCCAGCGTGAAGTCGGCGTCCACCGAAGTGATCATCCAGGCGAGGTCGCGCGGGGTCTCGGCGCCCAGGTGCAGCAGACAGCGGTCGTCGTCGAGGGGTTCGAGCACTCCCATGCCGGGCCAGAGCCGGTCACCGATCGACGCGGCCGACTCGTGCAGGGTGACGGTGGCCCGGAAGGGCCAGGCTCGGGACGAGAGACGGTGTGCGAGATAGGTCGCGGCGTCGCCGTAGGGAAGTGCGCGCGGGACGAAGCGTGGTCCGGTCGGTGCGCGCGGCACGAGGCGGTCGACCCGGAAGGTGCGCCAGTCCGCGCGGTCCATGTCCCAAGCGATGAGATACCAGTGCCGGTCGAAGCTGACGAGCCTGTGCGGCTCGACGGTGCGGACGCGGGGGTGGGCTCGCGGCTGGGTGGGGCCGGGCCGAGGGGAGGGGGAGGAGACGGGATCGGATGCGGGATCGGAGGGGTCAGGAGTGCCGGGATCGGGGGTGGAGGGGTGCGGGCTGGTGTAGTGGAAGCGGAGGCGTTCGCGGCGGCGGCAGGCTTCGGCGATGGCCATGAGGGTGTCCGGCGAGACCTTGGGGGCCGGGGCCGCTCCCGCTCGGTCGGTGGCGTGGTGCAGGGTCGTCACCCGGTGCCGCAGCCGGGACGGCAGCACTTGCTCCAGCTTGGTGAAGGCGCGCAGTGCGGCCTCCTCGATGCCGGTGACCGTGCCCTCGGCGGCGGTGCGCAGTCCCACCACGACGGCCACGGCTTCCTCGTCGTCGAGCAACAGGGGCGGCAGGCTCGCGCCGACGCCGAGCCGGTATCCGGCGGCGCCCCGGGCGGCGTGCACGGGGTAGCCGAGGTCACGCAGTCGCTCGATGTCCCGGCGCAGGGTGCGTCGGCTGACGCCGAGCTGCTCGGCGAGTTCGGCACCGGAGCGATCGCGGTCACGGTGGGTCTGCAGCAGGGCGAGCAGTTTCAGCAGTCGCCCGGAGGTCTCCAGCATGGTCATGAGGGTGCCGCAGGGTTAGGACCGAAGCTGACCCAACTGGTTCGTAGCGTCGGAGCCATGACGAAGCCGACACGCGATGTCCGTCCCCTGCCCGACCCCTCCCCCCGCCCGCACCCCGAGCCCGCGCCCAGGCCGTTCCGGATCGCGATCCCGCAGGACCGTATCGACGATCTGCGCAGACGGCTGGCCGACACCCGCTGGCCCGACGAACTGCCGGGTGTGGGGTGGAGTCGGGGCGTGCCCACGGGCTATCTGAAGGACCTCGCCGAGTACTGGCGCACCGGCTTCGACTGGCGGGCGCAGGAGGCGGCGGTCAACGCGTACGACCAGTTCACGACGGAAATCGACGGGCAGAATGTGCACTTCCTGCATGTGCGGTCGCCGGAGGCGGGGGCCACGCCGTTGCTGCTGCTGCACGGCTGGCCGGGCTCGGTGGTGGATTTCCTGGACGTCATCGGTCCGTTGTCCGATCCCAGGGCGCACGGCGCGGACCCGGGTGACGCGTTTCACCTGGTCATCCCGTCGCTGCCGGGATTCGGACTCTCCACGCCGCTGGCGGGGCCCGGGATGAACGCGGCCCGGGCCGCCACGGTGTTCACGCGGCTGATGTCCCGTCTGGGGTACGAGCGGTACGGGGTCCAGGGGTATGACACCGGGTCGTGGATCGCGCCCGAGATGGGGAAGCAGACACCGGAACGGGTCGTCGGGGTCCACGTCAACGGCATGATCACCTTCCCCGTGGGGGCGGAGGGCGAGATGGACGGCCTGAGCGAGGTCGAACAGGGGCGCTGGTGGGCCATGCAGAACTTCAACGACGGCTATCTCCAGTGCAATTCCAAACGTCCGCAGACGGTGGCGTACGGGCTCACGGACTCCCCCGTGGGACAACTGGCCTGGATCGTGGAGAAGTTCAAGGAACTCACCGACCCCGAGGCCGGGCTGCCGGAGGACAGTGTCGACCGGGATCGCATGCTGACGAACATCTCGCTGTACTGGTTCACCGGCACGGCCGCCTCGGCCGCGCAGATCTACTACGAGGAAATCTCCGCGGGTTCCTGGGGCGAGACCGGGGGCGCGGAAGCGAGGGTGCCCACCGCCGTGCTGGTCTCTGCGCGCGATGTGACGGTCCGGCGCTGGGCCGAGCGGGACCACGACATCGTGCGGTGGACCGAACTCGAACGCGGAGGCCACTTCCTCGCTCTGGAGGCCCCGGAAGTGCTCGTCGAGGACCTCAGGGAGTTCTTCCGCGAGCTGCGGTGAAGGGGAAGGGAAGGGGTCGTGGTCGGAAGGGTCGGAAGGGGTCGGAAGGGCAGCGGGGGGAGCGGCGGGACACAGCACGGGACGAGCGTCGACGGCCGTCGACATCCTCCATTCCCTTGACTAAAGTCAAAGAAATATGGAGACCCGGCACGAGGACCAGTCCGAACCGGTGGCCGCGCGGGACGCACGGAGCCTGCGGCGGTTCAACCGGTACTTCACGCGTCGTATCGGGGCGCTGGACGATCACTACCTCGGGCAGGACCGGCCGCTCGGCGAGGCCCGGCTGCTCTTCGAGATCGGCGAGTCGGGCCGGGGCCGCGAGGGCGCCGCGCTGCGGGAGCTGCGGACCCGACTCGGGCTGGACGCCGGGTATCTGAGCCGGATGGTCAAGGCGCTGGAGGGCCAGGGGCTGGTCCGGGTCGGGGTGGACGGCGAGGACAGCCGGGTGCGGGTCGCCACGCTGACACCGGCGGGGCGGTCCGAGGTCGCCGAGCAGAACCGGCGGGCCGACGCCCTGGCCGAGGGGCTGCTGCGCGGGCTGACTCCGGCACAGCGGGGCGAGCTGACCGATGCGTTGGGTGCCGCGCGGCGCCTGCTGCGGCTCGCGGCGATCCGGGTCGAGGCCGTGGACGGCGGCTCGGCCGTCGCCCGCGCCTGCCTGGACGCCTACGCCGCCGACATCGACCAGCGGTTCCCCGAGGGGTACGACCCCGCCACCCTCGTGCCGTCCCATGAGGTCTCGGGGGGCTCGGGGGCCTTTCTCGTCGCCTACGAGGAGGAGTCGGCCGTGGGGTGCGGGGCGCTGCGCACGCTCGACGCCGGGGCGCGGGTCGGGGAGATCAAGCACGTGTGGGTGCATCCCGACGCGCGACGGCTCGGGCTCGCCCGACGGCTGCTGGGCGAGTTGGAGCGGGAGGCCGCCGAGCGTGGTCTCGGCGTCGTACGGCTCGACACGCATGCCGCGTTGACGGAGGCACAGGCGATGTACCGGGCGTGCGGTTACACGGAGATCCCCCGGTACAACGACGACGTGTACGGGGCGCACTTCTTCGAGAAGAGGCTCCCGCCGACCCGCCGACCGTGACGCGCCCGCACCCGCGCTCCCGCTCCCGTCCCAGCTCCCGCTCCCCCGCACCCTGGCCTCCCAGGGCGCCCCGCGTTCACCCTCGCACGCAGGTCGCTCCCGTGGGGCACAGGGAGGTGACCGCCATCGTGACCGGTTCGCGGAGGGTGTCGAGCGGGATCGACTCGGGGGCGCTGAGGCGGACGCCGTAGATCTGGTCGTCGGCCGTGCGGAAGCGGTGGTCGATGACCAGGCGGGCGCCCAGATCGCCGTCGCCGTCGAAGCGGTAGACGACCTCGGAGTAGCTGTCGTCGTCTGCGGCGGAGCGGTCGATGACGCGGTAGCCGGGGAGGCGGGCGAAACCGTAGTTCTCGTTCTCGGCCAGGTCCATGGACTCGGCGGGAGTGCCCTCGCTGATCTGGAAGAGCTGAAGGATCCTGCGGCCGTCCGGGGACGTGTACGTCACGACCGGGGGTTTGCCGGCCGGTGCCTTCGCGGTCCGGTCCCAGCCGGAGGGTACGTGCACGGTGAAGCCCGCCGGGTCGTCGGAGCGTACGTAGCCGGGGGCGCCGTCCGCGCCGTCGCTCCCGTCCTCACCCCCGTCGGCGCCCTCGTCACCCGTGTCCGACTGCTTCGGGGTGGCCGGGGCGGTGGTCCCGTCGTCCTGGGGGCCCGCCGCCGAGAGGGAGGGCGGGGGTGTGGAGGGGGAGTCGTCCGTGGCCGTCGTACGGGTCGGTTCGTCGTCCCGGGTCAGGGACCACACCCCGAATCCGGCGCCGCCACCGAGCAGCGCGGCGAGTACGACGATGGCTGCCGTGCGCGGCCAGGGGCTGCCCCGTCCGGACGGCTCGTCCACCCAGCGTCCTTGGTGCGGGTCCCAGCGCGTCATCCCGTCCCCCTTGCCGACCTCGGCGTTCTCATGACGTGCGTAGGCAGACGATAGCGGCGAACATGCCGAACAGGCCCCGTCCTGGTCGAAACCGGGACAGGGCCTGCGTGGGAAGGCTGAGGGGGCGTCGCCCCCCGGGGAGGGCTGCTCAGAGGAGACCGAGCGCGCGGACCGCCTCGCGCTCCTCCGCCAGCTCCTGGACCGAGGCGTCGATACGGGCGCGGGAGAAGTCGTTGATCTCCAGGCCCTGGACGATCTCGTACGTGCCGTCCTTCACGGTGACCGGGAAGGAGGAGATGAGGCCCTCGGCCACACCGTAGGAACCGTCGGACGGGATGCCCATGGAGGCCCAGTCGCCCTCGGCGGTGCCGTTGACCCAGGTGTAGATGTGGTCGATGGCGGCGTTGGCGGCGGACGCGGCCGACGAGGCGCCACGGGCCTCGATGATGGCGGCGCCGCGCTTGGCGACGGTCGGGATGAAGTCGTCGGCGAGCCACTTCTCGTCGTTGACGACCTCGGCGGCGTTCTTGCCGGCGACCGTGGCGTGGAAGATGTCCGGGTACTGGGTCGCGGAGTGGTTGCCCCAGATCGTGAGCTTCTTGATCTCGGAGACCGGGACGCCCGTCTTCTTCGACAGCTGGGTCAGCGCGCGGTTGTGGTCCAGGCGGGTCATCGCGGTGAAGCGCTCGGCCGGGACGTCCGGCGCGGCGGCCTGGGCGATGAGGGCGTTGGTGTTGGCCGGGTTGCCGACGACGAGGACCTTGATGTCGTCCGCCGCGTGGTCGTTGATGGCCTTGCCCTGCGGCTTGAAGATGCCGCCGTTGGCCTCCAGCAGATCGCCGCGCTCCATGCCCTTGGTGCGGGGGCGGGCGCCGACGAGCAGACCGACGTTGGCGCCGTCGAAGGCCACGTTCGGGTCGTCCGTGATGTCGATGCCCTGAAGGAGCGGGAAGGCGCAGTCGTCGAGCTCCATGGCGGTGCCCTCGGCGGCCTTGAGCGCCGGCGTGATCTCCAGGAGGCGGAGCTTGACGGGCACGTCCGCGCCGAGCAGCTGGCCGGAGGCGATGCGGAAGAGCAGGGCGTAACCGATCTGGCCGGCCGCGCCGGTGACGGTGACGTTCACGGGAGTGCGGGTCATGGCGTTCTCCGTATGACAGCTGGCGGTGGGGCGTCCCTGCCCCTGGTGGGACGTACAAATGATCGATCTCTTGGCGTCAAGAGAGATCGGTGGTCAGGCTACCGCGCATCCGGGATCCCGGACGGCCGGGGTTCATGTGGCCCAGCCCACAAGTCGCGCTGCGGGGAGGACCACACGAAAGAGGCGGCCGCCCGGTCCGGGGGGGGGACCGAGGCGGCCGCCTGTGGGGTGCCGGGCCAGGAGGGCGGTGCAGGTCTCCCGGGTGGGCCGGACTCCCGTGGGGGTACTCTCCGCCTGCCCCGGAGTTCGGCGGGCATTCCACTTACACCGCGATTACTTTTCCGGTAAGGGCCATGACTGAACGTGACCTGTTCGGCGGGGGGTGGTGCTCGTCGCCCGGGGGGTGGGGCCGGTCGCGCGATCTCCACGCGTGGGCCGCGCGTTCCTGCCGGGTCCCACGCGCCCCTCCCGGGCCTAGCCGACCGCTGTCACGTGCAGCCCTTCTGCCCCGACGCCAGCGTCGCGCACGCCGTGGCCTCGCCCGCGTCCTTGACGGCGACCATCTGCGTATAGGCGATGTTGTCCCCGGCGGCCTCGATGGCGGCGGTCTGCTTGGTCTTCCCGACCGCGACCTGGACCTCGTCGCCCTGGGTGGCGCCGGTGATGCGCGCCCAGGCGGCCTGACAGGCCTTGCTGTAGCGGACCTCGACCCGGGTCGTGCCGATCGTGACCTCGTCGGTGGTGCGGACGAGGTTGCCGATGCACCCCATGGTCTCGGGGTCCTTGCCGTCACAGCCCTTGCCGCTGCACTTCACGCCGGCCGGCAGGTCGGGGTTCGTACCGAGCGAGGTCGACGGTGAGGTCGGCGGCTTGTCCCCCGCCTGGTCCTTGCCGTCACCGTTGGTGAGGAAGAACGCCGCCGCGATCACGACGAGCGCGCCGACGGCTCCGGCGAGGAACATCGTCACGCGACGCCTCGGCTGGGAGTCCCCGCCGTCGGGAAGGCCGACGCCGCTCTGCGGCGGCCCGAAGACACCGGAGGGACCTGCGGCGGCACCGGCGGCCTGGGCACCACCGGAACCCGAGGCACCGGCCGGGACCCGGGACGACGCCGACGACGCCGACGACACCGAGGCGGGCCCCGAGGCAGCCCCGGACGAGACCGACGACCCTCGCCCTCCGGCCAGCCCCGACGGCGAGGACGAGGAGGCCGACGGGGAGGACGGGGACGACGACGGCGTGGCTCCCCAGCTGATGCGCGACGCGCCCCCGGCGACCGCCCCGGCCCCGCCGTACGGCGGCGCGGAGGAGGACACGGAGGGGGCGGAGGGAGCGGACGGCGACGAGGTGGACGGCGCGTTCGAACCCCCGTACGGCGAGCGCGGGATGCGGTCGCTCGGGGAGCGCGGCTGCGGCGGGACGGTCGGCGAGACGCCCGCCGGACCCGCCACGCCCGGCGTCGCGGTGACGCTGCGGCCCGCTCTGCCGTTCCCGCCTCCGCCCTTGACGGTGGACTGGCCACCCGTCTCGCCGAGAGCCGCGCGGGCCTGCGAGATACGGATCGCCTCCATGGTCATGTCGTGGCGCATCTCCGAACGGCTCCAGGCACGCTCGGCCAGCTCCCACATGGTGGTCAGATGGACGGGATCGGTACCGGTCACCTCGGCCAACGCGACGATCGCGCCTTTCGGCGCGAGCAGTCTGCCGTTGAGGTACCGCTCCCAGGACGTCTTGCTGTAGCCCGTGCGGTCGGCCACCGCTGCGATGCTCAGCCCACTGCGGTCGACGAGCCGGCGGAGCTGGCCCGCGAACTCCCTGACCTGTGGATCGAGTTCATCCGGCAAGGCCCTCCAACGAGGCATTACTTCCCCCTCTTCCCCCCGTACGTCTCTCCGTACGACCCGGGGCCCTCTCCGAAGCCCCGTTCTGGCCTACCCACTGGGATGCGCCCAGCAGGGATGCCAGTTCCGCGAAAAGGGGCGTGCAGGAGCATTTCGGACCTGCCCGTGCGCCGTCGCACGCCCCCCAACAGTCTGTGGTCCAGTGTCCCACCGGCATCCCGGATTTCCGGGCGGAATCGCAGGTCCAGACACGGGACGTCCCGGACCATCCCAAATGCCCACGTTAGCCCTGGTGTCGAGCGGGTCGGCCGCACATCCTCGAACTTGTCAACACATCGACACAACGACCACACAGGCACAGTCACCCGAGTCGAACAGGGGCTCGTGCGCCTCGTACACACCGACGGGGAGCGTGTGCGTCAGTGAACGTCGGCCGGCCGGTCGGCCGACCGGCCGGCCGTCGGGCCGACAGGTCAACGCGATGTCGCGTCAGCGCATCAGCGCATCAACAGGTCAACGGGGACCAGGGGGATCACATGCAACTCAAGGCCAGGCTGCTGCTCGCGGCCGTCGCCGTGACGGCCTCTGCCGGGCTCGCGCTCGGCACCGCCGCTCCGCTCGCCACGGCTGCCGAGCCGCACGTCGTCGACGGCTCCGGTGCCGCGTACAACGACTGGGGCGACGAGGGCACGCTGTCCGTCAACTCGCACTCCAAGAGCAACGCGACGCGGCTGTGGCAGAGCGTCCTGTACGCCGACGGCGCCAAGTGGAAGGACTCCAGCGGCAATCTGCACACCTTCACCCTGTGGGACATCGACGGGATCTTCGGCTGGAAGACCCGCTCGGCGACCAAGTACTGGCAGGCGCAGGAAGACCTGGAGGACGTCGACGGGATCGTGGGCAAGGAGACCTTCGGTCAGGCCGACGGCTTCCTCGACGGGCCGTACGACGACGGCAGGGTGACGTACGCGGGCCTGTCGCACGAGGTGAACTTCAAGCGCCTCGACGGGGACTACTACGTCAGGATCGGCTCGAAGTGGAGGGTCGCCGCGTACGACTGGCGTGGCTGAGGGGCCGGTCGGCACCGGCCGGTGACGGCGCGTCCCGGCGGGGGCGCGTGCGCCCCCCGCCGCCGATGGGGGCGCCGATGGAGGCCGATGGGCACTGATGGGGGCTGTCACGACAGGGTGACGGCCCCTATCAGCGCGGCGGCGACGAGGATCAGGGTGATCAGGACGGCGAGGGCGGCGTACAGGGCGACGCGACCGGGCGGACGGGGGGCCGGCTCGTCGGCGGGGGTGTCCCACCAGGGGAGCGTGGGGTCGTCCTCGTGCCCCTCCGCGGCGTTCTCCGCCCGCTCCCCCGCCGCTCCGGGGGCGGGGGGCTGGGACGGCGGGACCGTCTGGGGGGCCGGGCGCGGCCAGGCCCGCAGGGCCAGTTCCCGGAGCGCCCCGAACCGATCGGCGTCCTCCCCGGCGACCCGGCACAGGGCCACGACCGCCTGCCGGGGCGGGGGCTGCGTGCCGTTGAGGTACCGCTGCCAGGAGGACTTGCTGTACGCGGTGCGCGCGCCGAGCGCGACGAGGCTCAGTCCCGTGCGGTCCTTCAGCAGGCGTAGCTGCTCGACGAAATGCTGTACCTCCGGCGGGAGTTCGTCCGGCAGCGGCTGCCAGGCGCTCATCGGGCTGCCTCCTCGGCTCAAGGGCGGGTCTGAGCAGGTGACGACGGTCGCGGGTGCACCGGTTCCCACCAGTACGGGCGTCGGAGCTGTGGCGTTCGGACAGTGCGCCGGGGCCGTCCCGGAGTGGTGTGGAGTGACGTGGGTGGCCTGGTGAGGCGAAGCGAAGAGCATGACGAGGGGCGCGTGACATCGGCCCCGCGCGCCGGTGATGTCATGCCGGGATGACGTCCGGGTGCCGTCGCCGTGGCCCGATGGGGACACCTTGGCGGAATGGTCACTTCCGTGCCACAGCGGCCTGACAGGTGTTGAACAGGGTGTTCGCCGTGCAGGAACGTGGAACGCGACGGCGGTCCGTCCTTACTCGGGGGAGGGGACGGACCGCCGTCGCACTCTGTCGGTGGCGGGGGCGAGGCGGTTCGGCCTCAGCCCGCCTCCTCGTCGCCCACCGTGAAGTGCAGCGTGTCCTTGAGGAACGGGATCTCCAGCAACGGCCTGGGCTGGGCCATCAGGGCGAGCAGCACGATGGTGGTGCCGAGCACGATGTACGTGACCATGTCGGTGAAGCGGGAGCGGACGGCGAGCATGCCGACGTCCCGGACGGCCCAGCGCAGCGCGGCGCCGGCGAGCAGCGCGACGCCGATCAGGATGGTGCCGACCCGGAACGCGTCCAGCGCGGTGAGCAGCAGCCCGAGACCCACGGTGCTCAGTACGGCGAGGATCGGCCACTGCCGGACGGGGGCGGGCGCCTCACGCGGCGCGGCGCGGCCACCGCCCTCGGGCCGGGCGGTGTCCTTGGTGAACATCGGGAACCGCCGGGTACCGCGCACGGGCTTCCCGTCGGCATCGGGCACGCTGATGTGATCCCGTACCTCGATCTCATCAGTGGCTCCGCCCGACTCGCCGGCACCGTCAGCCTCGGCCGGCTTGTTCGTGTCGGTCGCCTTGGCCGACCCGGCCGCGTTGGCCGCGTTGGCCGCGTTGGCGGCGTTGGCTGCGTTGGCCGGTTCCGGGACGTCAGCAGCCTCGGCGGGCTTGTCCGCCTTGTCAGCCTTGGCCGACCCGGCCGCTTCAGCCGACCCAGCCGCCTCGGGGGCCTCAGACACCTCGGTCGCCCCAGACACCTCGTTCTCGCCAGCTGCCCCAGCAACCTCAGCCGACCCCTCCGCCGCAACCGACCCGGTGCTTTCAGCGGCTTCAGCGGTCCCAGCGGTCCCAGTCGTCCTCGACATCCGTGCCCTCTCCGACGTCGCCGCCCCGTCGCTCGCGCCCGGCCGCTCCGGCCCGGCGGCCGCGCGCGGTGTCTTCCCGGGCCCGCCGTCGGCCGACGCCCCGAGCCGTCCGGCCCGGCCGGGTGCCCTCGGTGGCCCCGGCGGTTCCGATGTCCCCTCGGCCCTGCCGTCAGCCGACACTGCGCTCCGCCGCCTCGACCACATTGACGAGCAGCTGGGCGCGGGTCATGGGCCCGACACCCCCGGGGTTGGGGGAGATCCAGCCGGCGACCTCGGCGACGCCGGGGTGGACGTCACCGACGATCTTGCCCTCGGCGGAGCGGGAGACACCGACGTCGAGGACGGCGGCGCCCGGCTTCACGTCCTCGGGCCGGACGAGGTGGGCCGAGCCGGCCGCCGCGACGATGATGTCGGCGCGCTTGAGGTGCGCGGACAGGTCACGCGTGCCGGTGTGGCACTGCGTCACCGTGGCGTTCTCGCTGCGGCGGGTCAGGAGCAGCGGCATCGGGCGGCCGATGGTGACACCGCGCCCGACGACCACGACCTCGGCGCCCTTGATCTCGACGCCGTACTGCCGGAGCAGGGTGAGGACGCCGTTCGGGGTGCAGGGCAGCGGCGCGGGCTCGTTCAGGACGAGGCGCCCGAGGTTCATCGGGTGCAGGCCGTCAGCGTCCTTGTCGGGGTCCATCAGTTCGAGGATGCGGTTCTCGTCGATGCCCTTGGGAAGCGGCAGCTGCACGATGTACCCGGTGCACGCGGGGTCCTCGTTGAGTTCCCGCACCGCCGCCTCGATCTCCTCCTGCGTGGCGGTCGCGGGCAGTTCACGCTGGATGGAGGCGATGCCGACCTGCGCGCAGTCGCGGTGCTTGCCCGCCACGTACTTCTGGCTGCCGGGGTCGTCCCCGACCAGGATCGTGCCGAGTCCGGGCGTGACGCCCTTCTCCTTCAGCACCGCCACGCGGGCGGTCAGATCGGACTTGATCGCGGCTGCGGTGGCCTTGCCATCGAGAATCTGGGCGCTCATGGTCCCAATCTTCGCGGATGACCGGCACCGGGTTCCAATCCGGTCACCAGGCGGACGCCTTCCGACCGGCGGCGAGGCGGATCGTCGTCCGTGCCGAACAAGATCGGATGTGTTGCACTTGCACAACACCCGGTGATTCTCCCTGGACATCCGGGCGGGCATATAAAACGATTGGGACACAGTGCCGCGGGCACTGCCGGGGGGCGTGACCACTTCAAAGCGCAGGGCATTCCTCCGAACCGTGCCGCGCGTCCCCGCACCAGGCAACGGAGGAAACCCCGCCATGAGCTTCGGCGACCCGAACAACCCGTACGGCCAGCCCCAGCAGCAGCCGCCCGCCCAGGGCTACGGCTACCCGCAGCAGAACCAGCCCCAGCAGCCGGGGTACGGCTACCCGGCCGCCCCACCGGTCTCCCAGGGCTACGGCGGCTACCCGAACGCGCCCGAGACCATGCCCAGCACGGTGAACGCGGCCCGCATCATGCTCTGGGTCATCGTCGGCCTCCAGGTCGTCGGCGTGCTGCTGTACGGCATCGGCGCGATCGGCGTGGCGGCGGCCAGCGACAGCACCGAGGACCCGGCTCTCGCGGAGGCACTGGGGAACATCCCCACCGGCCAGATGGTGGCGATCGCCATCTTCGCGGTGGCCTGGCTCGTCTACGCGATCATGCTGGCGGTGAAGTTCAAGTCCGGCGGCAGCGGCGTACGCGTCGCCGCGCTGGTCTTCGGCATCATCACGGCCGTCCTGGGCATCTTCCCGTTCTTCCTGATCGGCCTGGTCCACCTGGTGCTGGGCATCCTGATAGCCGTCTTCGTCGGCAACGCGGCCGGCAAGGCGTGGTTCAACCGCCCGCGCTACTGAGCCGCCGAGCACAGCGAAGGGCCGTACCCCCGCAGGAGGGGGCACGGCCCTTCGGCGCGTTCACGCCAGGCAGGCGCCGGGCCCCGGCCGGGGCCCCACGGTGTTCACGGAGCTGTCCCAGGTCTGCGTCCCGCCCGGCGGGAGCCCATAGCTGAGACCGCCGGTCACGCAGTAGGTGACGCGGGTCATGTTGGTGACCTCGGTGACGTGCAGCGCCGGGTTGAACGTGGCCCGCTCGCCCTCCTTCACCAGGACCGGCTGGGTGCCCAGCAGCGGCTGGAGACACACGTACCCGGTCGGGCAGAGCACCACGGCCTCGTCCTCCGCGGCCACCGCGCCGCCGACCCCCGTACCGAGCGCCACCGCGAGCACCGCCCCGACGGCGGCGACCCGGCGTAACCGACTCGACCTGTTCCGCATGACTGACCCCCTGAGTCCCGAGCGATTGGGCTGGCCCCTCGACCCTCGCAGCGGAACGTCCGCCTCTGCACCGGGGTATCGGCCATTCCGCATGGCTCCGCCGCAGGTGCGACGAGCGGGGTGACTTCACTCGGCATCACCCGCCGCCACGCGCGATCGATCCGTCACCAGCGATCAATCGCCACGAACTGCCAGGCATCGCCATGCCCTCTATGCCCCTCTACATCCCTCTACATCCCTCTATGACTACTTCTTCTGCGGAAACGCCGTCTACGCCGGACCTGTGGTGCTTCCCTCCCCGCCCCGTACCCTGACGCGTCCATGCCTGCCTCGGGGGAGGAACCAGTCATGCACAGCATCATCGTCGTGGCCGCGGACGGAGTGCGTCCGGGCGAACAGATCCGACTCGCACCCGGCGAGTCCCTGCCCTTCGGCCGTACGGAACGGCCGGGCACCCCGCATCTGACCATTCCGCACGAGGGCGTGTCCCGGGAGGCCGGGGAGATCACTGCCACGGGCGCCTACTGGACGCTCAGCAATCTGAGCCGCGCGCAGACGTACGTCGTGGAGAACCCGGAGGGCGCGGGCGAGCACATCAAGGTCGCGCCGGGGCGGCTGGACGCACCGATGCCGTTCGAGTTCTCGCGGGTGGTGCTGCCGGCGGGCAGCGAACTGCTCAGCTTCGACGTCTGGGCCCCGCGCCACGACTTCCTCGACCAGGCCGGACCCCGCGACGGCTCCCCCACCGCGTCCGCCTTCCCGCTCGACCGGGGCAAACGCTACTTCCAGGTCCTGGCCGCCCTGTGCGCCCCACGGCTGCGCGGTGAACCGCACGCCGCGCTCGCCACCGCCGACGAGCTGGTCGAACTGCTGCGCCCCAGCTGGCCGTCGGTGTCCCGGACCGCCGTGCAGTGGAACATCGACTACCTGGCCGTCAAGCTGCGTCTGAAACCGGCCCCGGAGTCCGCCCCGCCCGGCGGCACCCGCCTCAACGGCAAGAAGGACCGCCTGGTCTCCCTGGCCCTCCGCTTCGACCTCGTCCGTGAGTCGGACCTGGCCCTGCTGAAGAGCGGTGCGGGCCGATGAGTACGCAGGAGCCGTACGCCGTACCGGTGCCGAAGGGGTATCGCGTCGGCACCTGGGAGATCCGGGAGCCCCTTGCCTCCGGGGCCTTCGGCACGGTGTACGCCGCGAGGCGCACGGAACCGGCCGAGGGACTGCCCGCCGAGGCCGCCCTGAAGTTCCACCCCACCGGCACCCGGACCCCGCGCCAGCTGCGTCACCTCCAGGAACTCGCCGAGCGCGAGAAGGAGTTGCTGCTCCGACTGCGCCGTCCGCGCCTCATCCGCATGTACGAGACGCTCACCGTGGACGACCCGTCGGACCCACTGCTCGACGGCGCCTCCGTCCTCGTACTGGAACGCGCCGAGGGCTCCCTCGACCAGTTCATCGACCAACTCGCCGCACGGGCACGGGGGCAGCGGGCCGTCGCCCTGCCGGGCGGGCCCTCGCTCCTCGCCCAGATCTGCGAGGGAGTCGCCCACCTCCACCACGCGGGCTGGGTGCACGGCGACCTCAAGCCCGCCAACGTGCTGCTGATGGCGGACGGTTCGGTACGGCTGGCCGACTTCAACCTGGCCGCCGAGCTGGAGGGCACCCACGCCTACTCCCCGGCGTTCGCCACCCCCGACTACACCCCGCCCGAGCTGCTCTGGGCCGAGGTCGGCGAGCACGGCCACCGGACCCGCCCGACCGCCGACATCTGGGCCTTCGGTGTCCTCGCCCACCTTGTCCTGACCGGCGGCCCGCCCTTCCCCGGCGCCACTCCGCCCGCCCGACGGGACGCCGTCCTGCGCTACGCGAGCGGCCGGGAGGAGCTACGGCTCTCCCCCGAACTGCCTGGCCCCTGGCGGCAGATCGTCACCGACTGCCTGGCCCCGACCCACGCCGCTCGTGCCCCGCACACCGCGTCGTCCCTGCTCCGCCGGGTCGAGACGGCGGCCGGGGCGGCGCGCTCCCCACGGCTCCCCCGCCTCCGGCCGAGGCGTGGCCCCCACCCGGCCCTCCTCGGCGGACTGGCCGCGCTCACGATCGTGTCCCTCGCGACGGCCGGCCTGCTGTCCCTGCGCGAACCCGCCCCGCAGGGCTACGAGCGCTGCGACCGCGGAGACGTCTGCTTCTTCACCGAGGCGGACGGGCAGGGCGAGATGTGCGCCTGGTACGAGTACGACGACGACTGGCTGGGCGGAATCATCACCTGCGACTGGGCGAAGGCCACCCGGCCCAGGTCGGTCTTCAACAACGGCTACTCCGGTGACCCGCACGCCGACGTCGAGCTCTTCCGCGAGCCGAACCGGAAGGAACCGTTCGGCTGTGTCCAGGAGAACGCCAAGGTCAACTACCCCGACGGCCTGGTGCTCCGCTCCCACGAGTGGGTGGCGTCGTGCTGAGCGGCGTACACCCGGCCCGCTGACCCTACGACCTTCGAGGTACCGGGGCGCGGGCCGTACGCGGATGCTTGAGGCGTTCACAGCGAACACCGAAAAGCAAACACCGACAGCACACAGCAAACAGCGAACCCACGGGGAACGGGGAAACGGGGAAACGATGACGAAGACGATGGTTACGGCAGCGACCACAGCCACGGCCGCACGGCGCAGGACGACCGTCGCGCTCGCCGCGACCGCCGTGGCGCTCTCCTTCGGCCTGGCGTCCGGGGGTTCGGCCGCGGCCGCGCCGACGTCCACGTCCGCGTCCACGTCGGCTGACGTGGTCGCGGCGGCCAAGCCGAAGTTCCAGATGCCGTTCAAGTGCAACACCCACTGGCGGATCGACACCTGGGGCCACAACCCGGCCATCGACCTGGTGGTGAAGGGGAACACCGGCTCCTCCGGGAAGCCCGTCTACCCCGGCTACAAGGGCAAGGTCGTCAAGGCCTACAAGGACTCCGGCGCCGGCAACATGATCATCATCAACCACGGCAGCGGTTGGTACACCGCGTACTACCACCTGAAGGACAGCGCCACCAAGTACGTCAAGGTGGGCCAGACCGTCGCCGCGAAGAAGCAGATCGGCCGCGTCGGCGCCACCGGCAAGAACAGCGGAAACCACGCCCACCTGCACTACGAGCAGCGGTACCGGACCAACGGGATCCCGACCGAGAAGCACCGCAAGCCGGTGCACCTCAACGGCAAGTCGTACACGGGCCAGGGCAAGACGTGGAAGGACGTCGTCAGCAAGAACTGCTGATCCGGGCCGCGTGCCCGAGCACCGCCCGCCTCTGCTCCGAACGGCCCGCCGAACCTGTTCCGGCGGGCCGTTCCCGGCTTCGCCCGCACGGTAGTCTCTCGTCAACTCCTGTTGCCCATGGGACCGTTGAGGCAGCGCACGACCAGAGAGAACACCACCCGGGGGACCCATGTCAGACCAGCGGCCCGGACCGCCGCCGCACTCCCCGGCCTCGGGTGACACCGCGCTGGAGCTGGCCGGCGCGACCCCGCTGCGTCGGTCGGACCCCGCACGCCTCGGGCCGTACGTCCCACTCGGGCTGCTCGGCAGCGGCGGGATGGGCCGGGTGTATCTGGCGCGGCCGGCCGACGACGGCCCCGGGCTCGCCGCGGTGAAGGTGATCCGGCCGGAGTACGCGGAGGACACGGAGTTCCGGCGCCGGTTCCAGCGTGAGGCGGGCGTGCACGACCGCATCCGTACGCCGTACGCGCCCCGGCTGCTCGGCACCGGCTTCGAGCCCGAGGACGAGCAGGGGCGCGAACTCCTCTGGATGGCCACGGAGTATCTGCCGGGTCTCAACCTCACGGACGCGGTCCGCGAGTGCGGCACGCTGCCGCCCACCGCGGTCTGGCGTCTGGTGGGCGAACTCGGCCGGGCCCTGTCGGCGCTGGCGGCGGCCGAAGTGGTCCACCGCGACCTCAAGCCGTCCAACGTCCTGCTCTCCGCCGACGGCGTCCACGTCATCGACTTCGGCATCTCGCAGGCGGTCGACAGCAGCGCGATCACGACCACCGGGAGCCGGGTGGGCACGCCCGCGTACATGTCACCCGAGTACCTCAGGGACGGCCGCTGCGACTCCGCCTCGGACGTCTTCTCCCTCGCCGGGACCCTCGTGTACGCCGTCACCGGCCACGCCCCGTTCGGCGACGGCACCGGCGTCGACGTCATGCACCGGGTCGCCTTCGAGGATCCCAAGCCGGCGCTGATGTCCGAACTGGCCTCGGCCGACCCTGCGCTGGCCGCCCTCCTCACCGCCTGCCTCTCCAAGAACCCGGCCGACCGCCCCGCCCCGGCCCGCCTCACCGAGGCCGCCACCGACACCGGCGGCGGCCCCTGGCCCGACCCCCTGAACTCCCGCCTCCTCGCCCGCCGACAGTCCTGCGCGTCACTGGCGCACACCACCGCCCAGGAGACGGCCCGCCTCCGCCTCCCGACCCGACGCGCCACGACCCCGACACCACCCCCTGGCTTCGGACCGGCCACTCCGGCGGGGTCTGCGGACGCAAGCGGGGCGCCCGCGCCGCCGGGCGGTCACACCGGGACGCCTGCCGGTGCGTACGGAGCCTCAACGCCTGTCGGAATGTACGGAGCCGCAACGCCTGCCGGGGCGTACGGAGCCCCGACACCGGGCGGGGCGTACGGTCCGCATGCGCCGTTGTCCGGCCCGTACGGAGGGCAGCCGACCTCGGGCGGAGGGCAGCCGACCTCGGGCGGAGTGCAGCCGACCTCGGGCGGAGTGCAGGGACCCACCGCCACGTCCGTGGTCCCCCGGCGACGGAGGAGGCCGTACTTCGTCGCCGTGGCCGCGTTGGCGATGTGCGTGGTGGCCGTGGGGGCGTACTTCGTCACCCGGACGCCCGTCGAGAACTCAGCGTCCGCCGCGCCGACCGCCGGTACGACCACGGCGCCCGACGGGAAGGCCGCGGCACCGCTGCCAGGGTCCTCCGACTCGCCCTCCCCCTCCGCCGAGAAGGACAAGAAGAAGGAGCAGGGGAAGGGGAAGGGGGAAGGGAACGGGGAGAGTCCGTCCGTAGGCCCCTCACGGGGGACGGCCGACGCCACCCCCGGCGACACGGCCGACCCGACACCCGACACCGGAGGCTCCTCGGGCGGTGACGGTGACGCGGCAGCGACCACCCCCGCACCCGGACCCACCAAGACCGCGACGAAGCCCACCACCCCCGCCTGGATCTCCCAGTGCACCTACTACTCCGGCACCGAGCTCACCGACCGCGGCGACGAGGGCCAACGCGTCGTACAGGTGCAGTGCATGCTCCAGAAGCGCGGCTACAGCGTCGGGGGCTCGGGCGTGGACGGCAAGTTCGGCAGGGACACGGAGTCGGCGGTCAAGCAGTTCCAGACCGCGAAGGGGCTGGAGGTCGACGGCCAGGTCGGGCCCGACACCTGGGGTGCGTTGCGCGGCACGACATAGCGAACGGCCCACCGCGGACGCGTACGACGCGGGGCCCGTCGGTATGTCCGACGGGCCCCGCGCCCCACACTCTCGACGAAGCGGCTCAACCGAGTGGCTCAGTGGAGCGGCATCGGTGGAGCGGCTCAGTCAGCCCGCTCAGTGGAAGAAGTGCCGCGTCCCCGTGAAGTACATCGTGATGCCGGCCTTCTGCGCGGCCTCGACGACCAGCTCGTCACGCACCGAACCGCCCGGCTGGACGATGGCCTTGACGCCGGCCGCGGCCAGGACGTCGATGTTGTCCGGGAAGGGGAAGAAGGCGTCGGAGGCGACGTACGAGCCCCGCGCACGCTCGGCTCCGGCCCGCTCCACCGCCAGCTTGCAGGAGTCGACGCGGTTGACCTGTCCCATGCCGACGCCCACCGACGCGCCGTCCTTGGCGAGCAGGATGGCGTTGGACTTCACCGCGCGGCAGGCCTTCCAGGCGAACGCCAGCTCGGCCAGCTCGTCGGCGGAGAGGGCGTCACCGGTGGCGAGGGTCCAGTGCGCCGGGTCGTCCCCGTCGGCCTGGAGACGGTCGGTCACCTGGAGCAGCGCACCGCCGTCGACGGGCTTGAGCTCCACCGGCGCGGCGGGCGCGCCCGGCGCCTTGAGCACCCGGATGTTCTTCTTCTTGGCGAGGGCCTCCAGTGCCCCCTCCTCGTAGTCGGGCGCGACGATGACCTCGGTGAAGATCTCCGCGACCTGCTCCGCCATCTCCTTGCTGACCGGCCGGTTGACGGCGATCACACCGCCGAACGCGGACAGCGGGTCACAGGCGTGCGCCTTGCGGTGGGCCTCGGCGACATCGGCGCCGACCGCGATACCGCACGGGTTGGCGTGCTTGATGATCGCGACGGCCGGCTCGTCGTGGTCGTACGCGGCACGGCGCGCGGCGTCCGTGTCCGTGTAGTTGTTGTACGACATCTCCTTGCCGTGCAGCTGCTCGGCCTCGGCGAGACCGCCGGTCCCGGAGACGTACAGCGCGGCGGGCTGGTGCGGGTTCTCGCCGTAGCGCAGGGTGTGCGCGCGCTCCCAGGTGGCCCCGAGGAAGTCGGGGAACTGCGAGTCGTCGGCAGGCGCGTACGAGGACGCGAACCAGGAGGCCACGGCGACGTCGTACGCGGCCGTGTGCTGGAAGGCCTCGGCCGCGAGCCGCTTGCGGGTGGTGAGGTCGAACCCGCCGTCCTTGACCGCCACGAGGACGTCGGCGTACCGGGCGGGGCTGGTGACGACCGCGACGGAGGGGTGGTTCTTGGCGGCGGCGCGGACCATGGAAGGGCCGCCGATGTCGATCTGCTCGACGCACTCGTCGGGGGTGGCGCCGGAGGCGACGGTCTCCCGGAACGGGTAGAGGTTCACGACGACGAGGTCGAAGGGCTCGACCCCCAGCTCGGCGAGCTGGCGCTGGTGGTCCTCCAGCCGGAGGTCGGCGAGGATGCCCGCGTGGACCTTGGGGTGCAGGGTCTTGACCCGGCCGTCCAGGCACTCGGGGAAGCCGGTGAGCTCCTCGACCTTGGTGACGGGGACGCCGGCTGCGGCGATCTTCGCGGCCGTTGAGCCGGTGGAGACGAGCTCGACACCGGCCTCGTGCAGCCCGCGCGCGAGCTCCTCGAGCCCGGTCTTGTCGTAGACGCTGACGAGCGCCCGGCGAAGGGGCCGCTTGTTGATGTCGGCGGTCACTGGATAACTACCTTTCGTCCCTCAATGCGATAGCCGTTGCGGGCGAGCCGCCCCACGACATCGACGAGCAGCCTTCGCTCGACTTCCTTGATGCGCTCGTGCAGAGCGCTCTCGTCGTCCTCGTCCCGGACCTCCACCACGCCCTGCGCGATGATCGGTCCCGTGTCGACGCCGTCGTCGACGAAGTGGACGGTGCAGCCGGTGACCCGGGCGCCGTACGCGAGCGCGTCCCGCACCCCGTGAGCCCCCGGGAAACTGGGGAGGAGAGCCGGGTGCGTGTTGACGAAGCGACCGCCGAACCGCGCCAGGAACTCCTTCCCCACGATCTTCATGAACCCGGCCGAGACGACGAGATCGGGCTCGTACGCGGCGACGGCCTCGGCGAGCGCCGCGTCCCACTCGTCACGCGTCGCGTGGTCCTTGACCCGGCAGACGAAGGTCGGCAGCCCGGCGCGCTCGGCGCGGGCGAGTCCCTCGATTCCGCCGCGGTCGGCTCCGACGGCCACGATCTCGGCGCCGTAGGCCTCGACGCCGGTCGTCGCGATGGCGTCCAGCAACGCCTGGAGGTTGGTGCCGGATCCGGAGACCAGCACGACGAGGCGCTTGGCCACGGGCTTGGCGGCCACGGTGGGGCCCTTTCTACGGGTTCTACGGGTTCTACGGGTTCCGCGGGTTCCGCGGGTTCCGCGGGTTCCGCGGGTTCCGCGGGTTCCGCGGGTTCCGCGGGTTCCGCGGGTTCCGCGGGTTCCGCGGGTTCCGCGGGGACGTTCCGGTCCGCCGACGGCGCCGGTGCGTGCGGTGCACCTGAGCGCTTGTGCATTCATACGAATGCTTCGCATCCCCCGATACGGGGAAGTCTACGAAGCGGCCGACCGTCAGCAACGATACCGGCACATCGGACGGCCCCCGTGGGACGGGGGCGCGGCCGGGAGGTAGCGTCTGCCAGGAGTGGGCTCGGGAACGCGGTCGGTGTGTGGGGCGTTCACGGAGTGACAGCTCATGCCCTACCAGTAGATTTCACCGCCGAGATCAGGCTCTACCGCCAGACTTCATCGCTGACTCATCGCCGTACTCACCAAGGGGAAGACGCACTCCTGATGCCGGACCGCAGCCTCCGCCTTTCTTCGCTCCTGCTGCGCGAGCGGAGTTCCTCGCCCACGCCTCCGCGCGAGAGCGAGGACACCCCCGAGCAGTCCGGGCAGTCCGGGCGGGGCCAGGGCTCAGGCTCTTCGGACGACAATCCGTTCGCGCCTCCGCCCGAGGACGCGCCCGACCGGCCGTGGCAGCCGCGCCGACCCGAGGGCCGGGGGTCCGGTGACGGAGCGGGGCGCGGTGGTGGTCACTCGCCATGGGGCAGTCAGTGGAGCGACCGGCAGCCCGGCCGCTCGTCCGGCGGACACTTCGGCGAGCGTCCCGGTGGCCAGGGCGGACCGGGTGGTCCCGGCGGTTCCGGCCAGGGCCCCGAGGGCGGGCCGGGCAGCGGTCTGCGCTGGGACCCGACGGACCCCGCCCAGCGCCACGCGCGGTACTCGCTGCTCTGCGGCATGTGGGCCTTCTTCTTCGCGCTCTTCGCCTGGCCGTACGTGGCCCTGCTGCTCGGTTCGCTGGCGGTGTACTGGGCTGTCAGCGCGCTCCGTGCCAAGCCGGCCACACCGGACCCGTCCCGGCCGGCGGCGCCCGAGCCGAGCGGTCGCCCGCAGCGGACGGCGGCCATCAGCGGCCTGGTGACCTCCACGATCGCGCTCGCGATCGTCGCCATCACCTTCACGGCGCAGTTCGTCTACCGCGACTACTACACCTGCGTCGACGACTCCCTCACCACGGTCTCCGCCAAGTCCTGCAAGGACCTCCTCCCGGAGGGCCCGCTGCGGGACGTGCTGGGCGCGCAGTAACCGCCGGACACAGCAGCCAACGCCCCGAAGGCGCCGCCGGAACTACAGGCGGCGCCTCTCCTTTGTCAGAGCACTTCCCCGGGACGGTTCTTGGCACCGGGGTCGAGCGTCGGCGGGCCCTCGGGCGAGGCAGCGCAAGCGGACCCGTCATCGGAACCGCTCGGCCCACTCCTGCCCGCCACCGCCTCGGATGACGAGCCGTTCCCGGGTTCAGAGCCGGGGCTTGGTGCCGGGCCAGGGCTTGGTGGTGGGCCGGGGCTCGGTTCAGGGCCAGAGCTCAGTTCAGGGCTGGGGCTCGGTTCAGGGCCGGGGCTTGGTGGTCGAGCGAAGCGGGCCGTGGGGCGATCACCTTCGGCTCGGGCCGTCAGCGCCTCGCGCAGTGCCGCCCAGCGGGCTTCGCGGGAGGCCGGGTCCCAGACGGGCGGGACCGCAGAGGCCGCGGATGTGTGGGCGTACGGGTCGAGGGCGTCGTACGGCGCGGCGGCGTCGGACCCGGAGTCGCGGCCGGCCTCGGGACCGGGATAGGGACCGGCATGGGGACCGGCATGGGGACCAGAGCCGGGACCGACGACGGCGCCGGCATCGGCATCGGCATCGGCATCGGCGGAAGCGTTCGGGGCTGCGGTGGACGTGGCAGCGGTGGACGTGCCAGCGGTCGAGGGCCGTTCAGGCGCAGGCACCCCCACCGTCTTCTCCCGCCGCCCGGTCTCGACCCCCGGCACCCCCGCCGCACTCGTCCGAGCGGCCCCCCTGGCCCCTGGCACCCCCGCCGCCGTTCGCCGGCCGGTCGTCGGTGCGGCAGCCAAGGTCTTCCGGTCCCACACCCGAACCCAGCGCGCCGCCAGCGCGACCGGGATCCCCACCGCACCCACCCAGACGCCGGCCGCGCCGCCCGCCCGCCACCCCACGGGGCCGAATTCGGTGAGCGCGGCGACGCCGAGGGAGCCGCCGGCGAGGTGGGTGAGGACGGCGAAGGCGGCGGCGGACAGGAGCGCGGCGAGAAGAGCCGCGGCGGCCGTACGCCGCACGGACCACGGCGCCGAGCGGTCGGCGGCGGCCCGCGCCGCGATGAACCACCCGACCGTCACTCCCGCGGCGAGCGGCACCAGCCCCACCACCCAGTACGCCGGCGCACCCCCACCCGCCGGAACAGCGGCGAGCAACGGGAAGGACGGCAGGAACGCGACGGGGGCCGCCGCGCTCAGTGGTGCGACGGTGTGCCCGGCGCTCAACACGAAGCCGGGGCCGAGCGCGTACGCCGCACCCCAGAGCGCCGCGTTCGGGACGAGGGCGACACAGAGCAGCAGGACGGCGAACCGCCCGGACAGCCCTTCGGTGAGCTGCAGGAAGGACTCACGGGCCGCCGCTCCGTGCCAGACCAGGGACACCGCCACCAGCAGGGCACCCCCACCGGTCAGCACGAGCACACCTGCCACGGCGGCTCGTCCGGCGGCGGCCGCCAACTGCCGCCGTCCTTCCGTCGCCCGGGCACGCCCGAGGAGCGCGGGCAGGGGCAGCCGGGAGCGCCCGCGCGCCGCCCACACCCCCGTGCCCGCCGCGAGCGCCGCGAGCAGTGGTACGCAGAGCGCGGCCCACAGCCACGACGGGCGCAGCACGCCCCCGGAGGCGTACAGCGTGACCACCGCGCCGACGGTCGCGTATCCGATGACGAGTCCGGCCCAGGTCGCGCGGGCGCTCACCCCGGAGCCGTCCCCCGCGTGGTCGCGGGCCGAACGGTGCAGCAGCACCACGGGCAGCGCGAGCAGGAGGAGGGGGACGAGGCCGACCGGGGCGGGGGCACCGGAGAGCGTGTCGGTGCGGACGAGTTCCACGCCGTGGGAGAGCAGCCACAGGGCCGCCGCCACGTGCAGCGCCCCGCCGGGCCCGCTGTCCGGGTACGGCGAACTGATCCAGAGCACGGTCACCAGCGCGGTGAACACCGCACAGCCGAGGCCCGCCGCGAGGGCTCCGCCCAGCACCCCGGAGACGAGCTCGGACGACCGACGGCGCGCCCTTCGTAGCAACGGCGACAAGGGGGACCGCGGCGACGACGAGTACAGGGAGGCCGTCGCCGCGCCCTGCCGCATGGGCAGCCCGGGTGCCGTGGAGGATGCCGCCCAGCCGTGGTCGGTGGAGTGGCCCGGCCCCGCGGTCGGGTCGTTCGGGTCGGTCGCGTACGTCACGTCGGCCATGCTCCCAACGACACGCGCTTTACCGGCGTAACAGACGTTTCCTGCACGTGTCGCCCAATATGTGCTTATGTGTTTTTTCGCGCGAGGGTTGGTCCGACGGAGGTCGCTACGGCGGGAGGCGATCCAGTGACCGCGCCCGCGCCCACGCCCGGGGCCGGGCCCGGAACCGGAACCGGAACCGGAAAGGGAACCAGGAGCGGAGCCGCAGCTTCCGGCGAACCGTCCGTCCCGAGCGGGCCCGAGTGGTATCAGCAGCCCCTGGGCACGGAGCCCGACACGGACCCCGACCCCGACGATCCGGCCCGGGCCGCGACCCCTGCCCCACCACGCCTGACGCCCGCCCAGGCCTTCGACGCGCTCTACGCGTACTGCGCCCCCACCCTCGTCCAGCAGACCTATCTGCTCACCGGACAGCGTCGGCTCGCGCGTGAGGCCGTGGAGCGCGCCTTCCAGCTCGCGTGGCACCGCTGGCCGGAGGTGGCGGTCGACCGCGACCCGGCGGGCTGGGTGCGGGCGGCGGCCCACGACTACGCCCTCTCCCCCTGGCGCCGTCTGGACCCCCGCGCCTTCCAGCACCGCGAACCACCGCCGGCCGACCCCACCGGCCGAGCCCTGCTGACCGCCCTCCTGGAACTGCCGCCCCCGTACCGCCGGACCCTGCTCCTCTACGACGGCGTGGGCCTCGACCTGCCCGACACGGCAGCCGAGACGGAGGCCAGCACCCCCGCCGCCGCAGGCCGCCTCCTCTACGCCCGCGCGACCGTCACCGCACGCCTCCCCCAGGCAGTGGCCCCCGACGACCTCAACCGCCTCCTCGCCGCGCTCCCCTCCGACGTCCGCCCCGGTCCGACCAAGCCCCTCGCCCTCCGCGCCCGGGCCGACCTGCGCGCCCGGCGCTGGATCCACGCCGCGATCGCCTTCACCACCCTGCTCCTCACCACCACGGCCCTCACCCTCCACACCGCCCCCGACCACTACGAGCCCCCGGTCCCCCCGGGCACCCCGGTCCAGGGCATCCCCCCGAGAGCGGCCCCCGGCCCTCTCTCCAAGACCGAACAGAAACTCCGGGCCAAGCTCAGATCGGAAGCGACCGCCGGTCCGGAACGCCTGCACCCGGAAGCCCACTGAGCGGCGACGCCGCCGAACCGGCCCCGGGTACGCCAGTGGGCCCGTACCCCCCGAACAGGGGATACGGGCCCACAAAAGGCTCAGCCGAACTGAAGATCAGCCGTTGAGAATCTCGCGCGCGAGCTTCGCCGTCTCGGTGGGCGTCTTGCCGACCTTGACACCGGCGGCCTCCAGGGCCTCCTTCTTGGCGGCGGCCGTACCGGAGGACCCGGACACGATGGCGCCGGCGTGGCCCATGGTCTTGCCCTCGGGCGCGGTGAACCCGGCGACGTAACCGACGACCGGCTTCTTCACGTTGGCCTTGATGAAGTCGGCGGCACGCTCCTCCGCGTCGCCACCGATCTCACCGATCATCACGATCAGGTCGGTGTCGGGGTCGGCCTCGAACGCGGCGAGCGCGTCGATGTGCGTCGTACCGATGACCGGGTCGCCACCGATGCCGACGGCCGAGGAGAAGCCGATGTCACGGAGCTCGTACATCATCTGGTACGTCAGCGTGCCGGACTTCGAGACCAGACCGATGCGGCCCGGCTTGGTGATGTCACCGGGGATGATGCCGGCGTTCGACTGACCGGGGGTGATCAGACCCGGGCAGTTCGGCCCGATGATCCGGGTCTTGTTGCCCTTGGTCCCGGCGTACGCGTAGAACGCGGCCGAGTCGTGGACCGCGATGCCCTCGGTGATGACGACCGCGAGCGGGATCTCGGCGTCGATGGCCTCGACGACGGCGGCCTTGGCGAAGGCCGGCGGTACGAAGAGGACGGACACGTTCGCGCCCGTCTTCTCGATCGCCTCGGCGACGGTGCCGAAGACCGGGATCTCGGTGCCGTCGACGTCGACGGACGTGCCCGCCTTGCGGGGGTTCACGCCACCGACGATGTTCGTGCCGTCGGCCAGCATGAGCTTGGTGTGCTTCATGCCCGTGGCACCGGTCATGCCCTGGACGATGACCTTGGAGTCCTTGTTGAGGAAGATAGCCATGGCTGTTCTGTCCCTCGTCCCTTACTTCGCAGCCGCGAGCTCGGCGGCCTTGTCGGCCGCGCCGTCCATGGTGTCCACGCGCTGCACCAGCGGGTGGTTGGCGTCGGAGAGGATCTTGCGACCCAGCTCGGCGTTGTTGCCGTCCAGACGGACGACGAGGGGCTTGGTGACTTCCTCGCCCTTGTCCTTGAGCAGCTGCAGCGCCTGCACGATGCCGTTGGCGACCTCGTCACAGGCGGTGATGCCACCGAAGACGTTGACGAAGACGGACTTGACGTCCGGGTCGCCGAGGATGATCTCCAGGCCGTTCGCCATGACGGCGGCGGAGGCGCCACCGCCGATGTCGAGGAAGTTGGCGGGCTTGACGCCACCGTGCGCCTCACCGGCGTACGCGACGACGTCCAGGGTGCTCATCACGAGACCCGCGCCGTTGCCGATGATGCCGACCTCACCGTCGAGCTTGACGTAGTTGAGGTTCTTCTCCTTGGCCGCGGCCTCGAGGGGGTTCGCGGCGGCGTGGTCGACGAGCTCCTCGTGGTCGGGGTGGCGGAAGTCCGCGTTCTCGTCCAGGGAGACCTTGCCGTCGAGGGCGAGGACATCGCCGGAGGCGACCTTCGCCAGCGGGTTGACCTCGACGAGGAGTGCGTCCTCATCGATGAAGGTCTTCCACAGGGTGACGAGGATGTCGGCGACCTTGTCGGCGACCTCGGCCGGGAAGTTCGCGGCCTCGACGATCCCGCGCGCGACCTCGGGGGTCACACCCACGTTGGCGTCGATGGGCGTCTTGGCGACGGCCTCGGGGCGGGTGGCCGCCACCTCCTCGATCTCCATGCCGCCCTCGACGGAGGCGATGGAGAGGAAGGTGCGGTTCGTGCGGTCGAGGAGATAGGAGACGTAGTACTCCTCGACGATCTCCGGAGCGGTCTCGGCGATCATCACCTTGTGGACCGTGTGGCCCTTGATGTCCATCCCGAGGATGTCCGTCGAACGGGCGACGGCCTCGTCCGGGGTGGCGGCGAGCTTGACGCCGCCGGCCTTGCCTCGACCACCGACCTTCACCTGAGCCTTGACGACAGACTTGCCGCCCAGCCGCTCGGTGATCTCGCGCGCCGCCTCAGGCGTGTCGATGACTTCACCGGCCAGCACCGGTACACCGTGCTTGGCGAAGAGGTCCCTCGCCTGGTACTCGAACAGGTCCACGCGCTTCCGTCCCTATCAGTGATCGCGGTTCGTCTTATGCGTGGGCGTGCCGCGAAGGGCAACGTGACGTCCGCCGAGAGTCACAAGAGAGGCGCACACGGTGTCCGAGCGCGCGGCATGTCCGTCTCGCAGGTTATCGCTGCTTCCGGGAGCCCCCTAAATCGCGGGTCACACCTGAGCGGTGATACCTGTCACATGATGCCGCGCTCACTGGCACCGCGTGCCGCGCGTGCGGAACCTCACCGGACGGGGGTACGTCCGGTGAGGTTCCTCGAGGCCCTTCATCGATGTCGAAGGGCCCCCGACGGGCGATCTCCTCCCCAAAGGAGACCGTCCGTCACCGCCCCCCGGCATCCGCCCGGACCGGGCCGACGGCTTTCGGCCGTCCGGGGATCCGCCGGAGGGTCGGTCGACTGTGACCGCGTCCCCTACGGCGTAGGGGAGGGCGCGGTGCGCGAAAGGGGATCGGGTGACCTGAGGGCATGAGGCGCGAACAGGCGCGACCGATGACGCCGCTGTCCTCGCCGCCGTCCTCCCGTGTCCGCCGACGCTCCGGACCGCGGAGGGCTCCCGGAGGGCGGGTAGACGTGGTCGGCCCGAGCGGAGCTCCAGGTCTGGCGGAGCTTCAGGTCTGGCGGGGTGGGGAGGTCGTCCCTATCCGGGGAACTCGGGGATGTCCCGCTGCCGGTCCCGGGTCCCGTCCGCGGCGTCGGCCGCAGGAGCGCCGGGCACGAGGCTCAGCGGCGCCGGGGGGAGAGCGGCGACGGCGTGCGGCTCGGCGTGCCGCGGCCCGCCGTTGTCGACGGCGGAGTGACGGCCGAGGGTGCCCGTCGGAAGACCGTCCGGGTTCTGCTGCGCGGGCACACGCACACCGGGCGCGCCCCCCGCATCCACGTCAGCGACGGTCCGGTGAGGAGCCCTCACGCCCGCCGTGCCACCGACCTCGGCCTTGGGCCCGTACGCGACGGAAGCCGGACCGGTGGCCCGCCCGACGTCACGCCCGTCGGCACCCTCCGACGCCGGGCCCGGCCTCTCGGCCTCCGTCGGTCCCGACTCCTGCGGCACCGCGCCGACCGGCAGGGACTCCACCGGCAAGGTGGTCCACTCGGGCAGCTGCGGCAGCCCCGGCGACTGCGGGAGCCCCGGCACCCCGGGCAGCGACGGCAGGCTCCCCGGCGGCAGCTGCGACGTCACTCCGTCCAGCCCCTCGGTGACGGACTCCACGAGGTCCCCCACCGGCACCACGACACCCTCGGTGACGGGCACCACGA
This sequence comes from Streptomyces gottesmaniae, assembly GCF_031845845.1. NCBI lineage: Bacteria > Bacillati > Actinomycetota > Actinomycetes > Kitasatosporales > Streptomycetaceae > Streptomyces > Streptomyces gottesmaniae. Next base: position 75,954 of record NZ_JAVRFJ010000021.1, read on the forward strand.
CACCCTCGGTGACGGGCACCACGACACCCTCGGTGACGGGCCCGATCACACCCTCGGTGACCGGCCGCACGACCGATTCGGTGACCGGCCGCACGACACCCTCGACGACCGACTCCACGGTTCGCCCGGCCCCAGGACGCACGACCTGCCCGGTCACGGGCCTTACCGCTCGGTCGGTCACGGGTCGTACGGCGTGCCCGGTGACCGGCCGCACCACGTGCTCCGTGACGGGACGCACCAGGTGCTCCGTGACGGGCCGTGAACCGGGATCGGTGACGGGCCGTGAACCGGGATCGGTGACGGCCGGCGAATCGGGGTCGGAGGCCCGCCGCGGCAGTGAGTCGGTGACCGGCTGTACGGCGGTGTCGTCGACCGGGCCTGCGGCCTGCTCGGTGAGCGGCCGCACGACGTGCTGTGTGACGGCGGTCAGGAGGGGCCGCGCATCCGGTGTCCCGTCCGCGGCGCTCGCCCGCTCCCCGCACAGAACGCCCAGCACGAACAGCCCGCCCACCAACAGCGCCACCCGCACCAGACGGCCCCCGGCGGCCACGCGCGCCATGCGCAGGGCGGCACCGGCACCGTGAAGTGCGGTCGCTGGGGTCACGACGGGAGATCCTCCGGTGCGACGGAACGGCGGAGTACGGGGCGAAGATGCGCGAGATGCGAACACCCGTGTGAAGGCTGTGAAGTGTTGCAGATCCTCGCACGGGACGCCCGCCGTCGCGCAAGCCCCCTGTCACCGACGCGTTGTCATGTCCGCTTTTCAACCTCCCTTGTCCGGTTACCGCCTGCCGCGACGGTCGCGGCCACCGTCACACGCGCCCGCCCCGGCTCACACACGGTCCGGTATCGGCAACGGCCGCTTCTCGATCGCCGCCGCCATCACCTCCGGGAAGAGGTCGGGCGTACAGGCGAACGCCGGTGCGCCGAGCGCCGCGAGGGCCGCCGCGTGCTCGCGGTCGTACGCCGGCGCGCCCTCGTCGGAGAGGGCGAGCAGCGTCACGAACTGCACCCCCGACGCCTTCATCGCCGCCACCCGCTTCAGCATCTCGTCGCGGATGCCGCCCTCGTAGAGGTCGCTGATCAGCACGACCACGGTCTCCGCGGGCCGGGTGATCTGCGACTGACAGTACGCCAGGGCCCTGTTGATGTCCGTGCCACCGCCGAGCTGGGTGCCGAAGAGGACGTCGACCGGATCGTCGAGCTGGTCGGTGAGGTCGACGACGGCCGTGTCGAAGACGACGAGCCGGGTGCTGATGGACCGCATGGACGCCAGCACCGCCCCGAACACGGAGGCGTACACGACGGATGCCGCCATGGACCCCGACTGGTCGATGCAGAGGACGACCTCCTTCTTCACCGACTGCGAGGCCCGGCCGTACCCGATGAGCCGCTCGGGTACCACGGTGCGGTACTCCGGCAGGTAGTTCTTGAGGTTGGCCGCGATCGTGCGGTTCCAGTCGATGTCGTGGTGGCGCGGCCGGTTGACGCGGGCGCTGCGGTCGAGGGCGCCGGTGAGGGTGGCCCGGGTGCGGGTCGCGAGCCGCTTCTCCAGGTCCTCGACGACCTTCCGCACGACGGCCCGCGCGGTCTCCTTCGTCGTCTCCGGCATGGCCTTGTTGAGGGAGAGAAGAGTGCCGACGAGGTGGACGTCGGCCTCGACCGCCTCCAGCATCTCGGGCTCCAGCAGCAGCGCGGACAGTCCGAGCCGGTCGATGGCGTCCCGCTGCATCACCTGGACGACGGAGGAGGGGAAGTACGTCCGGATGTCCCCCAACCACCGCGCCACGGACGGCGCCGACGCCCCGAGCCCCGCCGAACGGTTCTGCCCCGCCCCCGACTTCTCGCCCTTCCCGTACAGGGCGGCCAACGCCTGGTCCATCGCCGCGTCCCGTCCCCCGAGCGCGCACCCGGTGCCGTCCGCCGCCTCCCCACCCAGCACGAGCCGCCAACGCCGCAACCGCTCTGCGGCCACATCCGCCTCGGACCCCGCCGTCATCGGCGCACCCCCGCACGGAACCGGACCCAGAGAGGCATCACCGTGACGGTCGTCGGACGGTCGCCCGAGCGTGGCCCCTCTCCGTGTCCGAGCCCGTCCCCGCCGTTCATCGATCCGGCGGCCGGCCTCGGCTCGCGCATTCCGTCACTCGTCATCGCCCCACCCCCACAAGGTCGTTGTCATCGGTCCGCTCCTGCTCGGCGTTCTCCCGGTCGGCGTTCTCCCCGTCGGCGTGATCTCCCCGAGTGCTGTCGCGGTCGTCGTCCAGGCCCAGCAGCAGCCGGAGCACCGGCAGCACCGCGTCGGCGCGGTCAATGTCGAGTTCGTCGGCGAATCCCGGTATGCCCGCGCCGCCGGCCGGCGCGCTCGGCCGCCGGCCCGGCCCGCGGCGGACCAACTCGCCGAGTGTGCGGCGCACCCCCGGCTCGTACGCCGAGAACGTCCGGCGCAGCAACGGCAGTACGTCCGTGAACGCGTCCCCCGGCACGCCGGTGAGCCAGGCGTCCACCAGGCCCAGGAGCCGTTCGTCGTGGACGAGCAGCATTCCGCCGCCGGAGCCTCCGCCGACGAAGCCCTCGATCCAGGCCGCCGCGTCGGCGGGTGCCGTACCCGGCGAGAGCACGAGGCCCATGAGCCGGGCCGCCTCGTCCTGCGCCAACGCCCCGTCGTCCAGGAGGAGTCGTACGGCCCGCCCGCGAAGGACACCGGGCACCGTGTCCCGCACCGACAGGACGTGGAGCACCGAGTGCCAGCGGGGCCGTAGACCGTCGTCCCGTGCGGCCTGCTGCCCCGGCACGGTGTCGCCCAGGAGTCCCACGGCACCGTGCACGGCGTCGACATGGCGGCGCGTCTCCTGGGCCGCCTCCGCGTCGAGCGCGGCGCACGCGGGCGGCAGGCCGACGAAGACGCGCTCCGCGAGTCCCGCGGCGACCTCGGCCAGCGCCCGGGTGTCGGTTGCGCGGACGTCGCCGTAGCGGAGGGAGCGGACGAGGGCGGGGAGCGCCTGGGCGAGGTGGCCGACGTCGGCGTCGAGGGCGGCGCGGTCGGCGAGGACGCGCATCACCACGGGCAGGGCGTCCGGGAGTTCGGCGAGGAGGCATCGCTCGGCGAGGCCGGTGATGTCGGCGAGGGAGCCGGCCGTGACGGCGTCCGCCTCGGCCTTCGCGGTCGTCGCGGCGAGCACGGTGGTCCCCCACACCCCGGCTTCGGCGACGCGCACGGACAGCTCGGGCTCCCAGCGCAGCCGCCAGGTCTCCCGGAACGTGCCCGTGCTGCCGCGCGAGGTCGTCGGCTCGCCCCAGGCGACGCCGAGCAGCCGCAGTCGGTGCAGCAGCCGGCTGCGCTCCGCGTCGTTCTCCTTCCGCAGGTCGAGCTCCAACTCCCGCTCGAGGGCCTCCGGCTTGAGCCTCAGCCGCCGCTGGAGCCGCGTGAGGTCCCGCTGCAACGGCACCGCCGGCGCGGATTCCGGCACCTCCCCCAGGACGTCTCCGACCACCAGCCGGTCCCGCACCAGTGACAGCGGTACGTCCGAGCCGTCGCACATCACCGCCCGCACCGCGTCGGTGGTCTCCGTCAGGCCGGGCAGCGGGCGCCCGCGCATCACGGCGAGCGTCTCGGCCAGCCGTACCGCCTCGATGACATGCGCGGAGGAGACGATCCGGTCCTCCTCCCGCAGCAGCCCGGCCACCTTGGTGAGCCAACGCTCCACGGGACGATCGGGCGCGCCGAACAGGTGGCCGTACCAGCCCGGCGAGTCGATGCCCGCGCCGTAACCGCCGGCCCGGGCCAGCCGCCGGTTCGTCCACGGCACCCAGGTCATGTCGGTCCTGACCTTGGGCAGCCCCTTCAACAGCGCCCGGTCGGCGGCCACGGTCCGCTTCTGCCGTAGCGCGGGCACATGCCAGGCCCCGCACACGACGACCACACCGTCGTCCCCGAACTCCTTCTGCGCGGCCCGGAGCTGCAACCGCATGTACGCCTCGCGCACCAGGTCCCGATCGCGCCCACCGGTGCCGTAAGCCTCCCGGAGCGCTCCCATGGCCTCCTCCAGCACGGTGAACGGCGCGAAGACGTCCCCGCCCGTCCCCCGGTGCTCGACCACGTCCTCCCACCACCGCTCGGCGTCGTCGTACCCGGCGGCCTCGGCGAGCGCCGCGAGCGGATCGCCCCGGAGCGGTTCCTCCTCCGGCGGCGAGGTCGGCTCCCCCGGCTCGGCGTCGGCGTCCTCCTCGCTCCCCCGGACCAGCGAGTGCGCGGCCGGCAGGTCGATGAAGCGTGCCGGTACGCCGTGGGCAAGGGCCCAGCGAAGGGCCACCCACTCCGGGGAGAACTCGGCGAAGGGCCAGAAGGAGGACCGGCCGGGCTCGTCGACCGCGTGGGCGAGGAGCGCCACCGGGGGCCGCATGTCCTCGTCGGCCGCCAGCGGAATCAGCCCGTCCGCCTCCGGCGGCCCCTCGATCAGCACCACCCGCGGCCGCGCCACGTCCAACACGGCTCGCACCGCCCGGGCCGAACCCGGCCCGTGATGCCGCACTCCCAGCAACAACGGGCCACCACCACGCGCCCGGACCTCGCCCACCCCTGGTTCGGCCTCCACCCGTGCCCCGTTTCGGTCCCCGTCCCCCACGTGACCACCCGCCTCCGCCTCCGTCGCGCGGTCCGCCGGGTCCGCCCCCTTCGCCCTGTCCGCCCCGGCGGCCGGGTCGCTCGCGCCGGCAGCCGCTCCCTCCCCCCGCCCGCTCACACGCTCACCTCCCGGCAGGCGCGGTAGAAGTCCGTCCAACCGTCACGCTCGCGGACGACGGCTTCCAGGTACTCCTGCCAGATGACGCGGTCGGCTGCGGGGTCGCGGACGACGGCGCCGAGGATGCCGGCGGCGACGTCGGAGGGGCGCAGGACGCCGTCGCCGAAGTGCGCGGCCAGGGCGAGCCCGCCCGTGACGACGGAGATCGCCTCGGCGGTGGACAGCGTGCCGCTGGGCGACTTCAGCTTCGTCCGGCCGTCCGTCGTGACGCCGTCGCGCAGCTCACGGAAGACCGTGACGACACGGCGGATCTCGTCGACGCCGTCGGGCACGGCCGGCAGGTCGAGGGACCGGCCGAGCTGGTCGACGCGGCGCGAGACGATGTCGACCTCGGCGTCGGCGCTCTCCGGCAGCGGCAGCACCACGGTGTTGAATCGGCGGCGCAGGGCGCTCGACAGGTCGTTCACGCCGCGGTCGCGGTCGTTGGCCGTGGCGATGAGGTTGAAGCCGCGGACGGCCTGCACTTCCTGCCCCAACTCCGGTATCGGCAAGGTCTTCTCGGACAGGATCGTGATCAGTGTGTCCTGGACGTCGGCGGGGATCCGGGTCAGCTCCTCGACGCGTGCCGTCATGCCCTCCGCCATGGCCCGCATGACGGGGCTGGGCACGAGGGCGTCGCGGCTCGGGCCGTGGGCGAGCAGCTGCGCGTAGTTCCAGCCGTACCGGATCGCCTCCTCCGGTGTGCCCGCCGTGCCCTGCACGAGCAGCGTGGAGTCGCCGCTGACGGCCGCCGCCAGGTGTTCGGAAACCCAGGTCTTGGCGGTGCCGGGCACGCCCAGCAGGAGCAGCGCGCGGTCGGTGGCGAGCGTGGTGACGGCCACCTCGACGATGCGGCGCGGTCCGACGTACTTCGGTGTGATCATCGTGCCGTCCGGCAGCGTGCCGCCGAGCAGATAGGTGGCGACGGCCCACGGCGAGAGCTTCCAGCGGGCCGGCCTGGGCCGGTCGTCCTGGGCGGCCAGCGCGGCGAGTTCATGGGCGTAGGCGTGCTCGGCGTGCGCCCGCAGCACCTCGCCGTCCGGGCGCGTGTCCGGGTGCGCGTCCCCACGCGTGTCCGGGTCCGCGCTCGTGCGTGTGTTCGCGGGCGCGGACTGGTTGTGGCTCGGGTCGACAGTGGTCGTTCCAGCAGACGCAGGCATGGCTGAGTCCCCCTCCAGCTCGGCCGGTTCGGATCTGCTGACCACACTGCACCACGCCACTGACAATCCAGTCTGACCTGGGGAAATTGGATCGCGCAAGCCAATTGTCAGTGGTGGGATCTACCTTCAGAACATGACTCAGCAGGGGGTGCGCTGGACGGCTGAGCAGGTGCTGGCATTGGCACCTGACGCAGCGTCGCGCAAAGCCGGAAGCAAACTCGCCGTGGCCGGGCCTTGGTCGGCGGCGGGTACTTCGGACGAGGGGACGGTGTGGGGACTATGCAAAGGCACTGGAAGCAAGCCGTATCAGACAGTGATCGACGTCGCGGACTCCACCGGGCCCGCCTACAAGTGCAGTTGTCCGAGCAGGAAGTTCCCGTGCAAGCATGCGCTGGGGCTGCTCCTGCTCTGGGCGGGCGACGACACCGCGGTGCCTCCTGGGCAGGCACCGGACTGGGCGCAGCAGTGGCTTGCCGGCCGCCGCTCGCGCGCAGCGGAGAGGACGACGAGGACGGACGCGGCATCTGGGGCCACGTCCGCTGACCCCGAGGCGGCGCGTCGCCGGACCGAGCGGCGCGCCGAACGGATCACCGCGGGCGCGGCGGAGCTCGAACAGCGCCTGACCGACCTGTTCCGCGGCGGCCTGGCCGCCGCGGAACAGGCGGGATACGCGCTCTGGGAGGAGACGGCGGCCCGCATGGTCGACGCCCAGGCGCCCGGACTGGCGGCTCGGGTACGGGAGTTGGGTGCGATACCGGGCTCCGGTCCGGGCTGGCCGGTCCGCCTTCTGGAGGAGTGCGCCCTCCTCCATCTGCTGGACCAGGGCTGGCTGCGCCGCCAGGACCTCCCCGAGGGCCTCGCGGCCACGGTCCGCTCCCGGATCGGACTGTCCGGCTCCCCGGACGGCCCGCCGGTCCGTGACCGCTGGCTCACTCTCGCCCAGTACGACACCTCCGATTCCCGCCTCACCACCCGCCGCGTCTGGCTGTACGGCACCGGGTCGGGCCGTACGGCACTGCTCCTCTCCTATGGAGCCGCCGGCCGCGCGCCCGAGCTGTCGCTCCCGGTCGGGCTGGCCTTCGAGGCGGAGGTCGCGGCGTATCCGGGCGTGGGACAGCTGCGCGCGGCGCTCGGCGAGCGTTTCACCGCTCCCGAGCCGTCGTCCGTACGTCCGGCGGGCATCACCCCGTCCGAAGCGGCGGCCGGGTACGGCACGGCCCTCCAGGACGACCCCTGGCTCGACTCGTACCCGGTCACGCTCACCCGCGTCATACCCGCCCCGGACGGCGACTCGTGGCAACTGATCGACGCCGACAGTGATCTCGCCCTTCCTCTCACCTCTTCCGCCCGCTCCCGCCCCGGCCTCTGGCGCCTCGTCGCCCTCTCCGGCGGGGCCCCACTCACGGTCTTCGGCGAGTGCGGCCACCACGGCTTCACACCACTGACGGCATGGGCGGCCGAGCGAGAGGGTGCCCAGGCATCCACCGGGCAGGCGGTGGCGCTGTGTTGAGACGAGACGGCGACCGGCTGAACGAGACCACTACGGCACACGGCAACGGCGGCTGCGGCTGCGGCTGCGGCTGCGGCTGCGGCAAGGCCAGTGGTCCCTCACGGACGGCTGTTGCCACCGCCACGTCCGGCCTCGCAGGTCAGCGGCCTCTCCTCTTCCTCGGCCTCGCCACACCCCTTCGGTTCCACCCGACCGTCGTCGCACGGAAGGACCTCACATGACCGGCACCACGGGTGCTCCCACGCCCACGGCGGCCGCACCGGCGCTCTCCTGGGAGGACTTGGTCACCACCGCATTGCTCGGGACGGACCGGCGTACGCCGCCTGGGGCGGTGTCGGGCCGGGAGGCGCCGGTCGCGCTGTTGGACGCGGCGGCCGTGGCGACCGTCCGGCGGAGGGCGGGGATACGGCCGGTGCGGGCGGCGGCTCGGCCCGCAGCGGTGGCGCCGGACCCGCGCCCCCCGCTGCCACCGGCCGCGAGGCGGCGGCTGACGACGTTGCTGGCCGACCGGCCCGGCACCGGCGGTGGCCGCCGGGGCGCGGCACCCGACCTGATGGAACTCCTCCCCCAATGGCTGGCGCTGGCCGACGCACACGGTTACGCGGCGCCTCCGGAGGTCCTGCCCGCCCTGCTGGATGCGGCCCGCGGCCGTACGGATCTGCGTCCCGCCGTGCTGGCCTTCGCGGGCGCGCGGGCCCTGTGGCTGGCCCGGCTGAACCCCGACTGGCGTTTCGCTCTGCGCGCGGCGCCCGGCGGCGGCGCGGCGCTCCCCGGTCCGGACGAGCCCGAGCGCGCCCGACGGCTCTGGCAGGAAGGCCTGTTCGCGGAGCGCGTCGCCCTCCTCACCGTGATACGCGCCCGGAATCCCGCTTCGGCAAGGGAGTTGCTCTCCTCCACGTGGTCGACGGAGCGGGCCGAGGACCGGCTCATGTTCCTCGACACGCTCCGTACGGGACTGGAGGCGGCAGACGAACCCTTCCTGGAGGCCGCGTTGGCCGACCGCAGCCGGAACGTGCGTGCCACGGCGGCGGAGTTGCTGTCCGCGCTGCCGGACTCGGCGCTCGCGCGGCGGATGGCGAAGCGGGCGACCGCTTGTGTGGCCGTCGATCACACCGGCAGCACGTCCACGGTTTCGGGGGCGCCCACGATCGTGGTCGAGGCCCCGCACGAGTGCGATCCGGGCATGGAGCGCGACGGTGTGTTGCCCAAGGCCCCGGCCGGCCGGGGCGAACGGTCGTGGTGGCTGGGCCAGCTGGTGGAGGCGGCGCCGCTCGGGGCCTGGTCGCGGCGGTTCGGGGGGCGTACGCCGGAGGAGATCGTGGCGTTGCCGGTCGCGGACGACTGGCAGGGCGAGCTGCACGGGGCGTGGTGCCGGGCGGCCGTGCGGCAGCGGGATCCCGGCTGGTCGCGGGCGTTGCTGGGGGCGCCGTCCACACCGGAGGCCGGCGGGCCGGGAGCGGTGTCGCTGGCCGAGCGGGCGAAGCTGCTGGCGACCTTGGAGAGCGGGGAGCGGGCCGCGTGGGTGGCGGGGTTCATCGCCACCCACGGCTTGTCGGAGGCGTTCCAGCTGCTCGGGGTGTGCGCGGTGCCGTGGGCCCCGCCGCTGGGGCGGGCCGTGGTGGACGCGCTCAACATCGCGCGAGACGCCGGGAGTTATCCCTGGAGCTTCAGCGGCGTGATGGGGCTGGCCGAGCGGTGCCTGGACCCTGCGGAGACCGTGCGTCTCGAACCGCTGACGGCCACGCCGGAGGACACGGAGGACACAGCGCCGGGGGCCGGTGGGTACTGGGCCGAGGCGTTCCAGCGGCTGACGACGACCTTGCGACTGCGAGCGACGATGAGAACGGAGCTGGCACCGCCGGAGGATGCCTGGAAGGCGACGGTTCCGCAGGGATGAAAAGCAGGGGGCGGAGCCCCTGCTTTTCAGGGGCGCGGGGAACTACGCGAGAAGCCCACCGGACCCGCACCCGACAACGCACCCGCGCCCCCCTCGGCGCTTCACACGCCCACAGCCCGCAGCCCGAAACCCCCCGGGAGCCCCGGGAGCCCCGAGACCCCCCGGGCGGCTCAGGCCTCCGCGGGCTGGCGCACGTTCGCCCGCACCCACTCCACGATCGACGCCGTCGTCGCCCCCGGCGTGAAGATCTCGGCAACCCCTTTGGCCTTCAGCGGCGCGATGTCGGCCTCGGGGATGATGCCGCCGCCGAAGACGAGGATGTCCTCGGCGTCTCGCTCCTTGAGGAGTTCGATGACGGCCGCGAAGAGCGTGTTGTGGGCGCCGGAGAGGATGGAGAGGCCGATCGCGTCGGCGTCCTCCTGGATCGCCGTGCCGACGATCTGCTCGGGAGTCTGGTGGAGGCCGGTGTAGATGACCTCCATACCGGCGTCGCGCAGCGCCCGCGCGATCACCTTGGCCCCGCGATCGTGGCCGTCGAGTCCCGGCTTGGCCACCACCACGCGGATCGGACCGGCTGCCACACCCATCACTGCCTCCATGAAACGACTACACCAACCCTGACGGAACACGGCCGAAATCGCCGCACGAACCTGGCGAACCGCGCACATCGCGGTCCAGGTCCATGGAACACCTACCCACACCGCGCACCGGGGAAGTGAACGAACGTTATCCCCAGGATCCCGCACCCGGCAGTTTCGCGGTGGTGAGCGAGGGGGAAATCACACGGTGGGACACGTTCGCCGCGCACTGCTCCCGGATTCCGCGGCTCACGCGTCGCGGGGACCGAGGTGATCACGGAGGTGATCGCGGCATCCGGACCGTTTCCGGGCCGCCCGCCGGAGGCTCCCGTGGCGTGCGCGCCATGGGGAGGCGTGCGCAAGGAGAGTCGTCGGAAGGGGCCGCACCGACCCACCGCCCGCGGGAGGCCACGGTGGCGGGGCGGATCGGCACCGGCAGACGGCAGAGGGCAGGGCAGCGGGGGAGTCGGGAGGCCAGGACCCCTCGTGGCGTGATCGGCGCCTCACACGTCGTACACGCACCGCACGTCACGCACGCCACACACACCGCGTCACGTCGCATCGCACCCGCCGTCCGCCGCCCGCACCGCCGGTCTCTCCACTAGGGCACACGGGGGACAGAGCCGTCCGCCCGTCTGCCGACGGGAGGTCGGGCATGAAGGTCACCAGGGCGGTAGCGCCCCTTGTTCCGCTCTGTGAGCGGTTCTTGCCAGCTCGACTGACAGGCCTCTCCGTGGCCCTTCTCAAGGCGACCGCACTGGAGTTGGCCATCCTCGCGGGGCATCTGCTGCTCTATCCGTCCGGGATGACGCAGGAGCGGAGGGCCGTGCCCACGCTCCCCCCGTCCGACACGCCCCGGCTCCCGACCGAGGAGAAGCCCCCGGTCGTCCTGCTGCACGGCTTCATCGACAACCGCTCGGTCTTCGTCCTGCTGCGCCGCTCCTTGGCGCAGCACGGGGGCCGGCACCTCGAGTCGCTCAACTACTCGCCCCTCACCTGCGACATCCGCGCGGCCGCCGAGTTGCTCGGCCGGCACATCGAGGACATCTGCGAGCGCACGGGCCAGGAGCGCGTGGACGTCGTCGGTCACAGTCTCGGTGGCTTGATAGCCCGGTACTACGTGCAGCGGCTCGGCGGTGATCACCGCGTCCGTACGCTCGTCACGCTCGGGACACCGCACGGTGGCACCCGGGCCGTGCCCCTGGCGGACGCGCACCCGATCGTCCGGCAGATGCGGCCGGGTTCGGAGGTGCTGGAGGAACTGCGAGAGCCGGCACCGGGCTGCCGTACGCACTTCGTGGCGTTCTGGAGCGATTTCGACCATGTGATGGCTCCACTGGAGAGCGCCTGCGTCGACCACCCCGACCTGATGGCGCAGAACATCAGGGTCACCGGGATCGGTCACCTCGCCCTACCCGTGCACCCCGCCGTCGCCACCGGAGTCCGGGAGGCCCTCGACACCTCGCGGACGGGCGCCCGCACGACCGCCCGCCCCGGCGGCCTGACGGTGGCGTGAGCCCATGCCACGCCGCAGGAACCCTCCGACAAGGCAGGCGGACAGACGGGCAGCCGGGCAGCCGGGCAGGAAGTGACGTACGCCACAGGATGGCGAAACCGGGACGTAATGCGGTAAACACGGCGCACGCCCACGCGCCCCCGCCACGCGCCCGACTCACGACATCCCTCCCGACGCCACCTTCGCGCCCCGAGGTCGACCCGCGACCACCCGGCGAAACGTCTCGGCCCCCTCACCACCGGCGTCCCACATGCCGCACACGGCGGTCGACTATCGAACAAACTTCGAACGCCAGGCCAAAGTCGTGCCCACAGACCGCCGAAAGACGCTCGAATGCCCGTTTCCTGCGCGCGCGAAACCCGTTGAAGATTGTCGCGCCCGCATACCGCCGGGTACAGTCACCGCACTGCTCTGCCAGCCCCTGTCGTCGAGGCGAAAGAGAAGTTGGTGAACGATCGTCACCCGTCGGGGACCGCAACACCCCCGACCCCGGCTTCTGAAGCCGACCCGGCGCACTACGCGTCGTACGGCCACCAGGAAGCCGGCTACGGCGACTTCACCACGTACGGCGATTACCCCGCCACCGGTTTTGAAACCGGCTCCACCGCGAGCGCCACGGGCACCTTCGCGGTCGACCCCCTCTTCGGCGACATGCCGGGCGACGACAGCGGTTCCGGCACCTACGACGCCACCCAGTGGTCGACGGGCAGCCACCAGACGCTGAACTACGACCCGTACGCCGCTCAGCACCAGGCCGCGTACGACACGGGCAGTTACGACACCACGTCCTGGTCGTCCGGCTACGAACACCTCTCCCAGGTTCCGACGCAGGCGACCAGCCCCGAGGTGAGCGGCCAGTGGGACGCCGACGGCTGGTTGCGGCCCGAACAGTCCGATGACGCGGACCAGTTGGGGCAGGCCGACCAGACCCAGCAGTGGATCGGCACCCAGCACTTCGACACGGGCGCCTTCGACGCCACCCAGTGGAACAGCGACGGCACACCCGTCGGCGACGAGCACGGCGGCAGCGCCCCCGAGTCGTACGACGCGCACGACCACCCGAAGACCGTCATGGTCGACCTCTCGGCCGAGGCCACGGACTTCCACGAGCAGGCGACCGCCACCTTCGAGCAGATCGCCCCGTACGACCAGGACGAACACCTGTCGGCGGACGGCGAGTTCGAGACGGTCGGCGCGGACCGCGCGGTACTTCTCGACGGCGAGGAGGAGGTCACCGCGGCGGCCGGCAGGAGCGCGGGTCCCGGCCGGGCGGCCACCCGCGCGGCCTCACGCTCGCGCCGGAAGCCTCCGGCCAAACGTTCCGCCCTGCTGACCGTGGCCGTTCCCTCGGCCTGCGTCATGGGGGTCGCGGGTATCGCTGCGGCCTCGGTCGGTGCCACCTCGGACGACACGGAGACGACGGCGTCGGTCAAGTCCGACGCCACCGCCGTGAAACCGTCCACCGCCAACAACCAGCTCGACACCCAGCTGGAGAGCCTCTCCGCCGAGGCCGACGACTTCGCCGACCGGGCCAGCCGGACGCAGGAGCGCATCGACCTCAAGGCGCAGCAGGAGCTGGAGCAGAAGAAGGCCGCCGCCGAGGCCGCCCGCAAGGAGCGACTGCGGCCGAAGTTCGCGCTGCCCGTCGCCAAGCACGGGCTCAGCGCGTACTACGGACAGTCCGGCGTCAACTGGATGTCCCTGCACACCGGCATCGACTTCCCGGTCTCGTACGGCACCCCGGTGATGGCCGCGACCGATGGCACCGTGCGCACCCAGTGGAACAGCGCCTACGGCAACATGGTCATCGTGACCGCCAAGGACGGCACCGAGACCTGGTACTGCCACCTCTCCACGTACAAGGTCGCCTCCGGTACGACCGTCAAGGCTGGCGACACCATCGCCTACTCGGGCAACTCGGGCAACTCGACCGGCCCGCACCTGCACTTCGAGGTCCACCCGGCGGGCGGCTCCGCCATCGACCCGCTGCCGTGGCTGCGCAGCCACGGACTGGACCCGACGTAACAGCCACCGCTCACCGGCGCAGCACACAGACACCAAGACCGGGCCCCTGCCGAGCAGGGGCCCGCGTCATGTGCGCGGCGCGGCTCGTCCGCTACAGCTTCTCCACCGGCGCGTACCGCAGCAGCAGGCGCTTCGGCTTGGTGTCGCCGAAGTCGATCGTCGCTTCCGCGTTCGCTCCCGAACCCCCGACACCGACGACCGTCCCGAGGCCGAACTGGTCGTGGGTGACGCGGTCGCCCACGGCGAGGGAGACCACCGGCTTCTCGTTGCCGCGGCGGGTCGCGAAGCCGGACGCGCCGGAGGCCGAGGACCGGGAGCGGGAGGACGACAGTGAGGCCGCGATCCCGCCGGCCGGGCCCGAGGACACCGGCGCGGAGGCACCCGTGCGCTTCCACTCCAGATGGGAGGCCGGGATCTCCTCCAGGAACCGTGACGGCGGGTTGTACGAGGGCTGGCCCCAGGCGCTGCGCAGCGACGACCGGGTGAGGTAGAGCCGTTCACGTGCGCGGGTGATGCCCACGTACGCGAGGCGACGCTCCTCCTCCAACTCCTTGGTCTGGCCCAGGGCGCGCATGTGCGGGAAGACACCGTCCTCCATGCCCGTGAGGAAGACCACCGGGAACTCCAGGCCCTTGGCGGTGTGGAGGGTCATGAGCGTGATCACGCCCGAGCCGTCCTCCTCCTCGTCGGGGATCTGGTCGGAGTCGGCGACCAGCGCCACCCGCTCCAGGAAGTCGGAGAGCCCGGCGGACGTCGTACCCGCCGCCTCGCCCTCGGCCTCGCCCTCTCCGGCACCGGACTCCTGCTCGAACTCCAGGGCGACGGCGGCGAGTTCCTGGAGGTTCTCGATGCGGGTCTCGTCCTGCGGGTCGGTGGAGGCCTGCAATTCGGCCAGATAGCCCGTCCGTTCGAGGACCGCTTCCAGGACGGTGGCCGGTCCGGCGCCGGACTCGACGACGGTCCGCAGGTCCTCCATCAACGTGTTGAACCGCTTGACCGCGTTGGTCGACCGGGCCGCCATGCCGTAGGCCTCGTCCACACGCTTCAGCGCCTGGGGGAAGCTGATCTTCTCGCGCTGGGAGAGGGCGTCGATCATCGCCTCGGCGCGGTCACCGATGCCGCGCTTGGGCACGTTGAGGATGCGGCGCAGCGGGACGGAGTCCTCCGGGTTGGCCAGGACACGCAGATACGCGAGGACGTCCCGAACCTCCTTGCGCTCGTAGAAGCGGACGCCGCCGACGACCTTGTAGGGCAGGCCGACGCGGATGAACACCTCTTCGAAGACTCGGGACTGGGCGTTCGTCCGGTAGAAGACGGCGACGTCGCCGGCCTTCGCGTCGCCCGCGTCCGTCAGGCGGTCTATCTCGTCGGCGACGAACTGGGCCTCGTCGTGCTCGGTGTCGGCGACGTAACCGGTGATCTGCGCGCCCGCGCCGGCGTTGGTCCACAGGTTCTTCGGGCGGCGGGACTCGTTGCGCTCGATGACCGCGTTGGCCGCGCTCAGGATGGTCTGCGTGGAGCGGTAGTTCTGCTCCAGCAGGATCGTGGTCGCGTTCGGGTAGTCCTCCTCGAACTGGAGGATGTTGCGGATGGTCGCACCGCGGAAGGCGTAGATCGACTGGTCCGCGTCACCCACGACGCAGAGCTCGGCCGGCGGCAGGTCCCACTCGGCAGGCGGCACGTCGACCGGGTGCTCGGAGGTGCCGACCAGCTCTCTGACCAGGGCGTACTGGGCGTGGTTGGTGTCCTGGTACTCATCGACGAGGACATGGCGGAAGCGACGGCGGTAGTGCTCGGCGACGTCCGGGAAGGCGCGCAGCAGATTGACCGTCGTCATGATCAGGTCGTCGAAGTCCAGTGCGTTCGCCTCGCGGAGGCGGGACTGGTAGAGCGCGTAGGCCTGGGCGAGGGTCTTCTCGAAGCCGTCGGCGGCCTGGGCGGCGAAGTCCTCCTCGTCGATCAGCTCGTTCTTCAGGTTCGAGATCTTGGCGCTGAAGGACTTGGGCGGGAAGCGCTTCGGGTCGAGGTCCAGATCACGGCAGACGAGCGCCATCAGCCGCTTGCTGTCGGCGGCGTCGTAGATCGAGAAGGAGGACGTGAAGCCGAGCTTCTTCGACTCGCGCCGCAGGATCCGGACGCAGGCGCTGTGGAAGGTCATGACCCACATCGCGTTCGCGCGCGGACCGACGAGCTGCTCGACGCGCTCCTTCATCTCACCGGCGGCCTTGTTGGTGAAGGTGATCGCGAGGATCTGGCCCGGGTGGACCTGCCGCTCACCGAGCAGGTGGGCGATGCGGTGGGTGAGCACCCGGGTCTTGCCGGAGCCGGCACCGGCGACGATGAGCAGGGGGGACCCGGCATGCACGACGGCCGCGCGCTGGTTCTCGTTCAGCCCGTCCAGGAGGGCCGCCGCGTCGAGGGCCGGGCGGGGGGCGCCGCCCCGGTAGTAGGCGTCCCGGTCCGGTGGTACGTCGAACTTCCCGCCGAACAGATCGTCCGGAAGCGGCTCCGGTACGTGATCGTCCTCGGGCGGCGGCGGGGGCTCCTCCGCGTGGCCACGGGGGGCCTGGAGGTCCGCCAGGAAGCTGTCGTCAAAGAGGCTGCTCATCGCTCTCCGAGTCTAGGCGCCCCCACTGACAGCCAGGGGCCGCCCCGGGAAGTCCGCACGCACCACTCATCGCGCACACCTCACGACGGTGAGCGATCGAGCGTACCGCCCATCGCGCGGAAGAGGCTAAGGTCACGAAAACGTATCGGGCATATCGAACATCAACCTTCACACGGGCCACACGAGTTGGCTAGCTTCTTCTCTTGGGCCGTACGACACAACCGGCGAACGTCGCCGGGCCGCACGGCCTCCGCCGAGTCCGGCACGCCTCTCCTGGGCGCCGGAGCCGGGGACCCACCGACCTCTGGGGTGAATCGACCCGACGCCGCACGCGGCACGGGCCGTAGGGCAAACCTTCCGAAGCTTGCGCCCGAACCCGACAGCTAACCCGGTAGGCGGACAACGGAAGGAGACGCCGCACCATGGCGCCGCACCGCAAGCCGCGTCCGACCGGCCGGACGCGCGCGGGCATACGCACCCCCGCTCTCGCCACGGCCGCCCTGACCTCCGTGGCTCTGCTCTCCCAGACGGCCACCGCCGCACCCTCCGCCGACGACAGGCCGAGCCTGGAGGAGGTCGAGAAGAAGGTCGACGACCTCTACCGTCAGGCAGGGTCGGCGACCGAGAACTACAACGCGGCCAAGGAGAGGACGACCAAGCAGAAGAAGAAGGTCGACACCCTCCTCGACGACGTCGCCCAGCGCACGGAGAAGCTGAACGAGGCGCGGGAGGAGCTGGGCTCGTTCGCGGCGGCCCAGTACCGCACCGGCGCGGCCACCCCCGACCAGGCCTCACTGCTCCTGGCGGACAACCCGCAGGACTACTTCGACCAGAACCAGCTGATGGACCGGTTGACGGACCGTCAGAAGGTGGCCGTCGACGCGTACGTCACCGAGCAGGCCGACGCGGCGGAGCAGCGCCGGACGGCGAGCGACAGCCTCGAGAAGCTCACCGAGTCGCAGAACGCCCTCAAGACCAGCAAGGCCAAGGTCCAGGCGAAGCTCGCCGAGGCCCGCGAACTGCTCTCCACCCTCACCGCCGCGGAGAAGGCCCGGCTCGCCGCGATCGAACAGCGCGAGCAGGAGGAGGCCGACCGCAAGGCGGAGGAGCTCGCGCGGCAGCAGGCGGCACAGGCGAGCCCGGAGACGCAGAGCACCCAGGAGGCCCAGGAGGCCCAGGGAGGGACCGCCACCGGCACGGAGACGTCGCCGGGCACCACCGGGACCACAGCCCCGGTCGAGGACTCCACGTACGCCTCGAAGGCCACCAAGGCCCTCGCCTTCGCCCGCGCGCAGATCGGCAAGCCGTATGTCTGGGGCGCCACCGGCCCCGGCTCGTACGACTGCTCCGGCCTCACCCAGGCCGCCTGGAAGGCCGCCGGGGTCGACCTCCCGCGCACCACCTACGACCAGGTCGAGGCGGGCACCACCGTCTCCCTGGCCGACGCCAAGCCGGGCGACCTCGTCTTCTTCTACGACAACATCGGCCACGTCGGCCTCTACATCGGCAACGGCATGATGATCCACGCTCCCAAGCCGGGCACGTACGTCCGCGAGGAGTCGATCTTCTACGACGGGGAGTCCTCGATCCACAGCGTGGTGCGGCCCGCGTAACTCGGGGGCAGCGGGCGCCGGTCCACACGGTCGGCGCCGTCCCGGGAGTCCCGGCTCAGCCATCCCCTCGCCATCGCGGACAGGACGGACTCACACGGACGGATCCCTTCAGGTCCAGAGCACCGCGATGAAGACGTTCGCGGTGGTCAGCGCGCCCACCAGGGCGAAGAGCGGCTTCTCCACCGTCTCCTCGTCGCGTTTCACGTAGACCAGGCCGAGGATCACGATCAGCAGGGCGAGCTTGACGCCGATCTTGATGTTGTCGACGGGCTGGTCGTCCGCCTGGTTGAGGCCGACGAGGAGGACACCGGTGACGAGCATGGCGAGGGCGCCGTGCAGCATGGCGGGGACGAAGCGGGCGGTGCCCTGGCCCATGGCCTTCATCTGGGTGAGGAAACCACCCAGGAGGGAGGCGATGCCGATGATGTGGAGGGCGACGAGGATGTGGATGAGTACGTCCATGCGCGGAGCCTAATGAGGCACCCGAGGGCCGTAGGGCACCGGGTGCGGGTGGGACGGGACGGGCGAACGACCCCCTGATGATCTTGCATATATGCGCTCCATAGCACCGCGCCCCCTCCGCCCGGTCCGAAATCGCCGCATCGGTCATCGCACAGCGTGAAGTCGGCGACGCCAGGCGAGGATCTCGGTCACATACGGTCACCTCACAGTCGGTGCACGCCACTTCCGTACAACGCGTTACCGAGCCATCACAGCCAGGTTTAGCGTCCTCCCTCAGGTGACCGGCTCCCCACCGCCGCCCGGCCAGGGGCGGCAGTCGGCCACCACCGCCGAGAAAGGTCCGGCGGCGTCCCGCTCCCCCTGTGCGGGCCGCCGCCGGACGTGTCACCGCTCCCCCCAGGCGGTCCGTACGGACAGACGATGTTCGTACTGCGGACGGCGGTCGTACGGAGAGGACGTGGACTCCACGTGGCAGCGCACCGCAAGCCCAGACAGCGCTCGCTCGGCGGCCATACGGCCCGCACGGCCGCGACGATCGCCCTCGCGGGCGCCGCGAGCGCGACCGGTTTCGACGGTACCGGGCACGCCGACCCCCAGCTCACACCTGAGCAGGTCAAGGCGAAGGTGGCCAAGCTGTACCAAGAGGCCGAGGTCGCCACCGAGAAGTACAACGGCGCGAAGGAGAAGGCCGACAAGGCGCAGGAGAACCTCGAAGAACTGCGCGACCAGGCCGCCCGACGCACCGAACGACTCAACTCGGCCCGGGACGAACTCGGTTCGCTGGCAGCGGCGCAGTACCGGGGTGGCGGCATCGACCCCTCCTGGCAGCTCGCGCTCTCCGCCGACCCCGACGAGTACCTGGACGGCGCCGCCCTCGCCGAGCGTGTCGGCACCCGGCACTCGGCGGACGTGGCGAGCGTACGGAAGCAGCTGCTGGAGATCGAACGACTGCGCGGAGCCGCCCGCGTCGAACTGGGCACGCTCAAGACCCGGCAGACGGAACTGAAGCGGCACAAGAAGACCGTCACCTCGAAGCTGACCGACGCCCGCCAACTGCTCGGCCGACTCACCACCGAGGACCGCACGCGCTTCGACACCCGGGGCGGCACCACGGGACACACCTCACGCTCCTCCACCGCGGCCCAGCGCAGCCTCGCCGGTCCGGTCTCCCCCGCCTCCGCAACGACCGACGCCCCCAACTCCCGCGCCGCCGCGGCCGTCTCGTACGCCTACTCCAAGATCGGCAGCCCCTACGTCTGGGGCGCCACCGGCCCCAACGCCTTCGACTGCTCCGGCCTCACCCTGGCCGCCTACCGCGCCGCCGGTGTCTCCCTCCCCCGCACCACCTACTCCCAGATCAACGCGGGCCCTCGCGTCGCCCGCTCCGAACTCCGCCCCGGAGACCTGGTCTTCTTCTACTCCGGCATCAGCCACGTGGGCATCTACATCGGCAACGGCCAGATGATCCACGCCCCCAACCCCTCGGCCCCGGTACGCGTGGCGCCTCTGGACGAGATGCCGTACGCGGGGGCGACGCGGGTGGCCTGAGCGGGGGCCCGGAGCCGGGTGGCCTGGGCCGGGGGCCAGGAGCTGGAGGCCCTGAGCGCGGCGGATGGGCGGTGTCCCGGCTCCGGGAGGCACGTCGGGCCCGGCCGAACCCGCCCTCCGCCCCGGCCACCCGCGCTCACCCGTGTCACCGGCAGCCGCACGGCCGGCTCATCGGCGCCGGTGCCTACGACCTCACACCAGGCGGCGTGCCGTCGCCCACCTCGTCAGTTCGTGGCGGTTGGAGAGCTGCAGCTTCCGCAGGACGGCGGAGACATGGGACTCCACCGTCTTCACGGAGATGTAGAGCTGCTTGGCGATCTCCTTGTACGCATAGCCGCGGGCGATGAGCCGCAGCACCTCGCGCTCGCGCTGGGTCAGCCGGTCGAGGTCCTCGTCGACAGGTGGGGCGTCGGTCGAGGCGAAGGCGTCGAGGACGAAGCCGGCCAGACGGGGAGAGAAGACCGCGTCGCCTTCCTGAACCCGGAAGATGGAGTCGACCAGGTCCGAGCCGGTGATCGTCTTGGTGACATAGCCGCGCGCGCCGCCCCGGATGACCCCGATCACGTCCTCCGCCGCGTCCGACACGGACAGGGCGAGGAAGCGGACGGGCTGCTCGGCGTCCGCCATCAACGCCGAACAGCGGCGCAGTACTTCGACCCCACCGCCGCCGGGCAGGTGCACATCGAGGAGCACCACCTCGGGCCGCGTACTCGTGATCACCGAGACCGCCTGATCGACGTCGGGGGCCTCCCCGACCACCTCCACACCCGTACGGTCCGTCTGCCCTATCTCGGCCCGCACTCCTGTGCGGAACATGCGGTGGTCGTCCACCAGCACCACCCGGACATGCCGTCCGGGCCCGGACGGTGCGGGTGCGACGGGTGCGCCGGATGCGGCGGTGCCGCCCGGCGTGGAGGACTGGTCGGGCGTGTCCTGCCGACCGGGCTCGCCGGCCTTGTCCTCGGCCGAACCCGTGCCCCGCGCGGCCGGACCTCCCGGGCCCCCGCTCGGCGCCGTCCCCGAACCGCCCTGTGCGGCCTGATCGTTCGCCCCGTTCGCGTCACTCATGACGTCGTCTCCGCCCTCTCCATCTCCAGCTCGACCTCCGTGCCACCACCCGGTACGGCGCGGAGCCGTGCCGTGCCTCCGTTGCGCTCCATGCGGCCGATGATCGATTCTCTGACGCCCATGCGGTCGGCGGGTATCGCGTCGAGGTCGAACCCTGGGCCGCGGTCGCGGACGGACACGAAGACCGTCCTTCCCTCGACTTCGGCGAAGACCTGCACTGCGCCGCCCTCGCCACCGTACTTGGCGGCGTTCACCATCGCCTCGCGCGCGGCCTGCATCTGTGCGGTCAGTCCGTCGTCGAGGGGGCAGTCGCCGACGACCACCACCTCTATGGGGACGCCGTGCTTGTCCTCGACCTCCGCCGCGTTGCGCCGTACGGCCTCGGCGAGGGTGTCGGGCTCGTCGTCCTCGTCCTTTCCCGTGCCCTCGGGCTTGTACAGCCAGTTCCGCAGGTCGCGCTCCTGGGCGCGGGCGAGACGGCGGACCTCGTTCGGGTTGTCCGCGTTCCGCTGTATCAGCGTCAGTGTGTGCAGCACCGAGTCGTGCACATGGGCCGCGACCTCCGCGCGCTCCTGTGCGCGGATGCGCATCAGGCGCTCCTCGGAGAGGTCCTGGGTCATACGGACGAGGTACGGTCCGGCCAGCAGGGCTATGCCCACGAGCACCGCGAGCGCTGCCTGCAGGACCGAGCCGAGGTGGGCGGCCGAGCCCTGCAGGACGAATATCCCCGAGACTCCCGCGGTGACCAGCAGGACACCGGCCACGGAGCGCAGCAGCGTGATCGTGCGCCGACGACGGCCGACCTCGGCCCAGCGGGCCCGCCGCGCGTTGTCCGCCTGGCGCCAGACCAGGGCGACGCCGGCGGCGACGAGCACGGTCGGCCAGAGATACGCCCTGGCGCCCTCCCCGAGGTTCACATTGCCGACGAAGACCATGGCCACGACGACCATGAGGAGGAGGGCGACTATCTGCCCTCGGTCGGGTTTGCGGGCCACGAGTCTGCGGCGGCCGTCGGGTGAGGGCTCGGTGGCGATGGCCGGGGGCCGCTGGTTGTCGACGCCTCCCACGCCGAGCGGGACGAAGAACCAGAACGCCGCGTAGACGAGGGCGCCGAGGCCGTCGGCCAGGAAGAGACCGGCGAACACGAGCCGCACCCAGGTCACAGGCAGGCCGAGATGTCCGGCGAGCCCTCGCGCCACGCCTCCGAGCCAGCGTCCGTCGCTGCTGCGGTAGAGCTTGCGCGGGGGCCGCGGAGTGTCGACTGGCAGTGCTGCGGCTTCCGGCATGCCATCGATGTTCACACGCATGGCGGAGCGAGGCATCAGGGTCGACCCCCGAGACGCCCCTGATCTTCGACGCAAGCGTGATCGAACACTTCCCCCGGCGGATATCAGGGTTCGACCAGGGTCGTCCCGACTGCCATCGGACCGGCCGTGCGGTCACGATGGACGCATGACGGATCACCAGCACGCGGCAGCGGAGCCGGGCCCCGGCTCGGGTCCGGACTCCCCGCGGCCCGCCACCGAGCCGCAGGACGCCCTGCCTCCACCGGGTACGGGGTCGGAGGAGCCGCGCGCGCACGAGGACGCGGGGGCAGTCCCCCGCACGAACGCACGGTCACGGACAGGCCCACGATCGCACACGGACGCGGGCGCGGGCGTGGGCACGGGCACGGGCCCGCAGGCGGACGCGGGAGCACGCGCGGATGGATCGGACGCCATGGGCTCCGAAGATCCGGCCGGTGCCCCCGCCGCCCCGCACAGGTTCCGCCGCGACCGGCGGTACAAGATGCTGGGCGGTGTCTGTGCCGGGCTCGGGCGGCAGTGCGACATGGATCCGGTGATCTTCCGCGTGGTGCTGGCGGTCCTCTCCCTCACCGGGGGCCTCGGCCTCATCTTCTACGGCTTCGCCTGGTTGTTCGTGGCTTACGACGACGAGGAGGAGAACGAGGTACGCAAGCTGCTCACCGGCCGGGTCGACGGCCAGGCCCTCACGGCCGTGCTCTTCGCGCTGGTCGGCTGCGGCGTCTTCCTCACCATGCTGAGCAACACCACCGTCCTGGCCTTCTCGGTGGTCGTCTCCCTGCTCCTGGCCGGCGCGGGGTACTGGTCGCAGCACCGCGGCGCCCCCGACCCCGATCCGCTGGCCGCCCAGGCGGTGGCCGATGCCCCGCCGGAGGCCCAGGCGCCCCCCGTGGCATCCGCCTACCCCTCGTGGTGGCGGGACCCCATAGTCAAGGACGGAAGCCACGTCGGCGGCACGGGCTATCTGTGGGGCCCGTGGGAGACCCGCGACCGGGACGTAGCCGCGGCGATCAACATCGCCCAGGGCATGAGGCCCACCCGCCAGGACATACGCATCGCGCGTCCGCCGAAGCCGCGGGGGCCGCGCTGGATCGGCGGCTGGATCTTCCTGCTCGCGCTGCTGGCCGGCGGCGTCGGTACCGGCACCACCTGGGGGGACCGCAGCCTGGCCGCCAGCCTGCAGACCGGTCTGGCCGGCGCGCTGATCGTGTTCGGTCTGGGCATAGCCCTCAGCGCCTTCCTCGGCCGGACGGGAGCGGGTTCGGTCTTCCTGGCCGTGGTCACGGCAGGGCTGCTGGCAGGCACGGCGGCGCTGCCGTCGAACATCACCACCGACTGGGCCCGTACGGAGTGGACACCAAGGAGCGCGGAGAGCGTCGCGGCCCGGTACGAGCTGGGGACCGGCGTGGGCACGCTCGACCTGTCCGAGGTGGACATACCGAAGGGAGAGTCGCTGAGCACGAGTGTGGAGGTGGGCGCGGGCAAGGTGAAGGTGGTGGTTCCACCGGACGTCACGGTGCGGCTCGACATCGAAGTGGGCCTGGGTGACATCCAGTTGCCGGGTGACGACAAGGAGGACGTGGACGTGGCACCGGACAAGAGCGACCGGCTGACGCTGGTCCCGGAGAAGGGCTCGGGCAGCGGGGGGACGCTCGTCATCGATCTCGAAGTCGGTCTGGGACAGGCGGAGGTGGCCCGTGCTGCGGCATGAGTTCCGGCCGGGGAAGCTCGTCGCCGGCCTCTTCGTCACCGCCGCCGGTGTCGTGTACCTCGGCGATGCGGGAGACGCCTGGCAGGCCCCCTGGTTCGTGGTGATACCGCTCGTGGTCGGGGGGCTGTGTATCGCGGGGGCGGTGGCTTCTCTGGACCATGCGATACGAGGGCGGCGGGGCGCGGGGCGGACGGGGGTGTCGGGGCCGGGAGTCCCTGCGGGGCCCACGGAAGCGAGGTCCGGGAGCGGCGAGTAGGGACGGGCACGGCTGAGAACCGGTGGGCGCGGCGGAGAGCGGGCGGGGTCAGCTCGGTCGCCCGGGTCGTGGCAGGTGCGCACTGGCTGAGCTGTGATGGGTGCGGGCGAGCATGTGGGCCGGCCGAGCCGTGGTGGTGAGCGCAGCGTGCGGGCCTGCTGTGGCGGGCCCTTGGGGGCTCAGTGGTAGGCGCCCGCGCGGTGCCTGCTGGTGCCGCCCCGGCGACGGGAACGGATGGCGGCGTCCACGGAGAGGACCGGTGCACCGGCGAGGATCAGCGGGATCCACGCCATGAAATAGGGGAGGTCGTTGCCGTAGTAGTACGGGGATGCCGACCAGCTGACCGTGAGCCAGAGGCTGAGGGAGATCAGGGCTCCGCCGAAGGCGGCCAGGCGGGTGAAGAGGCCGAGGAGGGTGCCGATACCGACGGCGAGTTCGCCGATGGCGATGGCGTAGCCGAAGCCGACGGGGTTGTTCAGGGCCATGTCGATCATGGCTGGGATGGCGGAGGAGTCTCGGGCGGCGCTCATCATGTCGCCGATGGAGCCGGAGCCGGACTCCGCCATGAACGCGCTGTCGGTGAGTTTGTCCAGGCCGGCGTAGATGAAGGTGACGGCGAGGAAGAGGCGTAGGGGCAGGAGGGCGTAGCGGGTGGCGGTGTCCCGCCAGTCGGGGCTGCCGTCGAAATGGGGAGTGTGGGAGTCCGAGCGAATGTCGTGAGCCATGGTCTGCGCCGCCTCTTGTCCGCCGTGCCGTTGACCCCTCAACAGACGATACGGTCAGAGGGGTGGGGGTGCTCAATGGTTCGGGCGTGTTTTTCCGGGTCGGGGTGTCTTGTCGGGCAGCGGGGTGTGGTCCCGGGTGCCTTTCTCGCCCCCGCCGCCCTTACCCGTCCAGTCCCAGGTGCTGCGCCCCTTCAACCCGCCCGCGGGTGCGCGCCTCCGCCGCATCCATGACGGGGGCGGGCTCAGAAGCGGGCCAGGGTACGGCGCCCTCCGGACCGCCACCGGCCGACGGCTGCCCGTCATGCCCCGCCATCACCGGTCGCGGTCGTCCCGTTTCCCGTGCTGGACCAGCCGACAGAGACTGGTCCCGAGCCCCGACCACCCGATGATCGCCCCGGTTTCGGAAACCCACCAATCAGCACTCAGTCCGCACTCCGAACCCCACAACAGTCACCCCGCACACCCGGACCCCACCAGCCAACAGTTGGTCGGTCCGCACTCCCAAGCCCCACCGACCGGCAGCTGGTCAGCCGCGCCCCCACCCCACCAACCGGCAGTCACCCCGCACTCCCAAGCCCCACCAGCCGGCAATTGATCAGTCCGCTCTCCCAGCCCCCACCAGCCGGCAGTCGGTCAGTCCGCCGAGACCTCGATGGTGTAGCGGTTGGTTTCCAGGCCGGCCGCTGTCACGACCTGGACTTCGACCTTGCCGGGTTCGACGTCGGCGGGGACGGGGGCGGTGAGGACGGCGTCGGTGGGGTTGCTGAAGCCGCCCGGTACGGGGACGAGGGGGACGTGGACGTGGACGGGGCCGATGCGGACGACCATGCGGGAGAGGTGGTCGGCGGTCTGGGCGCCGGGTGGGACGAAACCCGAGCCGCGGATCTCGATGTCGTCGCCGTTGCGGATGGGGGCGTCGAGGTCGCCGGCCTCGCGGGCGCGGACGACGGAGAGGATGACGGGGCGGCCGCCCTCGGCGTATTTGCCGGCGACGTAGGTGGCCGCCGAGACCAGGACGAGGAGGGCCAGGCCCCAGGGGAGGTCGGGGAGTTGGTCGGGGCGGCGGGCGAGGCGGACCGCCGCGAAGGCGAGGGCGACGGTGCAGATGGTCACGTACTGGATGTCGGTGAAGCTGCCGCGGCCGGAGTCGTCGGTGAGGAGGTCGGCGGCGCGGGGGCGGTGGGCGCGGACCTTCTGGAGGCGTTGGGCGAGGACACGGAGGCCGACCACGCGGCGGACCAGGACGGCGATGCCGCAGACGACGGCGAGGACGGTCACGATGCCGGCGCCGCGGGCGAGGTCGAGGCCGGCGATGAGGGCGTCGCGTTCGCGGTGGTCGGAGGCCGCGGCGAGGCGGCCGACGAGGACGAGGACCGCGAAGACGACGAAGAGGACCCAACCGGCCGCGATCGCACGGGAGGTGGAGAGGCGGTTGTCCTCGCCGATGACCGGTGCGAGGGCACCGCCGCGCGCCCGGTGCAGATATCCGGCGCCCGTCAGCGACGCGGCCACCAGCAGGGCGGCGAGCAGACCGGCGGTGCGGGCGACCGTCCAGCCCGCGCCGATCGCGGTGAGGGACTGGACGAGAAGGAGGGTGACGACGGCGGCCCAGACCACGATCGCCGTGCGCAGCCACAGGCGGGACAGCCACGCCTCGCCCTCGACCCGGCCGCGTTCGGCGACGAGGGCCGCGGACTGGGTGAGTTCGTCGGAGACCCACTGGCGGGAGGCGGACGCGGAGTGCGCCACGGCCGCCGGCAGTCCCTGCCCCGACGCGAACTCCTCCCGCTTCGACAGGAACTCGGCGACCGCGCGCCGGTGTCCCGCGCGCGCCCCGTGCGGACAGTCCCCGCACGTGCACCCGCCTTCATGGGCGCCCACGCCCATGCCCCCTCTCGCCTCCTGCACCGCCACGCCCGAGCCCGCCTTCCCGCGCCGACGTCCGTGTGCGCCTCGCGCCCACGTCCGCACATTTCGGCATTCGCCGCCACCGTCATTGCCATCTGCCAGCACTGCTGTCACCGCTTCAGCCGCGAGAGCGACGACGGCCGCCCTTGCGCTGCTGTTCCTGTCGAGCCGATACCGCCGTCGCGCGGTGTCGTACGTACGTCCGCTCACTACCACAGCCGTGCGGCCGTACAACTGCCCTGCGATGACAGCGAATTGTGCCGTATGGAACACGGCCCGCATTCTGCGGGGCCACTCCGCGCGTGGGAGGCGCGGGGTGAAGTGCGGGTGCTCGTGTTGACCCGGCTGGGAGAATCCTCCTATGGCCGAGATCATCCAGCGCGACGGCGTCTGGGCCTTCGACGGCGGCACGGTCAGGATCACGCCGGGCCTGCACCGTTCCGTGGCGCTGTTCCGGCAGACGTACGGGGAGATCGCGGTGCCCCTGGATGCGGTGGCCGGTGTCGTCTACGAGCCCGAACGCAAGCGCGGACGGCTGCGGTTGCGGCTGCGTGAGGGCAGTGATCCACTGCTGCAGGCCACGGGCGGACGACTGCCGGACGCGGCCGACCCGTACCGGCTGACCGTCGATCTCGACCGGTCGGGGATCGCCGAGTACGTGGCCGAGGAGATACGGCAGTCGATGCTGCTGGAGCAGACGCCGAAGGAGCCCGCGAGCGCCTATCTCCTGCCGGGTCCGCCCGTGCCGGTGTCGGTGCGCTCCAGTGACGGCACGGTGTCGTTCGACGGGACGCGGGTCCGGATCGACTGGAACGACACCTCCGATCGGGTCAAGCGCGCGACCGGGCCGCGGATCATCGACGTCGGAGAACTGGTGCGGGTCGAGTGGCTGCCCAACTCCGGTTACGAGGACGGTTTCCTGCGGTTCGTGACGCGCGAGACCGTGTTCTCGAAGCTGCCGCCGGAGCGGGACCCGTTCGCCCTCGACCTGTGGGGCAGTACGCGGCGCGACCTGCTCACGGCCCTCGTCGCGACGGCGGTCACGGCGCGGCTCCCCCATCCGTCGACACGGGCGGACGACCATGCGGACCGGTCGGGACCGGACGGGACCGTCACGACCCGGCCTCCGGACCCCGACCACCACGACACCCTCCTCCGCCGGCTCCGCGAAATCGGTGAACTGCACCGCGACGGCGTCCTCACGGACGAGGAGTTCGCGGCCACGAAGGCGGCGGTGCTGCGCGACTTCTGAGGGCCCCCGCGTGGGCGCCGTCCCACCACCCGCGTCCGGCGTCCGCCGGTGATCCGCGGCCGGTCGCGCCCACGCGGCGGAGCCGCGGACCGGCACGGCCCCGGGCTCCTCCGGGCGGGCTGTCCTCAACTCAGGAGGTCCGGCTCGCTGCGGCTGATGTCCTGCCACAGCGGCTGGTAGTTGATCCAGGCCACCAGGTCGCCGCCCGCCTGTTCCCGTGTCGCGACGGCCAGCCGGTGGTCGATGAGCAGGGGCCGTCCCGCCGCCTTGGCGGTGAGCTGCACCTGTGCCGAGCGTTCCATGGACAGGAACCACCAGGCAGCCGCGTCGACCGAGTCTCCGACCGTCAGCAGACCGTGGTTGCGCAGCACCAGGGCCTTGCGGCTGCCGAGGACCGCGGCGATGCGGCGGCCCTCGTCCGCGTCCACGGCGACGCCCGTGTAGTGGTCGTAGAGGGCCTGGTCCTCGTAGAAGGCACAGGACTCCTGGCTGATCGGGTCGAGCAGCTCGCCGAGGGCGGACAGGGCGCGGCCGTGCACGGAGTGACAGTGGGCGACGGCGACGACGTCGGGGCGGGCGGCGTGCACCTGGGCGTGGACGGTGAACGCGGCCTGGTTCACGTGGTAGCGGCCCTCGATCACCTGACCGTCCTGGTTGGCGAGGACCAGGTCACTCACCGTGACGTGCTTGAAGGGCATCCCGAACGGATTGACCCAGAAGCAGTCGCTGAACTCCGGGTCGCGTGCGGTGATGTGTCCCGAGACCCCCTCCTCGAACCCCATGCGCCCGAAGATCCGCAGAGCCCCGGCCAGCCGTTCCTTGCGGTGCCGCCGCTCGTCCTCCGCCGACTCGTGCATCGGCGGCATGGCGAACCGGAGCTGGTCGGTGGGTAGGGGCAGGGGCGGTGTGGGCCCGTGCATGTGTCCTCCAGAGTGACTTCCTTTACGAAGCGGAAGTTACCGTCGGTCCCCCACGGAGAACAGGTCCGTCCAGTGAAGAGAGTGCGCAACCGTTACGCAAGTCACGGAAGCGCGCCACACGGCACACCGTTCGCTCGGGTCGAACCGTCGTCGTACGTCGCTCGGGGTAACCAGACAGTGGTTGTCGGGTATCCGCGTGAGACTCGACGTATGCCGGAGAATCTTTCGAACTGGGGCGCCTTCGTCGCCGCCGAACCCGAGCTCGCCCAGACGGTCGAGGCGCGCTTCGGCGCCTTCACCCATCACGTCCTCGCCACCCTCCGCAGGGACGGCTCGCCGCGTACGACCGGGCTGGAGGTCCGGTTCGTGAACGGGGAGCTGTGGCTGGGGATGATGCCGGACTCGCGCAAGGCGCTCGATCTGCGCCACGACCCTCGCTTCGCGTTGCAGGCCAATCCGGGGCCGGGCACGGAGATGGGCGGCGGTGACGTACGGGTGAGCGGCCGGGCGATCGAGGTCGACGACCCCGCGGTGAAGGCCGCGTACGGCGAAGAGGTGGAACCGCCGGAGCCGTTCCACCTCTTCCGCACCGAGCTGACGGAGGTCGTGCGGACCTACGTCGAGGACGACAAGTACCTGGTCGTCCAGGTCTGGAAGCCCGGAGAGCCGGTGCGGACCCTCAAACGGACCTGAGCCCCTTCACGCCGGTCGCGGCGGGACTCACTCCCACTCGATGGTGCCCGGGGGCTTGCTCGTCACGTCGAGGACGACCCGGTTGACGTCGGCGACCTCGTTGGTGATGCGGGTGGAGATCTTCGCGAGGACGTCGTACGGCAGCCGGGACCAGTCGGCCGTCATGGCGTCCTCGCTGGACACCGGGCGGAGAACGATCGGGTGGCCGTAGGTGCGGCCGTCGCCCTGGACTCCGACGGACCGGACGTCCGCCAGCAGCACCACCGGGCACTGCCAGATGTCGCGGTCGAGGCCGGCCGCCGTCAGCTCCTCGCGGGCGATGGCGTCGGCCTCGCGGAGCAGGTCGAGGCGTTCCTTGGTGACCTCGCCGACGATCCGGATGCCCAGACCGGGGCCCGGGAACGGCTGGCGCTGGACGATCTCCTCCGGGAGCCCCAGCTCCTGGCCGACCATCCGGACCTCGTCCTTGAAGAGCTTGCGCAGCGGCTCGATCAGCTTGAATTCGAGGTCTTCCGGCAGGCCGCCGACGTTGTGGTGGGACTTGATGTTGGCTGTGCCGGTGCCGCCGCCGGACTCGACCACGTCGGGGTAGAGCGTGCCCTGGACGAGGAACGCGACCTCGGGGCCCTCGTCGGCGATGATCTCCGCCTGGGCCTGCTCGAAGACGCGGATGAACTCGCGGCCGATGATCTTCCGCTTCTGCTCGGGGTCGGAGACCCCGGCCAGCGCCTTGAGGAAGCGCTCCTCCGCGTCGACGACCTTCAGCTGTACGCCGGTCGCGGCGACGAAGTCCTTCTCGACCTGCTCGGTCTCGTTCTTGCGCATGAGGCCGTGGTCGACGTAGACGCAGGTCAGCTGGGAGCCGATGGCCTTCTGGACGAGGGCCGCGGCGACCGCGGAGTCCACGCCGCCGGAGAGGCCGCAGATGGCGCGCTTGTCGCCGACCAGCTCGCGGATGGCCTCGACCTGCTCCTCGATGACGTTGCCGGTGGTCCAGCTGGGGGTGATGCCCGCGCCGCGGTAGAGGAAGTGCTCCAGGACCTGCTGGCCGTGCGTGGAGTGCATGACCTCCGGGTGGTACTGGACGCCGTACAGCTTCTTCTCGTCGTTCTCGAAGGCGGCGACCGGGACGACGTCGGTGGAGGCCGTGACGGTGAAGCCCTCGGGGGCGGCGGAGCAGGCGTCGCCGTGGGACATCCAGACCGACTGCTCGTCCGGGGTGCCCTCGAAGAGGGTGCTGCCGGACTTGGCGACGTGGAGGGGCGTACGGCCGTACTCGCGGGCGCCGGTGTTGTCGACGGTGCCGCCGAGGGTGGTGGCCATCAGCTGGAAGCCGTAGCACATGCCGAAGACGGGGACGCCGGCCTCGAAGAGCGCGCGGTCGAGACGGGGGGCGCCCTCGGCGTAGACCGAGGAGGGGCCGCCGGAGAGGATGATCGCCGCCGGGTTCTTGGCGAGCATCTCCGCGACCGGCATGGTGCTCGGCACGATCTCGCTGTAGACCCGGGCCTCGCGGACCCGTCGGGCGATGAGCTGGGCGTACTGGGCGCCGAAGTCGACGACCAGGACGGTGTCGGGAGCGGCGGCAGCGGGGTTCGCTGATGACACGGGGTGCCTTCCGGCGGTCGGGCGGGGGTCTGTGTGGTCCGAGTCTACCGGGGTGCGCGCTCGTGACGTGGGGCCACCGGGGGCTTTGCCCGTCGACCCCCGGCTCCCCGAACTGCGGCGCGGAGGGTCGCGGGCGGTCGGTAGGGGGCATGGTGGGGCGTGGCATACTGGGGCGCATGCTTGCGCACTCGACCTTCGTCTTTACCTATGGCACCGGGCCCACCGGCTGCCATGGTCGTGCTGCTTGAGCCACTGACAAGCGACTTCCCCAGGCGCCCCGGGCCGACAAGGTCCGGGGCGCCTGGCGTTCTCCGGGTCTTGCCGCTCCGGGGAGTCCTTTCGACTTCCGACGAGGAGCCCAGAGATGACCATCACCTCCATCGAGAAGACCGGCGCCCGCACCTCCGAGGCGGCCGGTGTGATCACCGGCGCCCGGGAACGGATCGACGCCCTGGACGACCGGATCATCGGCCTGATCCAGGAACGCGTGGCGGTCTCCGCCGTGATCCAGGAGGCACGGATCGAGTCCGGCGGCAGGCGCGTGAACCTGTCGCGGGAGATGGAGATCCTGGCCCACTACAGGGACGCCCTCGGCAAGCCGGGCACCGCGCTGGCCATGACTCTGCTGGAGCTGTGCCGGGGCCGCATCTGACCGGCGCGCACGGCCGGCGCACGTACGTACGGCTGCCCTCTCACCCGTACGGCGCGTGACCGTCGGACGGCACGCTTCGTTGGTGTCGGTGTCCGTGCCAGCCAGGTGCGGGCACGGAAGAACCACGCGTGGCTCCGCTGGAGCGATGAGGCGTCCGGATCGTGCCGTGCGCCGTGGGACCTCGCTCCAGGGTGGTGACCGGACGGCAGGGGACAGCAGCCCGGTCACTCAAGAGAACGGCCGGCTCCGGGGACGCCCGGGGCCGACCGGCGGAACTGTTCCGGGGTGGGCGTGACGGATACGGAGCCCGTCGCCCCCTTCACGACGCGGAGCAGATCACTCACCCCCACCGGATCCCGGTTCCGGGCGCCGCCCTGACGTCGGCGCCGACGCGGAAGGGCCCCGCGGTGACCGAGTCGTCACCGCGGGGCCCTTCGTCACGTCGTGACCGGTCAGCCGGCGACCTTCTCCAGCTTCGCGACCTGCGCGTCCAGGACTTCGGCGGGCACCTCGGCCTTGTCCGCGTCGAGCATGTTCATCGAGGAGAACGCGATGAGCGTCGAGCCGCTGCGCACCACCGTGAAGGACATCGGGATCTTCGCGCCCTCGATGTCGCCCTTCAGCTTGTACGCGACAGCCTCGTCGCCGTGCTCGGGGGCGGCGAGCGTCTCGATGTCGGTGTACTTGTTGCCGACCTGCTCGTACCCGTCGCAGCTCTCCGTCGCCTTGCGGAGGTCGGCCATCACCTTCTCGGCGTCGCTCTGCTCGTGCGCGGCGAGGGCCAGGGCGAGGACGCTGGCGGAGAGCTCGTCCACCGAGGTGACCCGGCGTCCGGTACGGGCCTGCGCCTGCGGGTCGGAGGTGAAGAAGAACATGTTCGCGAGGGGCTGGCAGGCGGCCGGCTTCGCGGGCACGGTCTCGGCGGGCATGTCGTCCGCCGGCATGTCGGAGATCGTGTAGCCCTTCACGTCCCCCTTCGCGAGGGCCGCCTCCTTCAGCTGCGCCTCGGTCAACGCGGCCTTCCCGGCGCCGTCCTCCCCGTTCTTCGCGTCCTCGGCGGCCGAGGCGCTGCCGGCGGCCGACGGCTTCGTGTCCGCCTTGTCCTCGTCGCCGCCGCCACCGCACGCCGCGGTCAATCCCAGCGTGGCCACAACCGAGACGGCCACCGCCACCCGCGACATCGTCGACTTCATGTCCCCCACCCTCACGACTTTCGTTTCATGCTTCACAGGGGCCCCACAGGCCCCATCGAACATGTATGTGACCGCGAGGCGCGTCAATCGGTTGTGCCACTCCCGCCCTCTTTGCATGTGACTCGCATCACACGAAAAAACTGTCATCGCGAGGGCAACCCTTCTCACCACTCACCAGTCACACCTGGCACACGAGAGAAGAACCCGCGCTCGGAGGGGGGTGCGGGTCCTTCTCCGTAACTCTTCCGTCGCGTGCCGGCTTCGTCCGCCGTGACTACTTCTTCGGCGGCACCGTCGGTACCGGCACCAGCGGCAGCCGGAGCGCGCCGAACGCGTCCGCCGGGACCGCCGGGTGCAGGGGCTGCACGGGGGCGAGGCGCTCGTAGGCCTCGCCGGGAGCCGGGCGCCGGTCCGGCTCGCCGTTGTTGGGCCAGTACGACATCGCCCGCTCGGCCTGCGCCGTGATGGTCAGGGACGGGTTGACGCCCAGGTTCGCGGAGACGGCGGCGCCGTCGACGACGGAGATGCCGGGGTGGCCGTAGAGGCGGTGGTACGGGTCGATCACGCCGTCGTCCGCGGTGGCGCCGATGGGGCAACCGCCGAGGAAGTGCGCGGTGAGCGGGGTGCCCATCAGCTCGCCCACGTTGCTGCCGGCGAAGCCGTTGATCTCGGCGGCGATGGTGGAGGCGGCCTGCGAAGCGGCCTCGATCTGCTTGGGGTTGGGCGCGCCATGGCCCTGACGAGCCGTCAACAGACCCTTGCCCAGCCCCTTCGGCTTCAGATGCGTCGACAACGAGTTGTCCAGGGACTGCATCACCAGGCCGATGATGGTCCGCTCCGACCAGCGGCGGTTGGAGAGCGAACGGGCCACCAGCAGCGGGTGTCTGGCCGCGTACCCCAGCCAGCCGAGGACGCGGGTGGTGCCCGACGCGGTGCGACCCGCGTACGGGACCTGGAGGATCGACAGGCCGCCCATCGCGTTGGAGCCCTTGCCGTAGCGGACCGGCTCGATATGGGTGTTCGCGTCGGGGTGGATGGAGGAGGTGATCGCCACGCCCCGGGTGAAGTCGACCTCCGGCACGCCGTGCGCCTTGCGGTAGCGGCGGTTGTCGGTCTGGGCGCCGACCAGCGCTTCGGAGTTGGTGCGGGTCAGCATGCCCAGGCGGTCCGAGAGGTGCGGGAGTTGGCCGTTCGCCTTCATCCGGTGCAGGAGGGTCTGGGTGCCGTAGGTGCCGGCCGCGAGGACGACACGGCGGGCCCTGAGCACCCGGCTCTCGCCCTTCCTGCGGTTGTCGGTCGGGAGGGTCGTCACGGCGTAGCCGCCCTGTGAGTCCTCCGTCACGGCCACGACCGTCGTCATCGGGTGGACGACCGCGCCCGCCTTCTCGGCGAGGTGGAGGTAGTTCTCGTTGAGGGTGTTCTTCGCGCCGTGGCGGCAGCCGGTCATGCACTCGCCGCACTCGGTGCAGGCCGTGCGGGCGGGGCCCGCACCGCCGAAGTAGGGGTCCTCCGCCTGGTCGCCGGGGGCGGCCTTCGTCTTGCCGTCGGCGTCCTCACCGTCACCGAAGAAGACGCCCACCGGGGCGAGGTGGAAGCTGTCGCCGACGCCCATCCGCTCGGCGGCGGCCTTCAGGTGCACGTCCGAGGGGGTCATCGTCGGGTTGAGCCGTACGCCGAGCATGCGGCGGGCCTGGTCGTAGTACGGCTTCAGCTCCTCCTGCCAGTCGGTGATGTCCTTCCACTGCGGGTCCTCGAAGAACGGTTTCGGCGGTACGTAGAGGGTGTTGGCGTAGTTGAGGGAGCCGCCTCCCACGCCGGCCCCGGCCAGCACCATGACGTTGCCGAGGAGGTGGATGCGCTGGATCCCGTACATGCCGAGGGCGGGGGCCCAGAGGTAGTTCTTGAGGTCCCAGGAGTTCTTGGGGAGGGTTTCGCGGGTGAAGCGGCGGCCCGCCTCCAGGACTCCGACCTGGTAGCCCTTCTCGGTCAGGCGCAGGGCGGTCACGCTGCCGCCGAAGCCGGAGCCCACGACGATGACGTCGTAGTCGTAAGCGTCTTGAGGCACGTTTGCTCCTCGTCGAGTGTCCGTGCGGGCCGTCTGTGTGGTTGTTCGCGCTCATGTGGCGGGGCCGCGGTCGACACGGCCCCGCGCACCTGAGAGTCCTGGGAGTCCTAGCGCAGCCTCAGTGCCTTCATCGCCCGCAGGCTGCGGCTCATGAACTGGGCGTACTTCTCGTCGTCCATGCCGAAGGACGGGGCCATGGGCAGGAGGCGCTGATGGGCCACCGTCTGGGCCTCCGTGTACTTGAGGATGCCTTCGGAGCCGTGGCGACGGCCGAGGCCGGAGTCCTTCATGCCGCCCATCGGCGACTGGACGGAGCCGTAGGCGGAGGCGTAGCCCTCGTTGACGTTGACCGTGCCGGCGCGGACGCGGGAGGCGACCTCGCGGCCGCGGCGGCCGTCCTTGGTCCAGACGGAGGCGTTGAGGCCGTACGCGGTGGAGTTGGCCTCCGCGACGGCCTCGTCCTCGTCCTTGAAGCGGTAGACGGAGACGACCGGGCCGAAGGTCTCCTCCGTGCAGACCGACATGGGTTCCGTGACGCCGTCGAGGATGGTCGGCTCGTAGAAGTAGGGGCCGATGTCGGGGCGGGCCACGCCGCCCGCGACGACCTTCGCGCCCTTCTCCACGGCCTCGTCGACGTGCCGGGTGACGGTCTCCAGCTGGCGTTCGCCGACGAGGGAGCCCATCTCGGCGCCGTACGCGAGGGACCTGCCGAGGCGCATGGCCTTCGTACGGGCGGCGAAGCGCTCCAGGAAGGCGTCGGCGATGGACTCGTGGACGTACAACCGCTCGATGGAGATGCAGAGTTGGCCGGCGGAGGAGAAGCAGGCGCGGACGGCGCCCGCCGCCGCCTTCTCTATGTCGGCGTCCTCCAGGACGAGCATGGCGTTCTTGCCGCCGAGTTCGAGGGAGACGCCGACGAGCCGGGCGGCGGCGCCCTGCGCGACCTCGCGGCCGGTGCGGGTGGAACCGGTGAAGGAGACGTAGTCGGCGTGCTTGACGACCTCGGGGCCTATGACGGGGCCCTCGCCGAGGACGACCTGGAAGACCTCGGCGGGCAGGCCGGCCTCGATGAGGAGGTCACGGGCCCACAGGGCGGTCAGGCAGGTCTCCGTGTCGGGCTTCATCACGACGGCGTTGCCCGCGACGAAGGCGGGGATCGCGTCGCCGACGGAGAGTTCGAGGGGGTAGTTCCAGGGGGCGATCTGGCCGATCACGCCGCGCGGGTGGCGGAGTTCGGTGACCTTGGTGAGGGTCGGGACGGCGCCGGTGTGCCGCTTCGGCTTGAGGTAGAAGGGGGCCTTGCGGCCGTAGTGACGGGCGGCGACCGCGACGGCCTGGACCTCCTCGTGGGCGTGGAGGCGGGCCTTGCCGGTCTCCAGCTGGATGAGGTCGAGCACCTCGGCCTGGCGTTCGAGGACCAGGTCGTGGAAGCGGAGGAGGACGGCGGCTCGCTCCCGCACGGGCCGCTGCGCCCAGACGGCCTGGGCGGCGCGGGCCGTCGCGTAGGCCTGCTCCACGTCCTCGGGGGTGGACTCCGGCAGGTCGGCGAGCTTCTCGCCGGTGAACGGCGTGTGGTTGGCGGTGCGGCCGGAGCCGACCACGCCCTTGGTGAGCTGGGCGACCAGTTCGGGAGTGACCACGTCGGCGGCGGTACGGGCGCCCTGCGGGGCTGCCGCGAGGGGGTTGGTGCCGGTCGTCCGTGCCGTGCCGGTCGTTCCCGTGGAGGTCGTGCCGGTCTTTTCGGGGGCCTGCGAGTCCGTCATGACGCGCAGGGTATTCCGGACCGTACGACTTTGGGTACCCGGCGGTAACAGGGTTTCACCGGGCGCACACACCACGCCAGTGATCGCTGGCAACGAAGTGGCTGATCAGGGCCGCGGGCGGTACCGTACGGTCGCGAATGCGGCGTCGATCACTCCTGTGCCCGATGGCGGCCTACGGTCCGATCTCCAGTCGCTCCCGCGCGCCCTTGAAGACGGCCGTGCCCTTCTTCTCGTCCGCCGTGCCCTTCGGCATGTCCACCCGCAGTTCGTACATCCGGTCGTCGTCGGTGCGGACGATCAGTTCCAGGACGCGGGTGGGGGTGCCGTCCAGGTAGTGGGTGGTGTCGGCGAGGACGGCCTCCTGGTCGTGGAAGCTCGTGGTGGTGTAGTTGGCGGTCGACTTCACGTCGCCCGCCACGATGTCCGTGGAGTCCTTGGCCTGTTCCATGGGTGAGGCGGGCGCCTCGTCCCACTGCGTCAGCCGCACCCGGACGACCTTCTCGCCCCCGTAGGTGACCGCACGGGGCTGCTCGCCGTCGCCGCCCTCCGCGCGGATCCGTTCGTAGGGCCCGGGGAGGGTGAGGACGGCGTCCATGGCCTCCTCGCGGTGGGCCACCCAGCGGGTGCCGGAGGTGGCGCCGGGGGTGGCGCCGGGACTGGGGGACGCGACACGGGCGTCCACCCACCCGACCTTGGGCTCGGCGACCTCGGTGACATCGTCGCCCGTGTCGAACGCGACCCCGGCCCAGGCTCCCCCACCGGCCAGCAGGAGCCCGGCGGCGGTCGCGACGGCGAGGCGGCCGGCACGCGCCCTGCCCCGGGGGCGCACGGTCCCGGACCGCACGACCTCGGTTTCCTGAGCGCCGTGGGTCTCCTCATCCCGTACGGCCTCGCGCTCCGCACGCCGTACGGCCCCGGACCCCACATCCCGTACGCTCGCGGGCTCTGACTCCGCCACGGCGGCACCGTGCGGCTTTCCGCCGAGCCGTAACGTCCCCGCGTCCTCGCCCAACTCACGCAACCCCGACGGGGTCTGGGTCTCGGGTGTCCGGTCCTCCGCCACGTCGCGCAGGAACCGGGCGGTCTCCTCGGCGTCCGGGCGCAGCGCCGGGTCCTTGGCCAGCAGCCGTACGAGCAGGGGGCCGAGGGGTCCCGCCCGCTCCGGCTCGGGGGGCTCGGCGGCGAGGATCGCGGCGAGCGTGGACTCCAGGGTGGTGCGGCGGAAGGGGGACCAGCCCTCGACGGCGGCGTAGAGGAGGACGCCGAGCGACCAGAGGTCGGAGGGCGGGCCGGCGGCTCCGGGACCGGCCATCCGCTCGGGGGCGACGCATTCGAGCGATCCGACGAACTCCCCTGTCACAGTGAGCGATTCCTCGCCCTGGACGTGGGCGATGCCGAAGTCGGTGAGGACGACCTGGCCGTGCGGCCCGAGGAGGACGTTGGCGGGTTTGACGTCCCGGTGCACGATGCCGACGCCGTGCGCGGCGTGCAGCGCGCCGACGACGGCGAGGCCGATGCGTGCGGACTCCACGGGGGTGAGGGCGCCTCGCTTGAGCACCTCGTGGAGCGACTCGCCCCGGACCAACTCCATGACGATCCACGGGGCCCCGTCCTCGACCACGACGTCGTGGATGGTGACGGCGGACGGGTGGTCGACGCGGGCGGCGGCGCGGGCCTCGCGGTAGAGCCGGTTGGCGGCCCGCCGGCGGGCGTCGTGCTCCGGGCCGTCGGGCCCCCCGTCCGGGTCGTCCGCACTGTCGGGGCCGTCAGGGCTGTTCAGGGCGTGCGGGTCACCGGGCAGCCTGGGCTGCTTGACGGCGACTTCGCGGTCGACGAGTTCGTCGACCGCCCTCCACACGGTGCCCATGCCGCCCGATCCGACGCGTTCCGCGAGACGGTAACGGCCGCCGACCAGACGCCCGGTGGCCGGACGCCCGGTGGCCCGGTACGTCCTGACACCGGACGGGAGTTCGTCGCGCGGATGCTCGCCCTCGTCGCTCATGCCCCATCAGTACCGTGCGGGGGCGGAACTTGTCGACGCGGATCCGGCGGACCGGCGGTGCTAACGCCGCCGGTTCCACAACTCATGGGCCCAGCCGTACCGTTCGCGGTGCTTGGGCAGGGCGGTACGGCCGACGGCGGCGGCGAGTTTGCGCAACCGGCGCCAGTCCAGCGGCGGTTTGGGCTCGGGGACGCCCGGGCGGTCACGGGGCACCCGGACGCGGACGGCCTTCGGCGAGACCCGGCAGTGGACGGGGGTGGGCAGGACGAGCGCCTCGCCGTCGACGCCGACCTCGATCTCCGGCCGGTCGGCCTCGACGACGATCTCGTCGGCGACGAGGAGGCTCAGGCCGGGGGCGTTCGGGCCGAGGACCAGTCCGGCGGCCTCGGCGGCGCTGTCGACGCGGATGCCGACGACGCCGAGCACCCCGGCGTCCAGCCGTTCGCGGCGGCCGAGGCCGACGAGGTCGTCGCTGCGGTAGACGTTGTTGCTGACGAGGACGGCCTG
This sequence comes from Streptomyces gottesmaniae, assembly GCF_031845845.1. Classification (NCBI taxonomy): domain Bacteria; kingdom Bacillati; phylum Actinomycetota; class Actinomycetes; order Kitasatosporales; family Streptomycetaceae; genus Streptomyces; species Streptomyces gottesmaniae. Next base: position 115,279 of record NZ_JAVRFJ010000021.1, read on the forward strand.
GGGCGCGTCGATGACGGCGTCCCCGATGCGGGCCGTGAGCCGTGGGCCCCGCTGGTGCGTGAGCAGTTCGGGCAGCAGTTCCAGGGTGGTGCGGACCTTGTCGTCGCGGTAGGCGGGGCTCTGCACGACGGCCGCGTACGCGCCGAACGAGGCGTTGTTGACGAAGGGGTGGCCGCTGGCGTAGCCGAGGTCGACGTGGAGTTCGACGCCCTTGTCGGTGAGGGCGTCGAGGCAGGCGGCGGGATTGTCGCGGTCGAGGCCGAGGTCCATGGCGAAGTGGTTGCGGGTGCCGGCGGAGATGACGAGCAGCGGGACGTCGTACGCGGCGGCGATGGCGGCGACCTGGGCCTGGGTGCCGTCGCCGCCGGCGACGCCGAGGAGATCGGCGCCGTTCCTGACGGCGTCGCGGGCCAGGACGGCGACGTCCTCGTGGCGCGCGGGGTCGAGCAGGTGGACGGTGGCGCCGAGCCGTTCGGCGCGCTCCTTCAGCCGGAAGCGTTCGACCTTTCCGCCACCGGACTTGGGGTTCATGATGAGGAAGGGGCGCATGGGGGCGGGGACGCGGTGCTCGGGGACATGCATCTGGTGCGACTTGGTGCTGCTGAGGGCGAACTTGCCGGACCAGACGGCGACGCCCCACAGGGCGGCGGAGACGATCACGACCCAGAGCAGGTTGACGACGGCGAACCACCAGACGACGCCGACCGGCGCGGCCACGGCCAGCGTTCCCGCCGCGATCCGGGCGGCGCCGCGCCGGGTCAGTACCCACCAGAGGGCGGCCACGGTGAGGCCGGCGCCCAGCACGACACCGGCGACGAGCAGGAGGCTCGCCCCGCGCGCGTAGCCGAGGGGCAGCAGCACGGCGAGGACCGCGCAGCCGAGGGCGGCCCTGGCCGCCCAGCGTTGTCTCGCGTGTGCCCGTACGTCCAGGTGTTCGATGCCCACGCTCGCTCGCCCTTCGCGCCGATCATGCACTTGACACGGCATGTTAGGGGCTGCGGGCGGCCCAGAGCGACGATCCCCGGGGAGTCGGACTCCCCGGGGACCATGGCCACCCCTACACCTGCCGACTGCGCTCACGCCTGCCGGGAGACGAACTCCTGGAACTGGGCCAGCGCTTCCACCAGTGACTCCGGGTCGCACGTGACACGGAACACCTCACCGTCGGACGAGGCGATGAGCCAGCGCCCCTGGCCGTCGTCCGTGTGTCGCTTGGGCATGGTCCGCCCCTCGACAGGTGTCTCGGCGAGGTCCACCTGAAGGTGCCAGCCGGGATTGTCCAGGGTGGCGATCTGCACCCCGAACTCGTGCTCCCAGTCGCCGTCGCACTGCGACCGGTACCACCGCACGAGGGCGTCGAGCGGTCCCTTCTCGTCACGGGCAACCATCGGGCTTCTCCCAGTCGTCCAAGGGCCTGGCGCTGCCGTCGGCCTCGTTGATGTGAGGCGTCGGAACCACCGTGCCGTCGGCGTTCGTGTGCGCGGGCCCGAACCGGTCGAACCGCTTTTGGAGCGACCACGGCGCCGGGTCACGCGGATTCGTCTGCTCCACCCAGGTGGCGTACTTCTTGATCGCGCCGCTGGATCCGTCCCGCATGAAGGTGGTGTGGGGTCCCTCGGCGTCCGGGTGGGGGCGCTGCCGCTTGGGCCTGGCGTTGTGCACCAGGACGTCGCCCGCGGCGCCGGCCACATAGTACGTGTGGATGTTGGCGACGGTGATGTTGTGGACCGTGGTCCGCTGGTCCCAGCGCTCGACGGCGGCGATGCGCACCCGGTCGCCCTCGCCGTTGGTGAGCCACTGGCCGGCCTTCAGGTCGGTGGCGTCGGACCAGAGGCCCAGTTCCTCGACCCAGAAGGGGTGGCCCGCCGTGGCCGTGACGGTCGCGGTCCTGCCGCCCTTCTCGCCGTCGGATTCGAGGGTGAGCCTGACCAGGTGCTTGAGGCCGGTGCCCTTGATCTCCGCCGCCACCGTCTCGATCCTGGTCACTCCCGACTCCGGGTCGGTCGCCACGACTTCGTCACCGATGTCGACGTCGTCGATCCGTTTGGTCGAACCGTCGGCCATCAGGACCCTGGTCTCGGCGGTGAAACTGTTGATCTTGCAGGTCGCGCCGACCTCGTCCGCCGCCTCCTGAGCCTCCTCCGCGGCCTTCTTGTTCTTGCGCCAGCCCTTGAACGAGCCCCACAGCTTCTTGCCCAGGCCGACGATCCGCTTGCCGAGGGCGTAGGCCTTGTCGACGCGGTACCAGTACTTGGAGACCAGTCGACCGACGGGGCCGCCGCCGATGAGCGAGGTGACGACGTTCGCGGCGGTCGCCCCGCAGGAGCCGAGGCTTCCCGTGGTGAAGCAGTCCAGCGCGTCCGTGATGCCCAGCTCGTCGGCGATGATCTTGCCGAGCTCCTTGGCGATGGCGATGGCGCGCTGCTTGGCCGCCTCCTCCTCCGCCCGTGCGTGGTCCGCCTTCGCCTGGGCGGCCGTGTAGGCGTTGCCGGCGGGGGCGACACCACCCGTGCCGTCGGCGTTGGCGGCCACCGCGCCGCGCTTGTAGCCGGTCGGCCACGGGCCGCACTCCTGCCAGCCGCCCACACACTCCGCGAGCCGCAGACCCGACGCGTCGCTGTAGGTGACGGGACTGTTGTTGGCGTAGGCGTAGCCGTTGATCTGCTGGGGGTCGCTGTAGTCGATGACCGGGTCCGCCGAGACGAAGCGGCCCGTGTCGGCGTCGTACTCGCGCGCCCCCAGCGTGATCAGGCCCGTGGACTCCTGGATCGTGCCGCCCACGAAGCCCTTGTCGTTCACCCAGCCCGTCGAGGTCGACGCGGACTCGTCGCGGGTGATGCCGAACGGATCCGTACGGCGCCGTGTCGTCTGCCCCGTCGAGGCTTCCACGGCCAGTTCGGCCGTGCCCTGGTGGTCGGAGAGCAGGAAGTGGACACCGGCCGCCTCGCGCATGGCCACCGTCGTGCCGGCGAACGTGTAGTAGCGGGTCGCCGTCACCTTCGCGGTCGACTTGTCCAGGTGCAGTTCCGTGCCCGGCAGGTAGAGCGTCTTCTCGGCGGGGGTGTCCCGCACGATCCGCTCGCCGGCGGCGTCGTACTTGTACGACGTGACCTCGCCGTCGGCGTTGGTGACCTTGGTCAGCTCGCCCTGCTTGTCCCACTCCATCGTCTGCGTGTCGCCGGAGAGGACCCGGGTCCTGGTGTTGCCCGACGCGTCGTAGGTGTATCTGTCCTCGGCCGTGACCGCCGGCGTGGTGGCCGTCGCCTCGGTCTTCTCCACCACCGACGACACGGTGTGCGGGCCGGAGTCCGCACCGCCCGGGCCTGATCCGTCCCCATAGGTGTAGGTGCGGGTCGAGGTGCCCTTGCCGTTCACCCCGTGGCGGACCTCGCTCGTGCGGTTGCCCGCGGCGTCGTAGCCGTACTCGACCCAGTACGGGGCCGCACCTCCCACCGTGGAGGCCGAGGCACCCGAGGAACAGGCCGCGTCGGTGCCGCCTGTGCCCGACGCCCCGTCCGGAGTCACCGACGACGTCCACATGTCCGTCAGACGACGCAGTCCGTCGTAGGTGAAGCACTGGACGTCGTTCGTCCCACCGCTCGGGGTCTCGGCGAGGGAGAGGACGTTGCCGGCGGCGTCATAGGTGTAGTCCGCGTCGTACGCGACGGCGGCGGCACCCTCCACGTGCACGCGGGACCGGGTCAGACGGTCCGTACCCGGCTCGAAGGTGTTCGTGAGCCATGTCTTGGGCGCGGAGGTGTTCCCGGTGGACAGCTCCAGCTGCTCCAGCTGGGAGGTGGGCGAGTAGGTGACGTCGGTGACGTAACTGCCTCCCGCCAGGGAGGTGTTGAGCGCCGTCGGCCGCTGCAGTTCGTCGTGGACGTACGAGAGCGCCTCCGCGCCGAGGTCGCCCACCGCCGGCAGGCCCTGACCCTGCACCGTGCCGTCGTCGTTGTACTGGGTCGTGAACTCGTAGGTACCGCCGAGTTCCGGTTCGGCCGTCTTCGACACGAAGTACTTGGTCGAGACCGGCTTGTAGTCGTTCTCCGGGTCCAGCGTCGGGTAGGTGACGGACGAGTAGACCGCGCCGTCCTTGTAGGTGTAGGTGCCGTACAGCTCACCCTTGGCGACGGTGTCGTAGCGAGTGAGGGAGAGCCTGGTGCCGCTGTCGACGTCGCCCTGCCAGGTGGAGATCTCGCGGCCGAGTTCGTCGTACTTCGTCGACGTCTTGTTGCCGCGGTTGTCGGTGACCGAGATCTGGCGGTCCATCGCGTCGTAGGCGAACGTCGAGGTACCGGTGTCGGGGTCCACAGCCCGGTCCTTGCGGCCCAGCTGGTCGTAGGAGTACGTCCACACGTTCCCGGAGTGGTCGGTGACCTTCGACAGCAGGCCCGCGTCCGTGTAGCCGTAGGTGGTGGTGACCGTCTCGCCGCCCGCCGGGTACTGGATCATCGACGTCGTCCGGTCCCTGGCGTCCTTCACGACCGTCGTCCTGGTGCCACCGGACGGCGGGATCGTGGTGACGCGGTCGCCGCCGTACGTGTACGACGTGCGGTACTTCTCACTGCCCGCGACCTTGAGGATCGAGGCCGTGGCACGGCCGACGCCGTCGTACTCCGTCACCGTCTGCGCGTCGAGATCGGCGTTGACGGGCTCGAAGAGCGTGGAGGTCGGGGCGCCCGAGGCGTAGTAGGTGTCGTTGACCTTCACCACACGGCCGGAGCCGTCGTGGAGGGTGTCCGCGATGAGCCGTCCGCCGTCGGCGCCCTCGGTCTGTTCCTGACGGGGCCTGAGCAGGCCGTCGTACAGGGTCCACTCGCTGCCGTACGAGGTGCCGTCGTTCTCGATCTTGCGGGTCTGGACGGCGGTCGGGCCGTCGTCGCCCCGGACCAGGTAGGTGTACTTGATGGAGGGAGTCAGTCCGATGCGGTCCGGGAGCCACACCGAAGTGAGCCTGCCCAGGCCGTCGTAAGCCAGCTCGGTCCGCTTGCCGTTCTGATCGACCTTGGCGGTCGGCACGCCACGCTGCGGCGCGTACTCGGTGGAGGTCGTCCAGCCCAGCGCGTTGGTGACCGTGGACTTCGTCGCGAGCCCGTAGGCGTCCACGTAGTCGGTCTTGGTGGTGCGGGACTCGGCGTCCGTCGCCGTGAGCGGGCGGCCGTAGTCGTCGTACGTCGTGACGGCGGTCGTCCGGTACGTCGCCGTCGTGCCGTTGTGCGCCGACAGCTTCTTGGTCATGGTCGCGTTGCCCTTGGTGGGGGCCACGCCCAGGGTGGTCGAACCGTCGTAGTGGGTCAGCTCGTCGGAGATGACGTCCGTCTTGCGGTTCGGGGTCGTCGAGCAGTCGACGCCGACCTTCTCCACACGCGAGACGTACGAGTAGAGGTGGAGGCTCGCGTTGTCGGCGTACTCCGTGCGGGTGCACTCGTTGTCGGCGACGCCCACCTCGCCGGCGTCGTCCACCCGCACGGCGCGCCCGGTCTTGTCGTCGTAGGACGTCGTGGACCTCAGGTGCCGCCAGTTGCCGGAGCCGAGGGAGATGTAGGTGTCGACGGAGCCCTTGTCGAGGTAGCGCGCCCGGCGGGTGCCCCAGTCCTCGACGCGGGTGGCCGTGACATGGGTCCAGGGCAGGGTGACCGCGCGCTGGGTGATGTCGGAGCCGTTGTAGGTGATCGTCTCCAGCTCCTGGCCGGCCTTCCAGTCGGAGTCCTCGTAGGAGGTGCCGGCGGAGTCCTTGACCGTGGCCGAGCGGGAGTCCCCGTCGGCGTCGACGTCACCGTCGAGCCCTCGGAAGAAGATGTGCTCGGACCTGGTGTTCGAGGCGGAGTTGGTGCCGTCGGAGGTCTCGACACGGACCCGGCCGTAGCCGCGCCAGTCGCCCCAGGTGCGGAACTCGGCGGTGGTGATGCCGTCGGGCCTGACCTTCCGCCAGCCGGCGTCGCCGAGGTAGGTGTACGAGGTGATCTTCTCGGCGTTGCCGCCGGTGAGGTCCTGCTCCACGACGGAGGCGACGACGTACTTGTGGAACCAGTCGACGATCGGCTCCTCGGCGCCCGGCGGACTCCACTTGACCGGGAAGCAGCGCTTGGTGGAGGAGTCCTCGGCGGGCAGGGTGCTCGACGTGCACTGCGTGTCCGCGTAGTTGACGCTGAGGACCCCGCCGGTCTCGTTCTTCACCGCCGACAGACGGAAGCGGTGGAAGGGCTGGAGGTTGTCGCCGGACACGTCGACCCGGCTGGCGAGCTGCTGGCCGTAGAGCTCCACGGACGGCATCGGGACGTCGGTGCCCACCTTGCCGGTGTGGTTGATGGCCTTCAGCCACAGCGACTTGGAGCCGTCACCGTTGTCGGTGAAGTCGTGGGAGAGGGCCCATTCGTCGACCGCCGCGTACGTGGCGTCGCCCGTGCGGATCTGCGTGGTGATCTTCGTGAGCTTCTTGCGGGTCCAGAACGTCGGCGAGTTCTGGCCCGCGCACTTGGTGTCGGCCTTGCAGTTCTGGTCCCACGGCACGTCCGGCCAGTCGGCGGCCGTGGCGTCCGTCAGGTCGCCGGGCTCGCAGTCGGTCAGGTCGCCGATGCAGCGCTCGGCGGTGGTGAAGACGACCCGGGCGGACGGCTCCGTCGAGTAGACCTTGCCGGCGCGCTGCCCGTAGTCGATCCGCTTGAGGTACCCGCCGCGGACGTACGCCTTGCCGTTCTCTCCGGTCTTCAGACCCTGCGTGTAGTGGTTCGTCTCCTTGCCGTAGAAGTACGACATGACGTTGCCGTGCGGGTCGATGACGTGGTCGAGGTTCCAGCGCCAGGCCTGCGCGCAGTGGGCGTTGGCGAACGTCGCGTCGTAGCAGGGCTCGCCCGAGTCGTCGCCGTACACGGGGACGGTCCAGGTGGAGCCGGTCTCCTCCTTGCCGCTGCTGTGACCGGGGAGGCGGTTGAGACCGAAGAAGTACTGGGTGCCGTCGGTCGTGGTGACCTTCCAGTGCTCACCGTTGTTGTCGCCGTTGGTGGCGTCGGTCAGCTTCTCGACCTTGGAGTTGTCGTCACCGCTGACCCGCCACTCACCGGTGGTGTCGTCCTTGACGATCTCGCCGGAGGTGCCGCCGGCGAGGGAGAGCGTGGCGTTGTCGTACGCCCAGCACTGGTCGCCGTACGTGTCCTCGTGACCGTCGTCGGCGCAGGCCTTGTAGCTGCGCTCGATGAAGCCGGGCTCGTAGGTGAAGCCCTGGCCGATCCACGAACCCTGGTTGTTGGTGGCCGCGGTCTGACCGTCCACCGACTGGGAGTTGTAGGAGAGGCCGACCTTGGGTTGCGAGCCACCGGGGACGGGCGGCGTGGTGAGCGGGTACGACCAGGTGAAGGCGCCGGACGAGGTGTCGACGCCCCACTCGGAGGACGCCTTCAGGCTCGTCGCCTTGTAGTCGCCGCCGTCGCCCTCCGCGCCGGCGGTGACCGCCAGCACGGTCGCCGAGGAGGTGCTCGCGGTCGCGGCCCGCATCAGCTGGGTTCCGGTGCCGGCCGTGTCGCCGGCCGCCGTGACCTTGGCGGTGAGGGTCTGCTTCGCCGCGTTGTTGGTGCTCTTCAGGAACGTCGGCGTCGAGCAGCTCTTCTTCTCCGGCGTGGTCAGCACGCACTCCGGGTACTGCGCGAGGCGCAGCCGGGAGCCGTAGCCGCCGCCGAACGCGTCCGCGAAGGCCGAGTAGTCCAGGGCGACCTGGGCGGTTCCCCTGCCGTCCTCGCCGTCGGCGCGGGCGACCGTGAAGAGGACGCCGTCGATTCCGGCCGCGGTGGTGGCCTTGCGGCCGAGGACCTCGACGCGGAGGGAGTCGGCGGCGTTCTTGCCGCCGGTGGCCCTGGCGGTCAGGGGGAGGCCCTCGGCCCGGGTGGCCTTGTCGCTCGTGAGGGCGACTTCGGCGGTGGCCGCCTTGGGCCAGGTGGTCTTCTCGGCGTCCCTGACCGCGGCCTTCGCGGCGTCGTCGCTCTGCTTGAACTTGTCGGGCTTGGCGTTCTTGCCACGGACCGGGTCGTCGAGGTTGGTCTGGGTCCCGGGCTTGGTGAGGCCTTCGTCTGCGGCCAGGGCTTGAGGGGAGTACTGGGGCAGCAGGCCGATCGACAGCGCGAGGCCGAGCACGAGCGCGGCGCGGCGTCGGCCGGTGCGCCAGGCCGGTCTCGGGGACCGGTACCAGGGGGGCGAGGACATGACGTCTCCCGTCAGGAGGGGATCGGGAAGGAGAGGGGGTGGGGCCGAAGCGCTCTGCGGGAGGGGCGTTCGGTCGGGGGCGCGGCCGACGGCCGGTGGGGGGCTCGCGCAGTTCCCCGCGCCCCTGAGAGGCAGGGGCTGCGCCCCGTGGCTCTCGGCCCTCAGGGGCGTGTCCTTTGGGGCGCGGGGAACTGCGCGATCAGCCACGGACGGTCAGCGGACGAAGAACGACCTGGTCACCCTTCGCTGATGCTGGAGCCCGACGGCATGACCGCCACCAGCGTCACCAGGGAGGCGTCCAACGGCCCCTGGTACATGCGGACTTCGTCGACGGCCCCCGAGAAGTACTCGCTTGCCGCCGTACCGTTCAGCGTCCGGCCGACCTGGAGGGACGTCGTCGTGAAGTCCCACGTGTTGTCCCAGGGGGCCTCCGCCACCGCGATGCCGTTGACGTAGAGCAGCACGTCGCCGAAGACCGCGTTGTGGACGAGCGCCAGATGGTCGCCGTCGCCCTCAGCGCTCGGCAGGTCGCCGTTGTCGAGGACCGTGGTGACCACCGGGGCCGTCGCGTCCGCGTCGGTCACCTTCAGCTGCCAGCGGTTGCTCGCGGCCAGGTACTTGACCGTGATCGCGCTGCCCCTGGCGCCGGACAGCGAGAGCACCGTCTGGTCCGCGGTGGAGCCGGGCGAGGCGAGCCGGGCGCGGGCGGTGAGGGTGAAGCTGTCCTCCGCGGAGAGCACGCCGGCGGCCCGGGCCGCGTAGGCGTTGGTGCCGTTCAGCGCCAGGTGCCCGTCGCCCCACAGCGGCTCGGCCGGGGGTACGCACTCCGGGTCGGCCTCGGGGTCGCAGGAGTCGTCGGGCAGGTAGACGGAGGCTCCGCCGCCCAGGGTCAGACCGGTGCCGCCGTCGACCTCCGGGGAGATGCCGGACGCGGACGCGTCGAGCGGCCAGTAGGCGAGCTGGTGGGGCTGGATGCCGCCCAGCTCCTGGCCCTCGGCGGGCGGGATCACCCGGTCGTGGATCTTGACGTCGGCGACCGTGCCCTTGAGATGCCCGAGGTAGCCGTCGAGGGCCAGCTTGCGGCCGATCTGTACGGCGCCGCCCGCGTTCCAGGTGGTGCGGCGGGCCTGGACGTCGTCGGCGACCAGGACGCCGTTGACGTACAGCATCATCTTGCGCTGCTCGGCGTCGTAGACCCCGATGAGGTGCGTCCAGCTGCCGGGGACGGCGGCGGCGCCCGAGACCTTCCAGGTGCCGAGCGACTCGATGTCTCCGTAGGGGATGCGGAAGGTCCACGACGCGGAGTCCACGTCGTAGCCGAGCTCGAAGCCGGGCTGGGCGGTGCCGTCCTGACTGACGACGGTCATGTTCTCCTTCGGCAGCGAGGGCAGCATCACCCAGGCGCCGACGGAGAAGGTCCTGCCGGTGTCGACGGCGGGCTCGCCCGCGTCGAGCCAGGCGTTCTCGGTGCCGTCGAGGGAGACGGCGGTGTCGGCGGAGCCGAGCGGTCCCCCGGCGCCGAAGGTCACCCCGGAGCCGGCGGTGGCGTCGGGCGCGTCACCGCTGCCGGCGGCCTTCGTGGAGCCCCTGGCGTCACCGAGGGTCCAGGCCGCGGCCGGGGCCCGGCCGTCGCTGACGAGGAAGACGTGCACCGTCGGGGTCTTCTGGGCGTTGCCCGCCCCGTCGACGGCCGTGACCTGCAGCGCGTACGTGCCCTCGCTCGGCGGCATCCAGCGGATGGTCGCCGGACCGCCGACGGACTCGGCGGCCACCGTCCTCGGGGTGTTCACCGCGTGCGGGCCGGTGAAGCGGTACGTGTACTTGGTGACGTCGGCGGAGGGCGAGTCCATGGTGAAGCTGCCGTAGTCGCCGGTGCCGACGTGCCAGGCCTCGTCGTCCGGGTACGCGGCCGAGGTGACGGTCGCCGACTTCGGCTGCGTGGTGTCGTAGATGAACTCGCAGCGGGTCTGCGTGCCGTCGGAGGACCAGGCGCCGTAGGTCTCCTGGTCGTGGCCGCGCACGGCCCAGCCGATGACGGTGTTCTTCGGGAGGGTGAAACCGGCCTCGCCGTCGTCCTTGACGTCGCTGCCGATGGTGTAGAAGAACGTCGCCTGACCGGTCTGGGTGATCTTTTTGCTGACGTTGGTGGTGGCGCGCTGACCCGTCGTGGCGTAGTGCGTGACCGTCTGGCCGTCCTTCTCCCAGAAGACCTTGAACTGGGCTTGCAGCTTCTCGGAGTTGGAGCCGGTGTCGTTGTGGTCGTAGTCCTTGAGCACGACGCTCACGCGAGGCGCCTCGGTGACGTAGTGCTCGGTGGGCGCGCCGAACTCGCAGGAACCACCCGGCTTCATCTGCAGGGCGTCCTGGTCCGGCTGCAACGGCGGCCGGTTGTAGGTCACTTCGAGGTGGGCGTTGCCGCAGAAGCGCTTCCAGTACGAGACGTCCGACTCGTTGGTGGCCTTGAGGCGGAACGTGGTGGTGTCCCAGCCCTTGTCGGCTGCCGTCCGGATGGTGCCCGTCACGCCGAAGCGCACGTTCTGGTTGGTCGAGGTGCACGAACCGGCGGTGTCGGTGGGCGACTTGGCGGTGATCGTGTCCTTCGAGGAAGGCTGGTTGGACCAGTTCGTTCTCGAACTGATCGCGCTCGCGCCGGTGCTGTTGACGCGGGCCAGCTGCACCTCACGCGCGGAGTCGCTGTAGGAGTGGACCAGCGTCACGGCGAACTGCGCCTCGACGATGTCCTTGCCCTCGAACGTCCCGGTCGGGATGGCGAAGAACTGCCGCTTCTTGTCGCTGCTGCTGGAGCAGCGGAACGAGACGTTGGACGGGCAGAGGCCCACACCCTCGTCGTCGTCGAACTTCCAGAAGGAGTCGGACGGGGAGTCGGAGGACACCATGGTCCAGCCGGTGCGGTTGGCGGTGCGGAACACGGGGTCGATGTAGACCGGGTACACCGTGTCGTCGCCGGTGAGCAGGTCCGCGTCGGGGGTGAGGGTGACGCTGTCGGAGTCGACGGCCACCCGCACGTCCTCGACGGTGGCGCCGTCGGGTGGCGTGATGCCCTCGCCGGGGGCAGCGGGGGCCGCGGGGGCGTCGGCCGGTTCGCCGGTGCCCTCGCTGGAGTCCCACATCAACGGCTTCGGCGCCTCGAAGACCGCGCCGCCGGAGCCGCTGTCGGTGGCGGTCAGACCGCCGCCGGCGCTCTCCGTCAGCTCCACCGAGGTGGTGTCGACGGGGAGTTCGAGGGTGGCGAGGTCGGGGTGGGCGGCGGCCTCGGCGCTCTTGACCACGAGGACGTGGGAGAAGCCCTCGGCGTTCGCGGTGACCTTGAGGTCGACGCCGGGCAGGACGTCGCGGTAGGTCGCGGTGGAACCGTCGATCCTGGGCTCGGGCAGTGTGCCGGGCCAGTCGAGGGAGAGGGCGCGGCCGTCCTTCTCGATCTCGGCGAAGGTGCGGTCGCCGCCGCCGGAGAAGGCCATCGCGGTGACGGCGGCCCTGGGGGCGTACGTCCCGTTGTCCCGCTTGACCAGCGTGGTGTCGATCTCGGTCCAGGCACCGTTCTTGCGGGTGCGGACCGGCTGCACGTACTCGGTGACGGTGAAGGTGCCGTCCGGGTTGGCGACCGTCGTGCTGCGCTCGTCGCGCAGGCTGGTGATCTCGACCTTCTTCCCGGTCTTCGCGGCCCGGTCCTGGGCGGCGTCCTCGGTGAGCGCCGTGCCGGAACCCTTGCCCGGCTTCTCGGCGGCCTTGCCCGTGGCGGCGGTCGCGGCCGTGGGCTCGGGGGTGGGGGCGTTGCCGAGTGCCGTCACCAGCAGGGCCGTCAGCGCGGCGGCGACGGTGAGCGAGCGGACCGGACGTCTGCCGCCCACCCCTTCTCCCGCACTTCTGTTCGAACGGAACGTCATCGCGGTGTACTTCCTTCTCTCCATGCCGTCCGTCACCCGACCACGCCGAACGAGGCACCGCTGTCGGGCAGTCCGCCCGACCCCGGCTGGTACGTGGTGGCACCCGTGCTGGTGGTGCCGTCGAGGTCCGCCCACGTCACGACGTGCAGGACCCCCTTGGTGGTGCCGGACGCCTTGCTGAAGGGCACCCCGATGTAGAGGTTGTTCGCGCCACCGGTCAGCGACATGCCGAGGTGGTCCCGCCTGGTCGCCGTGCCCGGCAGACCCGAGCCGCGGGTGACCAGCCGGTCGGCCGCGCCGATCGTGCCCAGTGGCCGGAAGACCTGGACGGCGCCCGCGTCGGTGGCGGTGCCGACATCCTTGCCGGGGATGCCGACGGCAAGCCGCACGGTGTCGGCGGTGGTGACGACACTCGTGTTGGTGTTGGAGATGGCCACGCGCTGGCCCAGGAAGTCGCCCGCCACGGGGTCGCCCTCGACGTCCGCCACCGCGGCGTCGATGGCCGCCGTCTCGGTGTACGCGCCGGAGGGCTGGATCCGGAAGACCGCCGCGCCGCCCGCCTCGGTCACCGTGCCGATGTCCTCGCCCGGCGTGCCGACGGCGAGCAGGACGTCGGAGTTGTACGTCTGGTCGCTCGGCCGGTGGCCGGTCATGGCGATCGAGGTGCCGAAGCCGTCGTCGGTCTCGGCCGTGCCGGTCACCCCGGCGGCGTCCTGGTCGAAGCCGGCCAGGGCGGTGGGAACGCCGTTCGCGAGGGTGTGGTTGAAGACCGCGACACCTCCGGCGAAGGTCTTGTCCTCGATGGCCTCGCCCGGGATGCCGACGCCGAAGTAGCGGTTGGTGCCGGCCACGGAGTAGCCGAAGCGGTCGTGGGCCTCGACGGTTCCGGGCACCCCCGGGTCGTTCTGGTTGACGGTCGTCCTGGTGCTGCCCTGGATGTAGTGCACGCAGCCGGCGTCCGCGTAGTCGGTGCCGCCGGTGACGACGTTCTCGCCGGGCACGCCGACGACCAGGTAGGGCGAACCGGTCGCGGTCTCCCCTGCCTTGACGGACTGTCCGAACCAGTCGTACGCCTCGGTGGTGGTGTCGGCGTCGAGCCCCGACTGGCTGTAGCCCTCGATCACCGAGCCCTCGCCGATGCCGGTGGGCGTGCCGTGGACGATGTAGATCGCCCCGGCGTCGACGAGCTTCACCCCGTCCTTGGTGACGTCCTCGTACGGCACCCCGACGACGAGGTCGGTGCAGCCGTCGCCGTCGGCGTCGTAGGTCGTGCGGGAGGTGCCGAAGCCGTCACCGGGCTCGGGAGCGGCGTTCATGCCGGTGGTGGCCTGCGAGATCTCGAAGACCCCCTTGCCGCCGCCGAGGATCACCCGCACCAGACCGGCGCCCTTGACGCCGCTCACCGTGGCGTTCGGGTCCGCGACGACCGTGTCGACGACGCTGTCGCCGTTGAAGTCGGTAGATGTCCCGGCCGTGCAGGTGGCCGCCGCTGCCACCCCGGCGACGCTGGAGGGCAGAAGCCCCGATGACATGACGACGGAAGCCAGCAGGGCCCACCCCGCTGTGCGTGTGCGTATTCGCACAACTCACCCCTATATCCCCGTTGAGTGACCACATCCACACCCCTGGCCACGTAAGGGGAAGCTAAATGTCCACGTCATCTGCATGTCAACCCCCCTTCCTTCATAGGCCATCCACAGAAATGCAGATGTTTGCATATGTCACCCCCGACCCCCGCCAAGCTGTTCAGGCCGGAAATTTCAGGCCAACTACCGTGCCCCGATTGACGGTTGTTCGTGAAGGCCGCCTATAGTCCGGTTGCTCACGCAAGCAGGCCGCGTGGGCGCCCCCATGCCGTGGATGTTTCGGTCGGATCCCGTGCCCGGGGACGACATCGCCTGCCGTCAGGTCACTCGAAGGGCAGGTAGCCGTGCCTCGGCTCTGGGGTTGTCTCATTCTTTGCGTTGCGACCGTTGCCGCGTTACTCGTCCACGACACCCGCGACAGCGCGGCGGCCGACCGCAACGAGAGCTCCCACGCCTATGGTTCGCACCCCCGGCAGACCCTCGACGCCTACTGGAACGCCGCCGGTGAGGAGCGTGGCGGGAAGCAGCCGGGCCTCGTGATCCTGCATGGCGGCCACTGGTACGAGGACACCGGCTGGGCCACCTGGTCGCGCACCTTCGCGGACGCCGGGTACGCCGTCTTCGCCGTCGACCACCGGCTGAATTTCGACGCTCCCTGGCCGGCCCAGCGGACCGACGCGCTGGCCGCGCTGGACTGGATCCGCGACCACGCCGCCGACTTCGACGTCGATTCCGGCCGGTTGGCCCTGCTGGGTTCCTCCTCGGGCGGCCAGATCGCCACGGCCGTCGCCACCTACGGCTCCGGCGTCTTCCGCGTCGACGGCGTGGTGGCCCTCTCCCCCGTGAACGACCCGTACCGCGCATGGCGCGACGGCAACGCCGGCGACGCGACCGCCAGGCAGCGCAAGCTGCGCGACAACGCCACGCTGCTGGCCCGCTGCCACCCCGCCCCGTCGGACAATTCCGCCTCCGCGCACCCCGGTTGCCGTGACACCTGGAGGGACATGGTCGTCAGGAACCGTGCCTCCGGCGGCGACGACGCCCCCATGTTCCTGCTCCACTCCGAGGACGACTTCGTGCCCGTCCGGCACTCGCTCGACCTCGAAGCCGCCGAGGAGAACGCCCACAACATGCCCGCCAACGGGGTCACGGTCGAGACGGTGGCCGGTTCCGCGCACGGCGGAGCACTGCTGAAGGAGCCGGGAGTGGCCGACCGGGTCCTGGGCTGGATCGCCGAGAGGACGCACTGAGCGCCATGAAGATCACCTTCCTGCTCCACAACGCGTACGCCATCGGCGGCACCGTCCGCTCGACACTGAACCTCGCCGGAGCCCTGGCGGCCCGTCATGACGTGGAGGTCGTCTCCGTCTTACGCACCGAGGACCGCCCCCTGCTCGGCGTGAGCGGCAAGGTCCGCCTGGTCCCGCTCGTCGACGAGCGCCCCGACGCCGCCACCTACGACGGCGGCCACGAGCTGATGTCGCGGCCCTCCACCGTGATCCCGCCCACCGAGGTACTCGCCCACCGCTACACCGCGCTCACCGACGAACGCCTGCGTGCCTTCCTCGACACCACCGACGCCGATGTCGTCGTCGCGACCCGCCCGGCGCTCGTGGTCGCCCTGGCCGGACACGGCGCCGTCGGCTCGCGCCGCCCACCCGGCGCGTCCCGCGCGTCCGGCGCTTCCGGTGCTTACGGTGCGACCGGCGCTTCCCGCCGGGGCCCGCTGCTCATCGGCCAGGAGCACCTGTCGTACGACAACCACGTGCCCGGCGTGCGCGAGGCGCAGAACGAGGCCATCAAGCGCCTGGACGCCTTCGTCACCGTCTCCGCACGGGACGCCGCCGACCACCGTCTGCACCTGCCCGGCCTGCGCACCCGCATCACGAACATCGCCAACGCCGCGCCCCGGCCCAAGGCCGAACCCTCCGACCTGCGCGCGTCGTTGGTGGTCGCCGCCGGACGCCTGTTCCCGGTCAAGCGGTACGACCTGCTCGTCGAGGCCTTCGCCAAGGTCGTCGCCGAACGCCCCGAGTGGCGGCTGCGGATCTACGGCAAGGGACCGGAGCGCGCGAACCTGCGCGCCGCGATCGACAGACTCGGGCTGGGCGACCACGTCTTCCTCATGGGCGCCCAGGCCACGCTGGAGACCGAGTGGGCGAAGGCCTCCGTCGCGGCGGTCAGCTCCGAGTGGGAGTCCTTCGGCATGACCATCCTGGAGGCCATGCACGCCGGTGTCCCCGTGGTGGCCACCGACTGCCCGCACGGCCCCGGTGAGATCGTCACCGACGGCACCGACGGCCTCCTCGTCACCCCGGGCGACCCGAACGCCCTGGCCACGGGCCTGCTCCGGCTCATCGACGACCCGGCGCTACGGCAGCGCCTCGGCACCGGCGGCCGCACGACCGTCCAGCGGTACGCGCCCCGCGCGATCGCCGCGGAGTACGAACAGCTGATCGCCGACCTCCAGGAGGCCCGCACCCCGGCGACGGTGAAGCTGGGACGACGCTTACGCCGGGCGCTGGGGTGGCTCCCTTCCCCGGCGGACGCGAAGCCCGGGGCGGCGGCCGGGTCGACCACCCCGAACGCGAAGCCCGCACAGGCCCTTCCCCCGCGCGCCGCCGCCGAGAGCGCCGCGCCGAAACCGTTACGTCCGAAGGCCGGCTGTCGCGTCGGCGGGCGCGGCGAAGTGCGGGTCTCCGTGGCCGCGTCCGGAGTGTCGGGGGCGGACCTGACACTCGTGCTGCGCCGACGCCACGCCGGCGACGAGGTGCGCGTCCCCCTGCGACAGGACACGCCGGACGACCCCAGGAGCCCGTGGACCGCCACACTGCGCCGCGACGGGCTGGACCTCGCGGAGGGCCGCTGGGACCTGCACGTCGAGCGCGGCGGGGACGGGTCTCGTCGTCGGCTGCGGGCCGGACTGGTCGAGCAGCGGGGTCTGTTGACCGCCGAGCTCCCGGACCGGTCGCCGGTCGCCTGGTGGATCCCGTACGCCACCAAGGACGGCTACCTGGCGCTGCGCGCCTTCCACCGCACCGCGCACGCCGAGGTCACCGCACTGCCCGTGGGCGACGGCTCGATCACCGTGGAGGGCATCCTGCACGGGGCCGTGCTCGGCGAGGGCGCGACGCTGGTGGGTGTCGCCCGGGGCGAAGCCGCGGCGGACTTCGAGGCACCGGCGACACGCGTCGAGCAAGGACGGGCGACCGGACGACCCGGATTCCGCGCACGGCTGACGTCCCTCCCGGACCCCGCCGGCCCGGACAAGGTGATCTGGGACCTGTTCCTGCGCCCCTCCCCCGACGCCGAACCCATCCGGCTCGGCCGGTTGTTCGATGACATCGTGGACCGCAAGGACACCGACAAGTACCCGGCGGTCACCCTGACCACACCGGGCGGATCCGTGCCACAGGCCCGCTTCTTCTTCACCGTCACCAACGACCTGGCCGTGGCCCTCTCCTGAGGCGCACGACTCCTACATCTTGTCGATCTTCAGGTTCGCGATGACCGTACGGGCGATCTCGCGACCCTGCTCGGTGAAGTGCCCCTTGCCCGGATAGTCGATCCACAGCCGGTACATGTCACCGTTGCCGGCCCGGTAGTACAGGACCCGCGCCTCACGCAGGCGCGGGGCCTGGGTGTCCGTGGTCGTGTATCTGATCGTGTTCTCGGCGGCCTCGTGGTCCTGGAACTTCGCCTCCTGCGGCCGCCCCTTCGGCGCGGGCTCGTCGGCCACGTCCAGCGTGTACTCGCCGTCCTTCACCAGCTCCCAGTCGGCGTACGCCCTGTCCAGCGCGACCCCCGGGATCTCGTTCTCCGTGTCGTCCTTCTTGACGTCCCGGTCGAGGTTGATCCGGATCAGCCCGCTCGGGTCGCTGTACTGCGCGAACGTGCCGTCGGTCTCGTCCGGCTCGAACCGGTCCTTCACGAAGTCGCCGGGCACGCCCACGCTCGCGGCGACCTTCGTACCGAGGTCCCGCTGCTTCCAGCCGTCCGGGAGCGGCCCCGCGAAGGGGTCGGCGATCACCAGGTAGGCCGTCACCGCCGCCGCGACGACCACCGCGCCGAGCCCGGCGAGCGTCCCCACGCCGACCCGGATGCCCTTGCCGTCACCGGCAGGGGGCGCGGCGATCTGCTGGACCACCTGGGTGGGCGCGGGCGCCGGCGGGTTGGCGGCCGCCTCCAGCAGCTCGCGGACCCGGGCGGCGCTCGGGCGGCGCGCCGGGTCCTTCTGCAGCAGGCCGTTGATGGCCTCGGCGAGCGGGCCGGTGGCCGAGGCGGGCGCCGCGGGCGTGGCGTTGAGCACGGACTGCAGGGTCGCGGGCGTGTTGCTGCGCCGGAAGGGCGACACGCCCTCCGTGGCCGCGTAGAGGACGACGCCGAGCGACCAGAGGTCCGACGCGGGGCCGGGACGCTGGCCGAGCACCCGCTCGGGGGCGATGTACTCGGGGGAGCCGACGAAGCCGCCGGTGTCCGTCAGATTGGTCTCGCCCTCGATCTGGGCGATACCGAAGTCGGTGAGGACGACCCGGTCGTGACGGCCGAGGAGGACGTTGTCCGGCTTGACGTCGCGATGCAGGATGCCCGCCGCGTGCGCCGCCTCCAGCGCGCCGAGCACGTCGAGGCCGATTCTCGCCGCCTCCCGGGCGCCGAGGGTGCCCTCCTGGAGCACGTCGCCCAGCGAACGCCCCCGCACCAGCTCCATGACGATCCACGGCCGGTCGTCCACGACCGCCACATCGTGCACGTTCACGACGGACGGATGATCGAGCCGGGCCGCCGCGCGCGCCTCGCGACGCATCCGCTCGAAGACGTTGGCCCGTTCGCGCTCGGGAAGGTGGTCGGGTACGCGCGGCTCCTTGACGGCGACCTCCCGGTCCACCGTCTCGTCCTGCGCCCGCCACACCGTGCCCATACCGCCGTGCCCGAGCTTGGCGAGCAACCGGTAACGGCCGGCGATCAACCGCCCGGTGCCGGGTTCCTGCGAGGACGGCGCAGGCTGTACCCCCTGCGGGGGCGGTGCGGGCCGCGCCTCCCCCGGGGGCTGCGACTGCGGGGCCGGGGAAACAGGCGCGGGCTGGTCCGCGACCCGGGTCGGCTGCGCGTACGGGTTCCCCGGGTACGGCGCACTCGGCTGCGGCGGTTGCAGTCCGAAACTCGTCGGCTCGTCGGCTCCGTAGCCGGGCCCAGGCCCTGATCCGTAAGGGGCGCCCCCGTTGCTGCTCATACGTTCATCTGTATCGCGGCAAGCGCTTCGGCAGCCACCCCCGTCGCTTTCCGGTCACAGACCCGTGACGCGGAACACCACTTATCTCCGCTTTAGTGACGAACGAACGTGTCGACCGCCACGTCGAAGTACTCCCTCGCCTCGCTCACCCTTCCGACCGGCGCCGACACCCACACGTCGTACAGCCGCCCGTCCCGCTCCCAGCAGAGGTCGTACGTGTGCCGGGGGCCCTCCGCCGCGCTGAACCCGTCCCAGGTGAACTCCCAGAGCGCGGCCGACCGTCCGTCGTGCGTGGTCTCGGTGACCCGGCCGTCGCGGTAACCGGGGTTCGTGGAGGGCCCCTTCGCGTGGGCGCGCCGCATCACCCCGGCCGGCCCGCCCTCCTCCGGCTCGTCGATCTTGACTCCGATCCGGATCACCTGCCCCGGCGACATGTAGAAGACCCGCTCCCCCTGCGGCTGCCGGGTGAAGTCGTCGGGCACGGCGAGGCTGAAGCCCCGCTCGTCGTCGGCCAGCCGGTACCCGGAGGGCACGGTCGGCGCGGTGGCCGCCCGCGAGCGCGTCACGGTGGGCGTGGCGTCCCCCGACGTACCGGAGGTGCCACCGGTCCCACCGATCTCACCGATCCCACCGGCACCACCCGACCCATCGGTCTCGCCCGAGGCGCTCGACTCACCCGACGTGTGCGAGGTGCTCGGTGTGCCGGACCGTCCCGACTCGCCCGGCGATCCCGACTGACCCGGCTGACCCGACTCGCCCGACGTGCTCGACCCGCCCGGCGTCCGCGGTGCCGACGTGCCCGGGGTGCCACCCCCGCCGCCCCCCTCCCGCATCAGCAGGGCCGCCGCCGAGACCCCGGCCCCGGCCATCGCCGCCACCAGCGCGGCCGCGACCAGCACGCTCCGGGTGGTGTGCGGCGGGCGCCGCTGCTCGGGCTGGTCCCGCAACGCCGCGACCCCGGCTCCGCCCGCGTCCGACGGTGACTGTCCGCCCCCGGCCGCCGGCGCGTCCTCGGCGGCGGCGCCGGCGGCCCCGGCTGCGGCCGCGCGCCGCGCGTCCCGGCCCGGTCGCGGCAGGTCCCGCCGGGTCGGGGTGTAACCGGGCGACGTCCTCGGGTTCCTCGTCGTCCGCGGCGTCCGGCCGGTCTCCCGGAACGCCCGCAGCAGCCGCTCGGCCTCGGCCGCGTCGAGCCGCCGGTCCGGATCACGCTCCAGCAGCCCCCGTACGACGGGCAGCAGCGGCGCGGCCTGCGCGGGCGGCCGGATCTCATCGACGACGACCGCGTGCAGGATGCCGCCCAACGAGTCACGCCGGAACGGCGATTCCCCGCTGAGCACGGCGCACAGCAGCGCGCCCAGCGACCACAGGTCGGACTCCGGCCCGGTACGGACCCCGGACATCCGCTCCGGGGCGGTGTACTCGGGCGACCCGACGAAGGACCCGCTCTCGGTGAGCGTGGTCGCACCGGCGACCTGGGCGATGCCGAAGTCGGTGAGGACGACCCGGTCGGTACCGTTCTCCAGCAGGACGTTCGCCGGCTTGAGGTCGCGGTGCAGGACCCCGGCGTCGTGCGCCCTCCGCAGCGCGCCCAGCAGATCGATCCCGATCCGCGCGGCCTCCCGCGCGTCGACGGGCCCCCGTTCCTCGATCCGCTCCGCGAGCGAGTCGCCGTCGATCAACTCCATGACGATGTACGGTCGTTCGTCCTGCTCGACGACGTCGTGCACGACGATGATGTGGGGGTGGCCGAGCCGGGCGACCGCCCGTGCCTCCCGCAGGGTGCGCTCACGCCGTTGTCGGGACCGCTCCTCCGGGAGCGAGTCGTCCAGGGCGAGTTCCTTGACCGCCACCTGCCGACCGAGGAGCTGGTCGGTGGCCCGCCACACGATCCCCATACCGCCGCGGCCGATCCTGGCCTCCAGCCGGTAACGCCCGGCTATGACACGGACGTTCTCCCCCTCGGTCCCCATACGCCACATCATGCCGCACCGGACCCGAACCCTCCGGTGCCGTGCGACCGGCTGGCCGACAAGCACCGCACACACGTCTCACGAGCGCCTCGCGAGCGCCTCGCGGGCGCCTTGCGGGCGCCGCGTGGGAGGCCCACCTCGGCTGTACCGGCGGGGCGTCACCGGCGGGGCTCACCGCTCCGCCGGCCTCCAGCTGCGCAGTACCGCGTAGAACTGCTCCTCGGCCGTCTCCCAGTCCGCCGCCGGTGCGGACATGTAGATCGTGTACTCGACGCCGTCCCGGGAGAGGTACATCTGCTCGATCGCCCGGCGCGGCCCCGGGAACTCCGTGTCCTTGGCCAGCGCGGTCCAGGTGAAGTCCCACAGCGCGCCGGGCCGGTCGCGGTAGATGTTCTCCTCCAGGCTCACCCGCTGGTACCGGGAGCGCGTCCGCACCTGCTCCTCCAGGTCGAGCTGGTGGTGGTACGGGCTGTCGAAGTCCGGCGAGTCGTCCACGGCGACCCGGAGGAAGTGCTCACCGCCGTCGGGCGTGTAGTCGATCTGCGAGCCCTCCACCTGCCGCTTCCACCCCTTGGGCAGCGCGAGGCTGAAACCCTCCGGGTCCTCGACCCGCTCCCACCCCTCGGGCACCCCGTCGGCCGACTGGTCCCCGTCCTGCGACCCGCCCGACCCGTCCGTCCCGGCCGAGGAGGAGCCGCTCCCCGCCCACCACCCGTCCGCGTAGTGCGCCACGACGGCCCCACCACCACCGACCAGCACGGCCAGCGCCAGCACGAGCGCGACCGTACGGCCTCGTCGGCGCCGCCTGCCGGTGGACGCGGCGGGCGGCACGGCGGAGCCCGGCGGATAGGCCCCGGCACCCGCGGCGCCCGGCGTCCCCGGACCACCGAACCCGCCGGACCCGTCGCCCCAGCCGACAACGGCACCGGTGGAGTACTCCGCCCCCCGCGCCCCGCTCCCGTAGGCACCCGACGCGACCTCTACGCCGTAGGGACGCGCCCCGGCGACGCCGACGCCCGCGCCTCCCTGAACCCCCTGAGCTCCCCGAGCTCCTTGTCCACCGTGCACGCCCTGCATGCCCTGCGCGCCCTGTTCACCGGGTGTGCCGTTCGTGCCGTGCGCGCCCACCTCAGCCGCGGCATCCGTTCCACCGGCACCACCCGCTCCACCGGCACCGCCCAAGCCGCCCAAGCCGCCCGAGCCACCCGAGCCACCCGAGTCCCCCAACCCGGCCCCCGCGCCCCCCGTCTGCTCCCGAGTCGCCAGATATGCCTGTGCCTCCCGGGGCCGCCGCCCCTCCGCCGCCTCGGCGAGCATCTGCTCGGCCTCGTCGGAGCCGGGCCGTACGGCGGGGTCCTTGCACAGCAGCGCGGCGATGACGGGCCCCAACGCCCCGGCGTCCGCCGGTTCCGCGGCCTCCTCGCTCACCACGGCCTGCATGGTGGTGAGCGGAGTGGTGCGCCGGAACGGCGACTTGCCCGCCACCGCCGTGTACAAGGTGGCGCCCAGGGACCACAGGTCGGAGGCGGGCCCGGGCTCTTGCCCGCGCACCCGCTCGGGGGCGATGTAGTCGACGGAACCGACGATCTCGCCGGTGCGGGTGATGGTCGTGTCGCCCTCGACCTGCGCGATACCGAAGTCGGTCAGCATGACCCGGCCGTCCTCGGCGAGCAGCACGTTCCCCGGCTTGACGTCGCGGTGCAGCACACCGGCCCGGTGGGCGGCCCGCAGCGCGCGCAGCACCCACACACCGATGCGCGCCGTCTCGCGCGCCTCCAGCCGCCCCCGGTCCCGCACGGCGTCGGCCAGCGACACGCCCTCGACCAACTCCATGACGATCCATGGGCGGTTGTCGTGCTCCAGCACGTCGTGCACGGTGACGACGGCCGAGTGGTTGATCCGCGCGGCCGCGCGCGCCTCGGCCCGGGTCCGCTGCAACAGGATGGCCTGCTCGCTCTCCGAGACGTAGAGCGCGGCCGTCAACTCCTTGACCGCGACCGCCCGGTGCAGCACCTCATCGTGCGCACGCCAGACCCGTCCCATGCCACCGCTGCCGATCGTGTCGACCAGCCGGTAGCGCTCCGCGAGGAGCTGGCCCTGCATCTGATTCACGTTGCCCCGCAATGTTCTTGACAGGGTCACAGTAAGGAGCGGCCCGCAGCCCGGGGAACCGGGCTGGCCGCACAGAGACCGCACTGTGACGGTTCTCGCTTCGACGACCGGAGCGCAACCTTCCGCCGCCGTGCCGAACAGCCACCGAGAGCCACCGAACAGTCACGAACACCCGCCGCCCGACCGGCGGCTCAGCCGGTCGCCTTGTACGTGGCCGCCGCCTGCTCGTACAGCCGGGTGACCTCGTCCCGCTCCGCCTCCGGTCCGCGCACCTGCACCACGTGGTACCGCCCGTCGAGGAGGATCACCAGGTTCCGTACGAAGACGCCGCGCCCCTCGGAGTCCTGCCAGGTGAACTGCCCCTCGGCCGAGGTCACCCCGCCCACCTCGATCAGACGCATGCCCGTGGAGGTGGCCCAGGACGAGTCACGGAAGGGCTGCAACTCGCGCTCGTCCTCCCGCTGGTACTTCAGCGGATCGCTGCCGTAGGTCGCCGTGCTGTCCCGCCCGGGGACGAGGATCAGCTCGAAGCCGCCCTGGGAGTAGACGATCTGACCGCGCCCGTTCCTGCCGCTGCGGTCCCAGCCGGTGGCGACGGCGACCTGGAACCCCTCGGGGTCCTTGCGCAGGGTGAAACCCTGGGCCACCTCGGGATCGCCGGTCTGTGTCTGAGTGGAACCGGACGACTCCGACGGCGAGGGACTCGCGCCGCTCTGGCCCTCCTCGCCGCCGTCGGGCGAACTGGAGTTCTGGTCGGGCCGGGAGTCGCCGCTCGCCTCCGGCGCCGAACTCGGCTGCCCGACACTGTCCGTACGACTGCCGGTGTCACCGCCCTCGCTGCTCGGTGCGGCCTTCGGCATGAACACCATGGCGTACGTGATGGCGGCGGCCAGCGCGAGCAGGATCAGCAGGAGCAGGTTCCGGCCCAGCTTGCGGGGCTGGGGCCGCCTGTCCTGCCGGGTGCGCTTGTGGCGGGCGTGCGCGCTGGTCGCGGGCAGCCCGGCCCGTCGTCTGCGGACGAGTTCGCCCCGTCGCCGTACGATCGGCAGCCGGCTCGCGTCGACGGGCGGCGCGGGCACGACGTGCGTGCCTGCCTCGGGTTCGGGCGCCGACCGCACCAGGGAGCGCAGCCAGCCGCGCAGTTCCTCGAAGTCCAGCCGCTCGGTGGGGTCCTGACGCAGCAGCGACTCCACGACCGGCCGCAGCGGCCCGCACTCCTCGGCGAACGCGGGCGGCTCCGCGCACACCATCTGGACCAGCTCGGCGGTGTTCTCCTCCGGGTACGGCGCATGCCCCTGCACCGCCCTGAACAGCAGCGCTCCGAGCGCCCACAGATCCGTGGCCGGCCCGATGGGCGCGGCCAACTGCCAGTTCTCGTGCACCGGTCCGGCCTGCTCCGGAGCCCATCGCTCCGTGACCGGTCCCACCACGGCCATCCGTGCCTGCCGGGCGCGCTCGGCCGCGAGCGCGGTGGCGGGCCCCCGCCGAGGAGCGGCCCCGGCGCCCGCGCCGTCCCAGGGGACGGCGTCCGTCACACCGGCGGGGACGGGGGTGTCGGGCGCGGCGTCGGCGTACACGCCGCCGGGTCCCCCGCCGCCACGGGTGCCGGGGGCACCGTGGACACCGGGAGCGCCGCTGTCGGTCGTACTGCCGTCGCCCGCGCCGGGGGTGGCCGTTCCCGCGCGCGGCAGGGCTCCGTGCCAGGCGCTCGTGACGCCGCCGTTCGCGAGGACACCGTAGGGGTCGGCGATCTGGTGGAGCGGCACCGGGCGCGTCGCCGCACCGGACGTCGGGCCGCTGTCCCGTCCCGTCCCCGGCGTCGCGTCCTGCGGCGCCGGGCGCTGCGCGGGCAACCCCGTCCCCGGACCGCCGTGTTGGTCGTCCTGCACGCGGGCCGCGGCCCGCGCACCCGCCCGGTACGCCGCGATGGCACCCGCTCGCGCCGCGCGGGCGTCCCCGCCGACCTCCAGCGCGCGCTGCCCCCCGGAGGGATCCGCCCCCGGAGCCGCGGTCCCCGCCCGTGCCTCTATCGCGGCCCGCCGAGCTGCCTCGGGATCCTCGACCGCGCCGCCGGGCCCACCACCGCGGGACCCGCCGAACGTACCGCCGCCTCCCGGAAGCGCACCGCCGCGGGCGCCGGGCACACCGCCGAGCGGCGCCTGGTCACGCCGAGCGTCCCGCATCCCGCCGGGCGGCACCGGGACCTGCCGCGGCCCCCGGCCTCCGCCCGGCCCCGCGGCAGACGCCGCCGCGCCACCGCCGGGTGCCGCGGGCGGCCTGTCCTCGAACTCCCGCGCGGGCACCGGGTCGTATCCGCACAACGCCTCTTCCGCCGCCCCGGCGGCCAGCCCGGTCAGCATCACCCGGCCGTCGTCGCAGACCAGCACCGTGCGGGCGGTGATGTTCCGGTGCACCCAGCCGTGCGCGTGCAACGCCCGCAGCGCGGTGAGCACGTCGGAGGCGACCTCCGCCGCGCGGTACGGCGTCAGCGGCTGCTCGGCGAGCAGTGCCTCCAGCGTCCGGGCGGACACCAGTTCGCTCACTATCCACAACGAGCCGCCTTCGGCGAACACGTCGAAGACCTGGTCGAGCCGGGGGTGGTCGGGGATCTGCGCGGCGGCCTGCGCGGCTTCGACGGCCCGCCGCACGGCGGGGTCGGTGGACCCGCGCGTGGTCCGGGCCGCACCCCGGCGCGCCCCGGCGTCCCGCGCGACGTACCCCTCGGGCAGACCGTCCGAGTCGAGCACCTCCGCCTCGACCACCTCGGGCAGCGGCACCTGCCGTACCAGGACTTCCTGACCGCTGTAGGTGTCGAAGGCCCGTATCTCGGCAGCCGGTTCGTACTCGTCGGAGGGCGGCAGCGGCAGGCGATAGCGGTCGGCGAGCACTCGCCCCGCGTATTCGTCCACAATGCCCTCCCCCGGCCGGCCGGTTGGTCAATTCCGCTCGCCCAGCGACCCGTTCCGTTCTGGATGCGTACGGACCGCAGCCCTTCACGATACGTGCCGGAGGCAACTCTCATTGACTCGATGCGATATCTCGTTCGTCTCGAATGCGCTCGAACGCATCCGATCTTCCCCGGAAGACCCGTCCCCGAACTCACCCGGCGGGCACAACTCCCGCAGCCGAGCTCATAGGGAAGCGACTCGCCCCCGCCCACGCACCCGCACGCCCCCGTGCGGTCACGCGAATCGAGGCACGGGTCCGCACAGAGCCACTGCCCCTAACGCACCGGCGCACAAAACCCCGCCACACGCGCCCCTGCGCACACCGTCACGGGCGGGGCCGAGAGCGAGGCGCCCGGCCCCTCACGACTTCGGCTCGAAGGTCTTGGTGAACGTCCGCCAGGTGTCCTTGCGCAGCGCACCGCTCCACTTCGCGGCCTTCGCGGTGTACATCAGCGCGTATCCCTGCTGCGAGTCGACGACGAACCCGCGGTCGATCGACCGGTTCTTCGTGCCGCTCTCCACGTAGGTGAACTCCCAGTCGGCCGCGTTCCAGCCCCGGTAGTCCACCGCCTCTATTCGGATCCGCTCGTACTGCGAACGCGTCATGAAGCGTTCCTGGTTCTTCCAGTCCGCGACCGGGTCGCTCTTCGGCGTGGTCGTCCACCCGACGAGCAGCCGCTGACCTTCGGGGCCGGAGAACCGGGCTCCCGCGGCGTCCGTGGACTGGTACTTCCATCCGGCGGGCAGCCCGATCGAGAACCCCTGCGCGCTCTTGTACGTCTCGGTCGCGATGTCCCCCGAGCCGGAGTCGTCGCCGTTCACCGACCCGTTCGACCCGCCCGAAGGACTGGGTGAACCCCCGGCGCCGCTCGAACCGGCGGCCTGCTCCGTCGTCTCCCCGTCCGGGCTGGGGTCGGACCCCTTGTCCTTGTCGGCGCCCTCGTCCGTGTTCTTGTCCGCGTCCTTGCTGTCGGCGTCGCTCCCCGACGCCGTCCCGCTGGACGCGGCCGTCTTGGTGTCGGCCCCCTTGCTGCCGGTCGAACTGCCGTCGTCACCACCGAGGGTGAGCGCCAAGACGGTCCCGAGGACGGCCAGGACGACGGCCACCGCGATGACCGCCAGCGTCCGCCGTGAGACCACGTCGGTGATCGGCGCCCTGGGCACCGGCCGCGGCGGCAGATCCGGCGGCACCATCTCGGGCCACCCCGAAGTCCGCCCCGCCGAAACGGAGTTCCCCGAGCCCGCGCCCTGACCGGCACCCGCGGCACGCGGTCCGGGCACCCCGGCGGCCGGCTTGCCTGCCGCCTGCGCGGCGCCCCCGCCGGAGGCCTTGGCTCTGTCGGCACCGGACGACACCCCGACGGAGGCGGACCGCGTCGTCACGGTCGCCGGAGTCGAGGTCGAGGACTTCGCACCGGCCCCACCGGAAACCGCACCCGAGGCACCGCCCGAAGCCCCACCGGACGCACCCCGCGCGGCACCGGTGCCGGTGCCCGTGCCGACAGCCGCCCCGGCCGCGGCCCCAGCCGGCCCCTTCCGCATGGACCACCGTGGCGCGCGAGCCCGCTCGCCACCGCCGTTCTTGGCCCCGGACCCGGCCCCACCGCCACCACCCTTCTTCGAGCGCTCCTCAGGCACCGGCGGCAGCGGCACGACCCGCGTGGCGTCCGCCGGCTCGACGTCCTTCGGATCCGGCGCGTGGATCACCCTGTTGAGCATGGCCCGTGCGCCGGCGTCGTCGAGGCGCCGCTCGGGGTCCTTGGTGAGCAGGCCGAAGATGACGTCCTTCAGGGCCCCGGCGCGCTTCGGCTGCGGCACCGGCTCGGTCATCACCGCGGTCAGCGTCGCTATGGCCGAACCCTTGTCGTAGGGCGGCACCCCCTCGACCGCCGCGTAGAGCAGACCGCCGAGCGACCACAGGTCGGCGGCGGGCCCGGGCTTGTGCCCGCGTGCCCGCTCCGGCGAGATGTACGAGGGAGCGCCCACGAGCATGCCGGTCGAGGTGATGGAGGGGTCGCCCTCGACCTGTGCGATGCCGAAGTCGGTGAGGACGACCCGCCCGTCGTGCTTGTCGATGAGCACGTTCGACGGCTTCACGTCCCGGTGCAGGATGCCCTCGCGGTGCGCGGCGCGCAGCACGTCGAGGATGGCGAGCCCCACCTCGGCGGCCCGCCTCGGTTCGAGGACGCCGTCCTCACGGATGACCTCGGCGAGCGACTTGCCCTCGACGAGTTCCATCACGATCCACGGCCGGTCGTCCTCGTGGACGACGTCGAACACCGTCACCGCGGCGTTGTTGCGGATCCGCGCGATCGCCTTGGCCTCGCGCAACGTGCGCGTGATCAGCCGCCGTTTCTCGTCCTCGTCGATGCTCGACGGGAACCTCAGCTCCTTGACGGCGACCGTACGGCCCAACGTCTCGTCCATGGCACGCCACACCGTGCCCATGCCGCCGCGACCGAGCACCCCTCCCAGCCGGTACCGCCCGGCGAGGAGACGTGCGTCCTTGTCCTGACGGGATTCCCCAGCCCGCTCCGCCTCCGACATGCGTCCCCTCATGCAACCCGCCCTGACAGAGCCTCCATTGTCACCCACCCGCCAACCGCCCCACGCCCTGGGCCCCCCTCAACCAGCCACCCGGTCTCCAAGCCCCTCACCGCGCCCATCCACACTTCACAGCCGGTGCCCGATTTCTGAGGGACCCCCAGAAGCGGGCCCGCCCCCTTCAGCCCGTCCGGCACCCAGGACGAGCCCGAAGGGCGGCAGGGGGATCGGGGGCCGCAGCCCCATGAACGGCCGGGCGCGCGAAGGAGCAGCGCCCTCGGGACGGACGGTCGAGGACGGCGGGGGCCGCCCGAACTACAGCGGCACGATGTCCGGCGCCCCCAATCGCGCCGCATCCGCCGTCAGGTCGTCCGGCTGCCGCTGCGACTCCCGCTCCGCCTCCACCCTCTTCTCGTAGTGCTGGACCTCCCGCTCGATCTGGTCCTTGTCCCACCCGAGCACAGGAGCCATCAGCTCCGCCGCCTCGCGCGCACTGCGCGTCCCCCGGTCGAACGTCTCGATCGAGATCCGCGTCCGCCGAGTGAGCACGTCGTCGAGATGCCGCGCCCCCTCGTGCGAGGCCGCGTACACCACCTCGGCCCGCAGATAGTCGTCGGCCGCGTGCAACGGCTCCCCCATCGACGGATCGGAGGCGATGAGATCGAGCAGTTCCTCGGTCGCCGACCCGTACCGGTTCAGCAGATGCTCCACCCGCACCACATGCAGCCCGGTGCTCGCCGCGATCCGTGCCCGCGCGTTCCACAGGGCCCGGTATCCTTCCGCGCCCAGCAGCGGCACATCCTCGGTGACACACTCAGCGACCCGCTGGTCGAGCCCGTGCACGGCGGCGTCCACCGCGTCCTTGGCCATGACCCGGTACGTCGTGTACTTGCCCCCGGCCACGACCACCAGCCCCGGCACCGGATGTGCCACGATGTGCTCGCGCGAGAGCTTGCTGGTGGCGTCCGACTCCCCCGCGAGCAACGGCCGCAGCCCCGCGTACACCCCCTGCACGTCGTCCCGCGTCAGCGGCACCGCCAGGACCGAGTTCACGTGCTCCAGCAGATAGTCGATGTCCGCGCTGGACGCCGCCGGGTGCGCCTTGTCGAGGTCCCAGTCGGTGTCCGTCGTGCCCACGATCCAGTGCCGCCCCCAGGGGATGACGAACAGCACGGACTTCTCGGTCCGCAGGATCAGCCCGGTCGTGGAGTGGATCCGGTCCTTCGGTACGACCAGATGGATGCCTTTGGAGGCCCGGACGTGGAACTGCCCGCGCTCGCCCACCATCGCCTGGGTGTCGTCGGTCCACACCCCGGTCGCGTTGACGACCTGCCGGGCGCGGATCTCGTACTCCCCGCCGCCCTCGACGTCCTGCACCTTGGCCCCGACGACCCGCTCGCCCTCCCGCAGGAACCCGCTCACCCGCGCGCGGTTGGCGACCTTCGCCCCGTACGACGCGGCCGTGCGCACCATGGTGGCCACATACCGGGCGTCGTCCATCTGGGCGTCGTAGTACTGCAGCGCCCCGACGAGGGCGTCCTTCTTCAGGCAGGGCGCGATGCGCAGGGCGTGGTGGCGGGTCAGATGACGGTGGATCGGCAGCCCCCGCCCGTGTCCGCGCGCCATCGACATCCCGTCGTACAAGGCGACGCCCGAGCCCGCGTACCACCGCTCCCAGCCCTTGTGCTGCAAGGGATAGAGGAAGGGCACGGGCTTCACCAGATGAGGGGCCAGGCGCTCCAGCAGCAGCCCACGTTCCTTCAGGGCCTCGCGGACGAGGGCGAAGTCGAGCATCTCCAGATAGCGCAGCCCACCGTGGATCAGTTTGCTGGACCGACTGGAGGTGCCCGACGCCCAGTCACGCGCCTCGACCAGGCCCGTGGACAGACCGCGGGTCACGGCGTCCAGGGCCGTGCCCGCACCGACGACTCCACCACCCACGACCAGCACGTCCAGCTCGCGCTCGGCCATACCCGCCAGTGACTCGGCGCGCTGCGCCGGTCCCAGTGCCGCTGTCCTCATCGCTGCCTCCCGCTGTCCGTCGCGTCGGCCTCATCCCTGCATGCCCGTCAGGCGAGACCCAGCTCTTTCGTCCCACTCGCATCCCCTGCCCGAAATTCTGACCGCCTTGCCCGACTTCGGCCACCACCGGCCGTCAGCCTGTGGATAACTCCGCAGGACGCGCACAGAAAAACAACGTCCCAATCCCGCATATCGGTCATATTTCCGCCTAATGTGACATTGCGCTCGCTCATCCAGACCACCGGGCTTGCGCGTCTGTCCCGCTTCGGTTACTGGGAAGGACGGCCCTCGCCATGCCCGCAGATCTCGCCGTGATCGGACTCGGCCAGTTGGGGCTGCCGCTGGCCCAGGCCGCCGTCGCCGCCGGCATCGCCACGCTCGGTTACCGCACCGGTCCCGACTCCGGCTCGCTCACCCCCGGCGAACTGCGCCGCATGCTGGCCCGCGGCTTCAAGCCCACCACCAGCCCCGCCGAACTCGGTCGCGTCCGCACGGCGGTCATCTGCGCACCCACCCCCCTCGGCGCAGACGGCTCGCTCGACCTCACCCAGGTCGAGGAGGCCGCCCGCACCCTGGCCGCCCGGCTGCGCCCGCACACCACGGTCATCCTGGAGTCCCCGGTCCCCCCGGGCACGACCGAGGGACTCCTGCGCCCCCTCCTCGAAGAGGGCTCCGGCCTACGGGCCGGCCGCGACTTCCACCTCGCCTACTCCCCCGCGCGCGTGGACCCGGGCAACCGCGACTTCGGCCCCGCCAACACCCCCAAGGTGATCGGCGGCCTCACCCCCGCCTGCACGGAATCGGCGGCCGCCTTCTACGGCCGTCTCACCGACAAGGTGGTACGCGCGCGTGGCCTGCGCGAGGCGGAGACGGTCCACCTCCTGGAGACCAACTACCGCCACGTCAACATCGCCCTGGTCAACGAGATGGCCGCCCTCTGCAACGACCTGAACGTCGACCTCTGGGACGTCATCCGCTGCGCCGAGACGAAACCCTTCGGCTTCCAGGCCTTCCGCCCCGGCCCCGGCGTCGGCGGCCACGCCCTCCCCCAGGACCTGTCGGGCCACGCCCCCCGCTCGCTCCGCATGGTCGAACTGGCCCAGCGCGTCAACAACCGCATGCCCCAGTACGTCGTCCAGCGCGCCGCCACCCTCCTCAACGAGCACGGCAAGTCGGCCCGGGGCGCCCGCGTCCTCCTCCTGGGCATCACCTACAAGCCCGACGTACCCGACCAACAGGGCACCCCCGCCGACGAGATCGCCCGCCGCCTCATCGAACTCGGCGCCCACGTCAGCTACCACGACCCGCACATCCCCACCTGGAGCGTCCTCGACCGCCCCATCCCCCGCGCCGACTCCCTCTACGAGGCCACCGCCGACGCCGACCTGACGATCCTCCTCCAGCAGCACCGCACGTACGACCTCCAGGGCCTGTCGGTGAAGGCCCAACTCCTGCTGGACACCCGGGGGGCCACACCTACGGGGGCGGCGCACAGGTTGTGAGAGGGGGCGCACGGCACAGCCCTGACCTCCGGGGCCGCTGGCAGCCGACCGCGTCCACCGGTACCGTACGGATACAGGTGGAGCCCGCCGCAGAGGGCACTGCGACGAGCTCCTGGATGGTTCACGGAGTGTCCGCCCCTAGCTTGTGTGGGGGCGGCCGCTCACCATCCGTAGATCCGCAAGATCCACCTCCTCCGGCACTTCACCATCCGCAGACGGATCCGGTCCCAGCGAGTGGGCTTGCGGTGACGTCCCATGGGCGCCCCCTTCCACGACACCGCCCAGTGCCCGGTGGACGGTCCGTCGGAATCGGGCCGGGCCCCGAGGGCGGGGTCCGGACCATGTCCTTGGAAGGGGGCTCCCAGCCAAGCCGGGGCGCCGGACACGAACGCTATCGCCCGACTACGCCCGTTCGGCCCACATTCGCCCCGAACACCACCACGCGCCCCCACCCCGCAACTCACGCCCCCACCACCCCACTTGAGCACGCAAAAGGGCCCGGTCACCCCGAGGCGACCGAGCCCTCAAGCCCCGCTCAAGCCGAGCGCGGCGTCATCTCACCGCATGTGCTGCGAGTCCGCCACCGTCACCTCGACGCGCTGGAACTCCTTCAGCTCGCTGTACCCGGTGGTGGCCATCGCCCGTCGCAGCGCACCGAAGAGGTTCATGGAGCCGTCGGGGGTGTGGGACGGCCCGGTAAGGACCTCCTCGATCGTGCCCACGGTCCCGAGGTCGACCTTCTTGCCGCGCGGCAGCTCCTCGTTCACCGCCTCCATGCCCCAGTGGTTGCCCTTGCCGGGCGCGTCCGTGGCGCGCGCCAGCGGCGAACCCATCATCACGGCGTCCGCGCCGCAGGCGATCGCCTTCGGGATGTCGCCGGACCAGCCGACACCGCCGTCCGCGATGACGTGCACGTACCGGCCGCCGGACTCGTCCATGTAGTCGCGGCGGGCGGCGGCGACGTCGGCGACCGCCGTGGCCATCGGGACCCGGATGCCGAGCACGTTGCGCGTGGTGTGGGCCGCGCCGCCGCCGAAGCCGACGAGGACGCCGGCCGCGCCGGTGCGCATCAGGTGCAGGGCGGCCGTGTAGGTGGCGCAGCCGCCGACGATCACGGGAACGTCCAGCTCGTAGATGAACTGCTTCAGGTTCAGCGGCTCGTGCGAACCGGAGACGTGCTCCGCCGACACGGTCGTACCGCGGATGACGAAGATGTCGACGCCCGCGTCCACGACGGCCTTGGAGAACTGGGCGGTGCGCTGCGGGGAGAGCGCGGCGGCGGTCACGACACCGGAGTCGCGCACCTCCTTGATGCGCTGCCCGATCAGCTCCTCCTTGATGGGAGCGGCGTAGATCTCCTGGAGGCGGCGGGTCGCGGCCTCGTCCGGCATGCCGGTGATCTCGTCCAGCAGCGGCTGCGGGTCCTCGTACCGCGTCCAGAGGCCTTCGAGGTTGAGGACGCCGAGGCCGCCCATCTCACCGATGCGGATCGCGGTGGCCGGGGAGACGACCGAGTCCATGGGAGCGGCCAGGAAGGGCAGCTCGAAGCGGTAGGCGTCGATCTGCCAGGCGATCGAGACCTCCTTCGGGTCCCGCGTACGGCGGCTGGGGACGACGGCGATGTCGTCGAAGGCGTACGCCCGGCGGCCGCGCTTGCCGCGCCCGATCTCGATCTCAGTCACGTCTGTGGCCTTTCCCTGATGCGTTCAGCGTCTACCAGTATCGCCGACGGGCACGACGAGGGCGGCCCCGGATGCTCCGAGGCCGCCCTCACCAGGTCCGCCGTCTACTTACGGCTGTAGTTCGGCGCCTCGACCGTCATCTGGATGTCGTGCGGGTGGCTCTCCTTGAGGCCCGCGGAGGTGATCCGGACGAACCGGCCGTTCGCCTGGAGGTCCGGGACGGTACGTCCGCCGACGTAGAACATCGACTGGCGCAGGCCGCCGACCAGCTGGTGGACGACCGAGGAGAGCGGGCCGCGGTAGGGCACCTGGCCCTCGATGCCCTCGGGGACGAGCTGCTCGTCGGAGGCGACGCCCTCCTGGAAGTAGCGGTCCTTGGAGAACGACTTGCGGTCACCGCGGGACTGCATGGCCCCGAGAGAGCCCATGCCGCGGTACGACTTGAACTGCTTGCCGTTGATGAACAGCAGCTCGCCCGGCGACTCGGCGCAGCCCGCGAGCAGGGAACCGAGCATCACGGTGTCGGCGCCCGCGACCAGGGCCTTGGCGATGTCACCGGAGTACTGCAGGCCACCGTCGCCGATGACCGGGATACCGGCCTCCTTGGCGGCGAGGGAGGCCTCGTAGATGGCGGTGACCTGCGGGACGCCGATGCCGGCGACGACGCGGGTCGTACAGATGGAACCGGGGCCGACGCCGACCTTGATGCCGTCCACGCCGGAGTCGATGAGGGCCTGGGCGCCGTCACGCGTGGCGATGTTGCCGCCGATGACGTCGACGCCGGAGGAGTTCGACTTGATCTTGGCGACCATGTCGCCGACCAGGCGGGAGTGGCCGTGGGCGGTGTCGACGACGATGAAGTCGACGCCGTTCTCGATGAGGGCCTGGGCGCGCTCGAAGGCGTCGCCGGCGACACCGACGGCCGCTCCGACGAGGAGGCGGCCCTCGCCGTCCTTCGCCGCGTGCGGGTACTTCTCGGCCTTGACGAAGTCCTTGACCGTGATGAGGCCCTTGAGGATGCCCGCGTCGTCGACCAGCGGAAGCTTCTCGATCTTGTGCTTGCGCAGCAGCTCCATGGCCTCGACGCCGGAGATGCCGACCTTGCCGGTGACCAGCGGCATCGGCGTCATGACCTCGCGGACCCGCTGCGAGCGGTCGGTCTCGAAGGCCATGTCGCGGTTGGTGACGATGCCGAGCAGCTTCTTGTTGCCGTCCGTCACCGGGACGCCGCTGATGCGGAACTTGGCGCAGAGCGCGTCGGCCTCGGCGAGCGTGGCGTCCGGGTGCACGGTGATCGGGTCGGCCACCATGCCGGACTCGGAGCGCTTCACCAGGTCGACCTGGTTGGCCTGGTCCTCGATGGAGAGGTTGCGGTGCAGCACGCCGACGCCGCCCTGGCGGGCCATGGCGATGGCCATGCGGGACTCGGTGACCTTGTCCATCGCGGCCGAGAGCAGCGGGATGTTCACCCGGACGTTCTTGGAGACGTACGAGGCGGTGTCGATCTCGTCGGGTGACATGTCCGACGCGCCCGGCAGCAGCAGCACGTCGTCGTAGGTCAGCCCGAGCGTCGCGAATTTATCGGGCACTCCGTCGACGTTGGCAGTCATGACACCTTCCCCAAATGGCCTTGATCGGTGCGGATGTCCATGCTAACGGGAAGCGCGGAGCACACATTCCACGGTACGAAGTCCTGCCGGGCTTCGTATGTTCGTACGGAAAAGGCGCCCCGCGTGTTCATCGCGGGCGCCTTCGACCCGTCGCCGGACGCCGGTGCCAGCGGCTCACCGGAGGCCGCCCCTACTGCTCCGCCAGCGCCCGGAGTCTGCTCAGCGCCCGGTGCTGGGCCACCCGGACCGCGCCCGGTGACATCCCCAGCATCTGTCCGGTCTCCTCGGCCGTGAGCCCCACCGCGATCCTCAGCAGCAGCAGCTCCCGCTGGTTCTCGGGGAGGTTGGCCAGGAGCTTCTTGGCCCACTCGGCGTCGCTGCTGAGCAGGGCGCGCTCCTCGGGGCCGAGGGAGTCGTCGGGGCGCTCCGGCATCTCGTCCGAGGGGACGGCCGTCGACCCGGGGTGGCGCATCGCCGCCCGTTGCAGGTCGGCGACCTTGTGGCCGGCGATGGCGAAGACGAACGCCTCGAACGGCCTTCCGGTGTCCTTGTAGCGCGGCAGCGCGAGGAGGACGGCGACACAGACCTCCTGCGCCAGGTCCTCCACGAAGTGCCGCGCGTCGCCCGGCAGCCGGGACAGACGGGTGCGGCAGTAGCGCAGCGCCAAGGGGTGGACATGGGCGAGCAGATCGTGCGTTGCCTGCTCGTCCCCGTCGACCGCGCGATGCACGAGCGCACCGATCACTGTCGTCTCGTCGTCGCGCATCGGTCCATGGTGCCTTGCGGCCGTCCGGTCCGTGGCGCCACGTCCATGGTTGTGCACCGAAGCGTTATGAGCAGGCGCGCCGGAACTCATCTCCTGCGCCCTCCCCTCCCGCTCGTTCGACTGCTCCCCTAGGAACTCCACACCTCAAGGATGCGGCATCCGCGGCGAAACGAGCAGCGGGCACCCGGCGGATCGTCTCGTCACCCCCGCCCGCCGTGCGGCAGGCGGGGCTCCTCCCTCGTGGGGGACTGCCCCCGGCACGGTCCACTCAGCGGACCAGACCCCAGCGGAAGCCGAGCGCCACCGCGTGCGCGCGGTCGGAGGCGCCGAGCTTCTTGAACAGGCGCCTGGCGTGGGTCTTGACGGTGTCCTCGGAGAGGAAGAGCTCGCGACCGATCTCGGCGTTGGACCGGCCGTGGCTCATGCCCTCCAGGACCTGGATCTCGCGCGCCGTCAGTGTCGGCGCGGCGCCCATCTCGGCGGAGCGCAGTCGACGCGGGGCGAGCCGCCAGGTCGGGTCGGCGAGGGCCTGGGTCACCGTGGCGCGCAGCTCCGCGCGGGAGGCGTCCTTGTGCAGATAGCCCCGTGCGCCGGCGGCGACCGCGAGGGCCACGCCGTCCAGGTCCTCGGCGACGGTGAGCATGATGATGCGCGCCCCGGGGTCGGCGGACAGCAGCCGCCGCACTGTCTCGACGCCGCCCAGACCGGGCATGCGTACGTCCATCAGAATCAGATCCGAGCGGTCGGCCCCCCAGCGGCGGAGGACTTCCTCGCCGTTGGCCGCCGTGGTCACGCGCTCGACGCCGGGCACGGTCGCCACCGCGCGGCGCAGCGCCTCTCGGGCAAGCGGGGAGTCGTCGCAGACGAGGACGGATGTCATGACCGTCCTCCGCAGCTGATGCGCGTCACCTTGAGCCTCCAGGCTGGTACGAAATCGTCACCTGTGCGGTCGACACTCACGAGCGGACACGAACGCCTGCCCGAGCGCTTGTTCCTTCAACCGCCTCCGCCCGTCTCAACGACGGTCACTCGAAAGAGTTACGGGATGGCTGGCCACCTTCGGCACTCTACGTGAGGGGCTGGACACGGTGCAGACATGCGCGAGGGACCCTCAACGTTTCATCACAACCTATGCCCCATTCAGACGTTTTTGTTCCCATTTATTGGTGTCTGAGGCTAGATTCGCAATGAGTCATATTTTCATCTCCTTAGATAGTCGATGTACGGTCATGGGCAACATCTCCTCCCAGAACGGCAACAAGGGGACACGCAATGGCAGATTTCTCCCGCCTTCCCGGACCGAACGCTGATCTGTGGGACTGGCAGCTCCTCGCGGCTTGCCGCGGGGTCGACAGCTCACTCTTCTTCCACCCCGAAGGAGAACGCGGTGCGGCACGGAGCGCTCGTGAGAACTCGGCCAAAGAGGTCTGCATGCGATGCCCGGTGCGCGCGCAGTGCGCGGCCCACGCCCTCGCGGTGCGCGAGCCGTACGGCGTGTGGGGCGGGCTGACCGAGGACGAGCGCGAGGAGCTCATGGGCAGGGCGCGCCACCGGCTGGTGACGGCGTCCGCACCCGGCTCCGACACAGGTTCGAACACCTGAAGGAACGTTTTTGCAAGATCCCGGCGCCGGTCGTACGGCAGGTGCGCCGGGGACGGTCCGGCGCTACGCCGGAACCCTCGCGGGCGCTAGCGCGCGGCCGCTCCGGCCAGCCGGTCCAGCGTCACCGCGACCGTGGGTACCAGGGCCAGATCCGGCAGGGTGAGCGCCACGATCTCCCGGTGCACCACCGGCTCGACCGACACCGTCCGCACCCCCTTCGGACGTACGGACTCCACGGCCAGCTCCGGCAGCACGGCGACCCCCAGCCCCGCGCCCACCAGACCGACCACCGCCGGGTAGTCGTCGGTCGCGAAGTCGATCCGGGGCGTGAAGCCCGCGCTCTCGCAGACCCGTACCAGCTGCCCCCGGCAGCGCGGGCAGCCGGCGATCCAGGGTTCCTCGGCGAGCTCCCCGATGCCGATGGAGCGTGCACGGGCCAGCCGGTGCCCCTGCGGGACGAGCCCGACGAGCCGGTCCGTGAGCAGGGGGCGCACGACCAGGTCGTCCCACTCCCCCTCCTCCGCCGCGCCCTCGTAGCGGAAGGCGAGCGCGATGTCGCAGTCGCCGTCGCGGAGCATCTCGACCGAGCGCGGCGGTTCGGCCTCCTCCAGGGAGACCCGGGTGCCGGGGTGGGCCGCGCGCAGGGCCGCCAGGGCGGTGGGCACGAGGGTGGAACTGCCGCTGGGGAAGGAGACCAGGCGGACCCGGCCGGCGCGCAGCCCGGCGATGGCGGCGACCTCCTCCTCGGCCGCGGTGAGCCCGGCGAGGATGCCGGCCGCGTGCCGTACCAGCGCCTCGCCCGCCTGGGTCAGCCGCATCTCGCGGCCGGTGCGGACCAGCAGCGGGGTGCCGACGGAGGATTCGAGCGCCTTCATCTGCTGGCTGACGGCGGGCTGGGTGCAGCCGAGTTCCCGTCCGGCCGCCGAGAAGGAACCGGTGGCGGCGACGGCGCGCAGGACACGGAGATGGCGGGCCTCGATCACGCCGTCGAGCATAAGCGGGGCTTGGACCGCGTACTGAATATCGCGTCGACGCTTTGACCGTCACCGCCTACGGTGCCGGTATGAAGCTTCTGTCACTGAATGTGGGGCGCCCCAAGGCCGTCGACGTCGTGGAGGAGTCGAAGAAGGTCTCGGGCATCGACAAGCGGCCGGTGGACGGGCCGGTGCGGGTGGCGGCGCCCGGACCCAAGGGGGTCGGCGCCAGCGGAGTGGCCGGCGACGCGGTGTGCAACACCGAGCACCACGGCGGCGACGACCAGGCGGTCTACGCCTTCGCCCGCGAGGACCTGGACGGCTGGGAGCGCGAACTGGGCCGCACCCTGCCCAGCGGGGTCTTCGGCGAGAACCTCACCACGGAGGGCCTCGACGTCTCGGGCGCCCTCATCGGCGAACGCTGGCGGATCGGCCCGGACGTGGTCCTGGAGGTCACGTCCGGCCGCGTCCCCTGCCTCAACTTCCAGCGCCACCTGGGCGAGCGGGGCTGGGTCAAGCGCTTCACGCGCCAGGGTGCGCCCGGCGCGTATCTGCGGGTGATCCGGCCGGGCGAGATCAGCGCGGGCGACCCGATCGAGATCGTCCACCGCCCGGACCACGACGTCACCGTGGCCCTCACCTTCCGCGCCACGATGAACGAACACGAGCTGCTGCCACGGCTGTTGGCGGCGGGTGAGGCACTGCATCCGGAGCTGCGGGAGGTGGCGCGGAAGTACGTGGCGAAGCAAGGGTGACGGGCCGGTCGGGGACAGGGGGCCGGTGAAGCCGCCACGCCGGTGCGGGTGTTCGCCGGGGTGCCGGCGAACTGGCTGGTGAACGTGCGGTGGAGCAATCGGACGCCCACCCTCCCGGTCACTACGCTTGCGCCATGACAACGGCTCTGATTACGGGATCGACCGCGGGGATCGGTGCCGCCTTCGCGCGGCGGCTGGCGGCGGACGGGCACAACCTCGTGCTGGTGGCGCGTGACACCAAGCGGCTGCGGGAGCAGGCGACCGAGTTGCACGACCGGCACGGCATCGAGGCGGAGGTGCTGACGGCGGACCTCGCGACGGACGACGGCATCGAGACGGTGGCGCGGCGCCTGGCGGACCGGAAGAACCCGGTCGACCTGCTGATCAACAACGCCGGCTTCGGCAACAAGGGCCGTTACCTCGACGTCGCCATGGCCGACGAGCTGCGGATGCTCAAGGTCCACTGCGAGGCGGTCCTGCGCCTCACCTCGGCGGCCACCGAGGCCATGCGTGAGCGCGGCCGGGGCGGTGTGGTGAACGTGGCGTCGGTCGCGGCCTTCGTGCCGCGCGGCACGTACGGGGCGTCGAAGGCGTGGGTCGTGCAGTTCACCCAGGGTGCCGCGCGCGATCTGGCCGGGAGCGGGGTGCGGCTGATGGCCCTCTGCCCCGGCTTCGTCCGTACCGAGTTCCACGACCGGGCCGGCATGGGCACCGACAACATCCCCTCCTGGATGTGGCTCGACGCCGACAAGCTCGTCACCGCCGCCCTCGCCGACCTCGCCCGCGGCAGGTCCGTCTCCATCCCGGACCCCCGCTACAAGGCCCTGATGGGTGTCGTGAAGGTGGTGCCTCGCGGGCTGCTGGGCGGGATCACCTCGAAGACGGGACGGAAGTACGGGCCGCAGCAGTAGCGGTCCGGGCCCCGGGAACGCTCCAGCGGGTGAGAGGGCGGCGTCCCGGCGCGACAATGGAGCTGTTCATCCGGACCCAGGGGGGTCGGGAGGCGGTGTGTCATGACATTCGTGCAGCTCATCGATTGCAGGACCAGCCGGTTCGACGAGATGAACCGGCTGATGGACACCTGGGTGGAGCAGACCAAGGGAAAGCGGACCGCTACGCACAGCGTGATCGGGAAGGACCGCTCGGACGGGTCGCACCTCGTGGAGATCGTGGAGTTCCCCTCGTACGAGGAGGCGATGCGGAACTCCGGGCTGCCGGAGACGGAGCGGATCTTCCAGGAGATGGTGGCGCTGTGCGACGAGATGCCCACCTTCACCGATCTGGACGTGGTGCGCGACGAGCAGTTGTACGGGGCCACCACGCGGCGGTTCCTCACGACGATCGCCGCGAAGGGCGAACTGCCGCCGCTCCACGATCTGCTCATGGAGGACTACCACGACCACGTTCCCTCAGGGGAGCCCGACGCCATCGGGATGGACGCGTTCAGGCGGACCTGCGAGGAGTGGCGGCGCGGCTTCGACTTCGAGTTCACCGTGGAGGACCAGATCGCGCAGGGTGACCGGGTGTGCACCCGGTGGACCTGGGACGCGACCCACAAGGGGGACTTCCTCGGGATTCCGGCCAGTGGGCGGAGGGTCCGCATGACGGGGACGGTCATTCACCGGTTCGCGTCCGACGGGAAG
Source organism: Streptomyces gottesmaniae (assembly GCF_031845845.1). NCBI lineage: Bacteria > Bacillati > Actinomycetota > Actinomycetes > Kitasatosporales > Streptomycetaceae > Streptomyces > Streptomyces gottesmaniae. Next base: position 156,323 of record NZ_JAVRFJ010000021.1, read on the forward strand.
ATCGCCGAGGGTTGGTGGGAGTACGACCGGCTCGGGCTGATGGGTCAGTTGGGCGCGCTCGACGACCTGGAGAAGTGACCTGGAGGACCAGCCCTATGGGGGCGGTGACGCGGCGAGGCCCGGCACCCCTCGGGGGTGCCGGGCCTCGCCCACGGCTTCACCGACGTCGTACGTCAGTGGGAGTGGCTGTGACCGTGGCCGTGGCCCGCGTCGGCCGACTCCTCTTCCTTCTTCTCGACGACCAGGGTCTCGGTCGTGAGGAGGAGGGAGGCGATGGAGGCGGCGTTCTCCAGGGCGGAGCGGGTGACCTTGACCGGGTCGATGACGCCCTGCTTGACCAGGTCGCCGTACTCGCCGGTGGCGGCGTTGAAGCCCTGGCCCTTGTCGAGCTCGGCGACCTTGGAGGTGATGACGTAGCCCTCCAGGCCGGCGTTCTCGGCGATCCAGCGCAGCGGCTCGACGGCGGCCTTGCGGACGACCGCGACACCCGTGGCCTCGTCGCCGGTCTTGCCGAGGTTGCCCTCCAGGACCTTCACGGCGTGGACGAGCGCGGAGCCACCACCGGAGACGATGCCCTCCTCGACCGCGGCGCGGGTCGCGGAGATGGCGTCCTCCAGACGGTGCTTCTTCTCCTTCAGCTCCACCTCGGTGGCGGCGCCGACCTTGATGACGCACACGCCGCCGGCCAGCTTGGCGAGGCGCTCCTGGAGCTTCTCGCGGTCCCAGTCGGAGTCCGTGTTCTCGATCTCGGCCTTGATCTGGGCGACGCGGCCCTGGACCGCACCGGATTCACCGGCACCGTCGACGATCGTGGTGTCGTCCTTGGTGACGGTGACGCGGCGGGCGGAGCCGAGCACGTCGAGACCGACCTGGTCGAGCTTGAGGCCGACCTCCTCGGAGATGACCTCGGCGCCGGTCAGCGTCGCCATGTCCTGCAGCATCGCCTTGCGACGGTCGCCGAAGCCGGGGGCCTTGACGGCGACCGCGTTGAAGGTGCCGCGGATCTTGTTGACGACCAGGGTCGACAGGGCCTCGCCCTCGACGTCCTCGGCGATGATCAGCAGCGGCTTGGAGGCGTTGGCCTGGATGACCTTCTCCAGCAGCGGCAGCAGGTCGGCGATGGAACCGATCTTGCCCTGGTGGATGAGGATGTACGGGTCGTCGAGGACGGCCTCCATACGCTCCTGGTCCGTCACGAAGTACGGCGACAGGTAGCCCTTGTCGAAGGCCATGCCCTCGGTGAAGTCCAGCTCCAGACCGAAGGTGTTGGACTCCTCGACGGTGATGACACCGTCCTTGCCGACCTTGTCCATCGCCTCGGCGATGAGCTCGCCGACCTGGACGTCCTGGGCGGACAGACCGGCGACGGCGGCGATGTCGGACTTCTCGTCGATCGGGCGGGCGGTCGCGAGGAGCTCCTCGGAGACCGCGGCGACGGCGGCGTCGATGCCCTTCTTCAGGGCGGCCGGGGAGGCACCGGCGGCGACGTTCTTCAGGCCCTCGCGCACCAGCGCCTGGGCGAGCACGGTGGCGGTGGTGGTGCCGTCACCAGCGATGTCGTTGGTCTTGGTCGCCACCTCCTTCACCAGCTGGGCACCGAGGTTCTCGTACGGGTCCTCGACCTCGACCTCGCGGGCGATGGTCACACCGTCGTTGGTGATGGTGGGGGCGCCGAACTTCTTGTCGATGACGACGTTGCGGCCCTTGGGGCCGATCGTCACCTTGACCGTGTCGGCAAGCTTGTTGACGCCGCGCTCGAGGGCGCGACGGGCGTCCTCGTCGAACTTCAGGATCTTCGCCATGGGAGCGGTTCAGCCCTCTCGGAAAACGTGGGTGAAACGAACTGCGCCCCCGACGCCCGGCTGATTAGTGGTCGCGGGGGGCCAAGGGCGCAGCTCAAAAGCAGGGTGCTTCGGTGAGGAAGCGGGCGAACTACTTCTCGACGATCGCGAGCACGTCGCGAGCCGAGAGGACGAGGTACTCCTCGCCGTTGTACTTCACCTCGGTGCCGCCGTACTTGCTGTACAGCACGATGTCGCCGACGGAGACGTCGAGCGGCAGCCGCTGGCCGTCCTCGAAGCGGCCCGGACCCACGGCAAGGACGACGCCCTCCTGGGGCTTCTCCTTCGCGGTGTCCGGGATGACCAGGCCAGAGGCGGTGGTCTGCTCGGCGTCGAGCGGCTGGACCACAATGCGGTCCTCGAGCGGCTTGATGGCAACCTTGGAGCTGGTGGTCGTCACGATCCGACCTCCCCCTTCGGAGATCTCACGGGGTTAACTGTCTGAGGTGGCGACCAGGTGGATCCGTCGTCGCGGGTGCCGGACCTGCCCGTCGCGTTGTTGGCACTCTCCAGGGGGGAGTGCCAGACCTGAGACTATGACCGCGATTAGCACTCGGTCAAGCGGACTGCTAATCGAGCGGGTTGCGGCGGGTCGTCGGGCGGGGTGCGGGCGGGCCGTCGAGCGGGTGCGGGAGGGTCGCCGTTCCGGGGGTGGCGGGGCGTCAGAGGTAGTCCTCCAGGCGGCCGACCGTCAGGCCCTGCTCCTGGACGCGGCGCAGCAACCGGGTCGTCATCTCCGTGAGGGTGGTGCCCTTCAACTGGTCCGGGCCCCGGAACCCGGCGAGAACGATGTCGCCCGGGCGGAGGCGGTCGCCGACGGCGTAGCGGAGGTCGTGGATCTGCATGGACGCGCGCCACAGGACCACCGCGGAGAGGCCGCAGTCGGCGCCCGCGCGGAGCGTGGTGGTGTCGTAGACGCCGTAGGGCGGGCGGAAGAGGGTCGGGCGGACGCCGAAGCGCTGCTTGAGCTTGTTCTGCTGGCCGCAGATCTCGGCGCGCTGTCCGGCGTACGGCAGGCCGCGCAGGGCGGTGTGGTCGAGCGTGTGGTTCTGCACGGTCGCGCCGACCGCCCGCAGCCGTGCGAAGTGGCCGTATCCGGGTCCCACGACGCTGTCCGTCAGGAACATGCTCACCGGCAGCCGCAGCTCACGCACCATGTCGACGAACCGGGGGTCCTTCTCGGCCCCGTCGTCGTACGTGAGGAAGACGACCTTGTCCCGGGTGGGGACGCGATCGACGACGGGCAGCAGGCCCGGCCCGGCCGCGCGGGGCAGGGGCCGTCGATCGGGGTGCTCGGGCGCGGGGGCGAGGGGGGCGGGGAGGCCCCAGCGGCGGTGCGGGGGTGGCGATGCGTGCGGGCGGGGGTGCGGAGGGG
>NZ_JAVRFJ010000219.1:0-200 GCF_031845845.1 Streptomyces gottesmaniae
CGGCTGCCGCGCTCGCCGAGCACGGCGCGGTCAAGGTCCTCACCCACGACGCCGCCGAGTACGCCGACTACCTGGTCGTGCCGAAGGTCGACGCGCTGCAGGCCGCCGTCGCCGCCGTCTCCCCGGCCGCCGTGCTGGTGCCGTCCTCCGCCGAGGGCAAGGAGATCGCCGCCCGCCTCGCGCTGCGCATCGGCTCCGGC
>NZ_JAVRFJ010000022.1:0-155481 GCF_031845845.1 Streptomyces gottesmaniae
ACGCGGACAGCCGACCCGCCGCAGCGGGGGCGGTGTTCCCCGTGAACCCCCGCCCCGACTGCTGCTGTTCGCAGGCTCAGCTCGTGCCGTTCGCGGCCCAGCTGCGCCGCCCGCGGTTCAGTTCGTGCCGACTCGTGCCAACAGGTCGACGATCCGGGTCTGCACATCGGGGCTCGTCGAGCGCTCCGCGAGGAACAGGACCGTCTCCCCCGAGGCCAGGCGCGGGAGTTCGGAATGATCGACGGCGGCGGTGTAGACGACGAGCGGGGTGCGGTTCAACTGGCCGTTCGCCCGTAGCCAGTCGATGATCCCGGCCTGCCGGCGGTGCACCTGCAGCAGGTCCATCACCACGAGGTTGGGCCGCATCTGCGCGGCGAGGGTGACGGCGTCCGCGTCCGACGCCGCCCGGGCGACCTGCATGCCGCGCCGTTCCAGCGTCGCGGTCAGGGCGAGCGCGATCTCCGCGTGCTCCTCGATGAGCAGGACGCGCGGCGGGTGCTGCTCGGAGTCGCGCGGGGCGAGCGCCTTCAGCAGGATCGCCGGGTCGGCCCCGTACGCCGCCTCCCGCGTCGCCTGGCCGAGACCCGCCGTGACGAGGACGGGAACCTCGGCGGCCACGGCGGCCTGGCGCAGCGACTGCAGTGCGGTGCGGGTGATGGGGCCGGTCAGCGGGTCGACGAACAGGGCGGCCGGGTACGCCGCGATCTGGGCGTCCACGTCCTCGCGGGAGTTCACGATCACGGGCCGGTAGCCGCGGTCGCTCAGCGCCTGGTGGGTCGACGCGTCCGGCGCGGGCCACACCAGCAACCGGCGCGGGTTGTCCAGCGGCTCCGGCGGCAACTCGTCGTCCATCGGCTGCGGATGCGGCCGGTCGGGGATCTCCACCGCGCCGCCGGGCCCGTCGAGCGGCTCGGGGCCTTCGGCCGCGTTCTCGTCGGGCGCCCCTATGGCGTACGACCGTCCGGCACCCTCCGTACGACCCGCCAGCCGGGACTGCCCGGCGAGGGACGGCTGCGGCGGGAGCGGAACCTGTCCGGCGAGCGAGGGCTGCGCCGGTAGCGGGACCTGGCCGGCGAGGGAGGGCTGTGACACCTGCGCGGCCGCCTGCGGCTGGGCCGCCGCCTGGCCGGGGGGCGGCGGGGTCTGGCCGGTGCCGAGGCGCACACCCGTGCCGTTGGTCGGCGTGGACTGCGGGTGAGGGCGCGCGGCCGTCTCGGGGCGGTCGCCGGTCGGCTGGGGCGGCGTCCCCAGCTTGCGGCGCCTGCCGGAACCACCGGGCTGGTTCGGGGCGGGTGTGGACCCGGCCTGGGGCTGCGCCTGCGCGGCGGCCTGTACGCCGGACTGCGCTGTCTGTGGGTGTGCCTGTCCCTGGGTCAGAGCCTGACCTTGGGCTTGGACCTGTGCCTGGGGGCCGCCCTGGCGGGAGAAGGGGACACCCTGGCCGAGCGTCCGCACACTGATCGACCGGCCCTGGGTGGAGTTGGGGTCGACAGGCGCGGGGGCCGTGGGGCCGGTGGGCGCGGGGGGCTTCGGCGCGGCCTGCACCTGAGCTTGGGCCGGTGCCGGTGCCGGTGCCGGTGCCGGTGCGGGGGCCGGGGCTGCGGCTTCGGCAGGCAACGGCTGTGCGGCGCGCGGCTGCTGCTGGACCGCGACCTCCGGCGGCAGCGGGGTGCCCGAGGACGGGGTGGACTGCGGAGGCAGGGGCGCCTGAGGAGCGACCACGGGGATACCGGCGGCGGAGGTCTCGTGGCGCGGATCGGGCCAGGACTGGGGCTGCTGTTGCGGATGGGCCGCTCCGGGGGCGGCGACCTGAGCGGGGGCGGGCTGCTGGGCGCCGGGCATCCCTACTGCGTTCACCCCCGTTGCGGGCATCCCTGGTGCGGGCATCCCCGTTGCGGGCACGGGCTGAGCGACGCCCTGGACCGGCTGCGCGCCCTGCGTCCCCGGGACGGCCGGGATCCCCGGGACGGCCTGGATGCCTGGTACGCCCTGCGCTCCCGGTACGACGACGGAGTGTCCGAGGGCTCCGGCCTGAGCGGGCACCTGGTGGCGGCCACCGGGTGCCCCTTGCGGCGGGACGACTCCCTGGACGGCACCGGGTTGGCCGACGGCAGGGTGCCCCGGGGTGTGCTGGGCGGCAGCGGCCTGCGCGGCGACAGGCTGCCCGGTGGCCGCCTGTCCGGGAAGGGCCTGACCGGGAAGGGCCTGACCGGCGACCGCCTGGGCGGCGCCCCCCGGAACCCCTTGCGGAGCGACGGACTGCGCGGCCGCGATCCCCGCCGGGACGGGCTGACCGGGGGCTACCCCAGCGGCCTGGCCGGGCACTGGCTGCGGTCCGCCGGGGACACCTTGCACAGGCACGGCCTGCGGTCCGCCCGGGACCCCCTGGGCGGAAACGGGCTGCGCGGCGGCCATCGGCGCCCCCTGCGCGGGGACCGGCTGCCCGGGTCCTCCCTGCGGGGGGACGCCCTGAGCGGGAGCGTTCTGTGCCGGCACCCCTTGCCCCGGCGCCATGGTGCCCACGCCGTCGCCCTGCTGGGGGGCGGGCTGCCGTACCGCACGGCGGCGGCCCGTGGGTGTGGGCACAGGGTGCGGTTGCGGCGGGGTGTGGTCGCCACCTGGGTTGTGGAGCGCGGCGTCATGGCGACCGTCGTCGGCCTCCCCGACGGGGACACCCGACATCGGCGCCGCGGCGGCCACTTGGCCCTCACCGGGTGCCTGCTCAACCGGTGCCTGCTCGGCGGTGGCTTGACCGGGAGCGGCCATCTGCCCCGCGTCGGCCCCCTGCCCCGAGGCCGGCCCGGCGACGCCACCCGGCGCCCCCGGACCGCTCTGGGGAAGCTGCTGTCCGACCCCGGTGAACTGCTGCCCGACACCGGCGGCAGGCACCGGTCCTCCGGCAGGCGCGACTCCCCCGGGCGGCACGGGCCCACCGATGGGGACCTGCCCTCCTACGGGCACCGGCCCGCCCACGGCGGGAACTGCGCCCGCAGCGGCCGCGGCACCCTGGCCGCCGCCCTCGCCGTCGTACCCCTCCCCGGCCTGCGCGGGCCCGGCGGTAGCGGTCGTCGCGGCGGGCAGGGGCATCGGCATGGGTGTGCCGGGGGCAGCTGGCGCCGCGGGCAGCGGGACCGGGCCGAGGCCGGGGGCCTCTGTGTAATCGGGGCCCCGGTCGGCCGCGGCCGGTGGCAGGGCGAAGACGGCTCGCGCACCCGGCTCGGGCGCGGCGGCGCGCTCCTCGCTGCCCCCGAGGGCGCGACGGCGGCGGCCGGTGGGCTGCTGGGCACCGCCTGCCTCGTCGTCGTCGGTCGCCTCGGCGGCGGCCGGGACCGGCCCCGCGGGCAGGGCCGGCGGCAACGCGTTCTGTGCGGCGGGCTCCCGGCGCGCGCGCCGTCCGCTGGGGGCGGGCACGCCCTGCGGCGGCACGGTCCCGCCCAGGCCGGTGGCGGCGGCAGCGGCACCCGCCGCGTGCTCGGCCGCGGTGACGACCGCACCCTCGGCGGCCACGGCCTCACCTGCCTCCTCGGCCGAGGAGGCCCTGCCACGCCGCCGTCCGGTACCCCCGGAGCCTTCGCCCTCGGCGCCCTGCGCGGGCCCGGCGCCCTCATCGGAACCGGCCGCGCCGACGGCCGCGCCCGGCGCACCGGCCGCCTCCTCCGCCCTGCGCCGACGTCGCCCGGTCGGGGCGACAGCGGCGGCCTCGGCCTCCAGGCCCTCGGCAGCGTCCTCGCTCTCCAGGAACGCGTCCACCGACGAACGTCGCGCCCGCCGCCGCCCACCACCGACGGGGGCCTGCTCGGGCAGGGCGACCTCGGCGCCGGTGGCCACGGGCCCGGCATCGGCCTCGACGACCGTCGCTGCGGGCAACTGCGCTGCGGGCACCGCCCCGGCACCACCGCCGAGCGGCACCTCCAGCACATACGCGCTGCCGCTCATCCCCGGTACCTCGACCGTCTGGAGCACACCGCCGTGCGCCCGCACGATCCCCTGGACGATCGGCTGGTGCACCGGGTCGCCGCCGGCGTACGGCCCGCGCACCTCGATGCGCACGACCTCACCACGCTGCGCGGCCGCCACGACGACGGTGTTGTCCATGTAGCCGCCGACGGACATGGGCGCGTTGCCCGTCGCGTCGACACCGGCGACATCGGCGACGAGATGCGCGAGGGCGGTCGCGAGCCGCGTCTGGTCCACCTCGGCCTCGATGGGCGGCGCGTGCACGGCGAACTGCACCCGTCCCGGCCCGACCAGTTCCACGGCCCCGTCGACCCCGGCCGCGACGACCGCGTCGAGCATCACGGCCGTACGCACGAGGTCGTCCTCGCCCGCGTCGATCCGCTGGTAGCCGAGCACGTTGTCGATGAGCGTCGTGATCCGGGAGTACCCGGCGGTCAGATGGTGCAGCACCTGGTTCGCCTCGGGCCACAGCTGCCCGGCGTCGTCGGCGGCGAGCGTGCCCAGCTCGCTGCGGAGCTGGTCGAGCGGGCCACGCAGCGAGGTGCCCAGCACGGCGAGCAGCTGCTCGTGCCGCGCGGCCAGCGCCTCGTACCGGTCCTTCTCGCGCTCGCCGAGCGCCGCGTACCGCTCGTCGCCGGCGGCGAGTTCCTCGGCGTGCTGCTCGCTCAGCTCGGCCAGCTCGGCGGCGTGCTCCTCGCGCACGCCCGCGAGTTCCTCGGCGTGCTCCTTGGCGAGCCGCTCCAGCTCCTCCGCGTGCGTCTCGGCCTCGGCGTCCTTCTCCTCGGCGAGCTTGTCGTACGGCCGTCGGTCGGTGAACGTCATCACGGCGCCGACGAGCTGATCGCCGTCGCGCACCGGCGCGGTCGTCAGATCGACCGACACCTTCTCGCCGTTCTTCGACCACAACACCTGACCGCGCACCCGGTGCTTGCGCCCGGACTTCAGGGTGTCCGCGAGCGGCGACTCGGTGTACGGGAAGGGGGCGCCGTCCTCGCGGGAGTGCAGCACGAGCGTGTGCAGCTCACGTCCGCCGAGGTCACTGGCCCGATACCCCAGTATCTGAGCGGCTGCCGGGTTGACGAGGACGATCCGCCCGTCGGTATCGGTCCCGACGACACCCTCGGAGGCGGCCCGCAGGATCATCTCGGTCTGCCGTTGCGAACGCGCGAGTTCGGCCTCGGTGTCGACAGTGCCCGAAAGATCCCGTACGACCAGCATGAGCAGCTCGTCGTTGGCGTAGCCGTAACCGTCGTACGCCTGCTGGCCGTTCTCCAGATTCGCGCTTGTGACCTCGACCGGGAACTCGCTGCCGTCGGTCCGGCGGGCGATCATCCGGGTCGGCTTGGTCCGCCCCGTCGGGTCCATGGTGTCGGGCCGCCGCATCGAGCCCGGGATGAGCCGGGAGTCGAACTCGGGCAGCAGATCCAACAACCCGCGCCCGACGAGCGCGGTGCCGGGTGCCTCGAAGGCCTCCAGCGCGATCGTGTTGGCGTTGACGACGGTCCCATTGGCGTTGACCAGCACCAACGCATCGGGCAGTGCGTCCAGTATGGCTGCGAGGCGAGCAGCGCCTCGGGATGGCCTGCTGCTCACGAGACGCTTCCTCCCTGTTACCGCACCTTGCCGACCGCTGGGCCCGTGGCCATCTTGCCAACCGGCCCGCAACGTGTCACGCGAGGGAGTCTACGGGCAGAGGTTGCGCTCGCGACGCCGGATGAGAGGGAGGTCGCACACCGAACATACGGAGATGCCGTGACCGCGCGGACGGGGATGCCGTGACCGTGTGTTTTGCCGGAGGACCTTGACGGAGGCACATATGTACGGGCTGTGCGCGGGCGTCGAGGGGAGCGTCCGCGCCGCGCGAGGGGTGGCCGGTTTCGCGCCCTTCCTCTTTATGCGCGGAGCTCTGGCAGCACGGGAACCAGGGCGTCCCAGCGGGCGATCTCGCAGCCGTCGCCGCGGTCGAAGCGGGCGTCGACGCGGCGTCCGGCCCAGGTCCCGGTCACCTGCGCGGTGGCCGGTCCGCCGTACTGCATCGTGCACACGGTGCCGGACCGGACCGGTGCGAACGGATCCGTCCCCCAGGTCGTCCGGCGATCGAGCCGCCCGCACGCCTCCCGCACGTCCGGGTGGTTGCCCCCTTCCGGATGGCACCGCAGTTCGAACGTCCCGTCCGCCCCGCCACCGGCCTGGCGCACCGTGACGGTCAACCGGTCACCGGGGCCGGCGGCGGGGGTGGGCATGGGCAGCGACGGCTGCGAGACCGGCTCGGCGGCGTACGCGTCCGACGCCACCGGCGCGAGCGTGCCGGCGGCGGCCGCGGCGATCGAAGTGAGGGCGCCGAGGAACAGCCGGCTCAGGGCGGCGGCGGGGCGGCTCGGGTGGGGGCCGGAAAGGCTCTGCGACATGACCTGACTAACGCCACGCCCGCCCCACGGTTGCGGCTGCCGCCGCGCGCCGCGTACGCCCGCGCCGACGCTGCGACGCACCACTCCCGACGTGCCATACGGCTTTGCCCTGCGGCCTCTCCGCCTAGTACCGTGGGAGGCGATTGGTGACAGCCCACCCGGCTGTGTCATCATCTGCACGCACCACTCGCGCTCGCGCGGGCGGTTGTGCTGGAGGCGTCGCCTAGTCCGGTCTATGGCGCCGCACTGCTAATGCGGTTTGGGACTTCAATCCCATCGAGGGTTCAAATCCCTCCGCCTCCGCGCTTGATCACCGAAGCCCCGGTCCCCGCGACCGGGGCTTCGTCGTTCCCGGCCTCGCCCCGAGACCACCTCTATGAGGTGTTTTCCCAGGTCACAAGGGGTACAGCAAACGGATTTCACATGGCGACGGCAGTCATGTAATGTTCTTCCTGTCGCCGCGAGCGGGCCGAAAGGGCCGGGAGCGGCGGAAAAACAAAACAAGCACTCGTAGCTTAACGGATAGAGCATCTGACTACGGATCAGAAGGTTGCAGGTTCGAATCCTGCCGAGTGCACAGCAGACCAGAGGCCCTGTGGAGTGATCCACAGGGCCTCTGGCTTTTGTGTTGACGGCAGTGTTTGACGGCAACCGTGGATCGCGCGGTGACAGGGCCGCCGCTCCGGCCGCCGCTTTCGTCTCATCTGTTGCCATCACCTCTCTCATTCCGATAAACCCGATACGCGCGGATCGTCATGCCCTGGCCGCTGCTGGATGCGACGTGCGCACGCCGTCCTCCTGGCGGATGTCTCGGACGGACGGCAGTCCCGCACCCCGGTGGGGCTCCCGGGGTCGATCATGGGCGCCAGGGGGGTATCACCGCATTGGCAATGACCAGAGGTGAAAAGGGATGGTTCGGTGGCGTAAGCGCTTTGGCCGTGGTGCTGCTTCTGCTGCTCCTCAGCTCTTGTGGCGATGACTGTGAGGACGTGGCAGCGGCGCTGGGCGCGACGGTGACCGTCACGGCCACTCCGGGCCCGGCTGGGAGCCAGATCGGGAAAGTGTCGACAGCGCCTCGGAGAGAGCACGGCAGAGCGGGTTGAGCGTTGCCGTCCACGACGCCAGCAATCAGGACGAGGCTCCAGGCGGGGACTGGACGGTGTGCTTCGAGAAAGCGACCTTGAGCAAGGTCGACTTCGCTGCCGTCCCGGACGGGGCGCCGTGCCCGAAGAAGGACGGTCGACGCATTCCCTGGCCCAAGATGCCGAACGTCAAGGGCGCCACGTACGCCAGGGCAGTGGAGAAGCTGGGGGATGCCGTCGGTGACGTAGACATCGAGGCTGCCTACGCGGACGAGGCTGCCTATGACACGAACAACGATGATGGTGACTACGCGAACTGGAAGGTGTGCTTCCAGAGCGTCAAGGCTGGGGCTGCCCTGCCGTTTGAACCAGATGTCACTCTGCACGCCGTGGAGAAGGGCGAGGCGTGTCCGTCATCGAAGGGGCTCTACAAGGACCCCACGAACGATCCCGGCTACGTCGACCCCGATTATGTCGACCCCGACGACGAATCATCTGCGGACGGCGGAAGCAGTGGTGGCAGTGGTAGCAGTGAGGAGGACTACCACCCCGGTGATAAGGGTGGATGCCCGCCTGGCGGTTGCTACAACCCGTGTCCGCCCGGCGGCTGCCGGTAGGACGCAGAGGCCGCGCCGATGTTGCTTGGCGCGGGCCTCGATAGGTGGAGTGGGCGCTCTTGCTATTTCAGCGCGTCCCCGACGCGGTCGAACGCCAAGCGCTGGGAGTCGAGCCGCACGAAGGTGCGGGGATCATCACGTGCACGCAGAGCACGGGGCCGTAGCCGGTGGTGTACTCGACGTTGAAGGAAGCCGCTATCTCGCAAACCCTCGCTCACCGGAAGCGGGGACAGGGGCGACCGTTTGCGGTGGTTCAGAATGCCCTCAAATCTCTGCGGGAACCTCGGTCGAAGGAAGCAGACTGCTTTCAGGAGCGAAAACCTACAGTGCCGCATGGTTGGCCCGCGGTCGCTCAGCGCGGTAGGTGTCGAATGCCCCGTCCTCGCGTCCCGTCCCACCGGCTACCGCCGACGGCCGGGTTCGAGGTGCTGCGCGAGGTCTCCCTGCAGACCAACCCACATCAATCGCGTGGTCGCGGAGACACTGATCGCCTGGGTGTGGTCAGGGATACAGGGCCTGCTCCACGGTGGGGTGGCAACGGATGACAGCGTCGACGCCGACCAGCTGCGGGACACGCAAGGGGGGAGTCCCGGTCGACTGGTTCGACTGGTTCACCAACCAGCGCCTCACACCGCGATCGGAGACGTCCCACCCCATGAGCACGAGACCACCACTGCTCGACACCAGCCCCAGCCGGCGACTGGAGTCGATGCGTAGCGCCTCCACTGATCCTGGAGCGGTTCACACAGGGGCGGCCCCGAGCCATTGTCGGGCCGCCACCGTCAGTCCTGCGTTCGGATCAACTCTGCTGCTGTCCCTGCCGCATGGCCTCGTCCGTCATGTCGGTCACCTGGCCTGCCGGCGGTGCTTCGGCGTCGACCTCGGTGCCGAAGTCGGAGTAGTTCATCACCATGGTCATCTTGACCTGCTCGGGCGAGGCGCTGTTGTCCGCCTTCGCGCCGGCCCCGGCCGGAGCCTTGACCGTCATGTCGATCTGCTGGCGGCGCAGCCGGCCGTCGTCGTCGAGCCAGACGTGCATCGGCACCGTCGGGCCGACCTGCTCGCGCAGCTGAGCGCCGCCCGGCAGTTCGGCGACGTTCACCGAGACCCGGTAGCGGGTGGTCTCGACATCGTCGACCTTCTCGGAACCGACCTCGGTGACATCCTTGTCGGTGATCGCCTTGGCGTACGCGGCGGACTGGGCCGGATCGCCGATGTGCTGGCCGCTCACCCCCTGCGCCTGCGCGGCCTTCTCCAGGTCGATCTTCATCCAGGGCTTGCCGCCCTGGGCCTTCTGCCCGGGCACCTTCTGATACAGCACCTGGTCGACGACGCGCTGCTCGATGCTCTTGCCCTCGGCGGTGACGGTCATGACGCTTTCGCCCTCTTGGAAGTCGAGCGCGCCCTGGCCGTCCGTGGTGATCGACTGGCCCTTCGCGGACACCTTCATGTCGATCGTGACCTTGGCCGTCTCAGCCTCGGCCGTCTTGTCGTAGGCGGCCCGTACCGCGGTGGTGCCGTCCTCCTGGGCGCCCGCACTCCGGCTTGCACCGGACGAGGAGTCGGCCTTGTCCGACGCCGGTTCACTGTCATTTCCACAGCCCGTCAGAACGATGCTGCCCATCACCGCGGCCGTCCCGATCGCCGCGGCTTTCATCCTCCTGTTGTGCATGTGAATACCCATCCCCTCATCGACCGCCGGCCGACTTCTGCAGACCGACTTTCTGTCGTCCCGAATTCCCAAGACCCAGCTGAACACGCCTGTCGCCTACGCGCCTTGGCGCGAAAATGCGGGTATGGCGAGGTGCAGGCGGGCTCTCTGAGACAACAAGCCGTTCAGCGTGAATGGACCTTGCGATCGGGGGAAACATGCGCGCATTCCGGCAGTGGAAGGTCATCACGACCTTCGCCGGAATCCGGAATCCATTCCAGCATTTGGAGTTCTGTATTCCGGATCGGTGATCTCGCTGAGTCAGTAGCCAGAACTCGCCGTGTTCGCGCACCGGATGCGGATGCGGATGCGGATGCGGGTGCGGGTGCGGGTGCGCGGTGTAGCCGGTCGACGGCTCGGTGGCGTCCGAGGCGGGGGAGGCCCGGCGACCCGCTTCGCCGGTTCGGGCCAGCGGGGGCACGGGTGGGGCAACCCGGGCCGCCCTCGATCGGGACCGGAACGAGCTTCGCGACTTCAGGGCCGCACTCGGCTGAGCCGCAGCCCGGGCCGTGTCGTCGGCGTGGCGGAATCCCGGGGCCCGGAGGAAACTCCGGGATGTCGCAGGAGCGGTCGACGAAACGGTCGCGGCAGAAGTCGCTGAGTGCGGTGCTGTCGGATCAAGGTGTCGCGACGGGGGAAGCCGGCGCCTGGGACGTGGAGGGGCTGACTGAATGCGAGGGGATGTCGGCGGGACGGACCGGGCTGTCCGAATCGCTGTCCGTGACGGCCAGCAGTGCGCAGGCAGCAGCCGCGACCAGGCCGAACAACACGATGACGGCCCGGCGAGGGGGCAGGAAGGACCGCCTGGACCTGGTGGGAAGGGCGGCGGGCCGCAGGTGTGGCGACTCGACGCTGTCGGCCCGGGCTCCCAAGGCCTCGCGCAGTCGTTGTTCGACCTCCGCGTGCTGGATCTGGCTGCGGCTCATCGCTAGATCTCCGCGAGGCGCCCGCGGCGGGAAGAGCGGGAGCGCGGGTGAGAGGTGTGCTCGGTCATCGAGGTATCTCCAGTTGTCTGCCGAGAGCGTCCAAAGCCCGGCTGGCGGTTGACTTGACCGTCCCACGGGAGACTCCGAGGGTGTCGGCGATCTGAGCTTCGGTGAGATCCGACCAGTAGCGCAGGACCAAGACCTCGCGTTGTCGGCGGGTGAGGCGCTGCAGCGCGTCGATCACTTCTTGGTGAGTCTCGGCAAGGAGCACGGTCCTGTCAGCGGACGGGACATGGCGTTCACGCTCAGGGACGTAGGCGCGTGCCGTACGGCGCCGGCGCAGAACCGAGCGGGCTCTGTTGACCACACTGGTCCGCAAGTACGCCTCGGGGTCGTCCAGTTCGGCCAGTCGGCGGCCGTGGCGGCGCAGGAGCGCGACGAAGGCGTCCTGTACGACGTCCTCCGCCGTCGGAAGATCGTCCACCAGAAGCAGTGCCAGCCGTACGAGCGCCAGTCGACGGTGGTGGTAGAGCTCATTGAAGCCCGGCTCCTCGCCGGCTGTCACCGTGCTGGGGGGCCCGGTGTCGGACGGTCTCCTTCCGCTGCCTTTCCGGCTGTCCTTCCGGCCGGCCAGTGAACGCAGCACGAGTCCGCGCTGCGTTCGGCGCATCAGATTCACTCCGCCGCAGAGCAAGGGGTGCACCGGCCTGAACGTGGTGCGCCACCAGGCGTGTGACGGTGCTGCGGTGGGGATCGCCGCTGTTCTCACATGTCTCCTGAACGTCACAGTACGGTCCGTCCGCCCAGGGGCCCGGGCGGACGGACCGCTGCCGGCCTGAGCCCGCAGTAGGCGTTCACGTGCTGTCGCCGAACGACCTGGCGTCGATCAGCGGGTCAAACGCTGAAGAACCTCACTCGGCCGCAGCCGCAGGCTGCACGGGCTGTGCGGGCTTGGCGTGGTCCGGGACGTCGGTCTCCGAGCCCGGCACGTGAGGCTGTGCGGGCTTGGCGTCACCGGGGACGTCCGTTTCCGAGCCCGGCACGTGGGGCTGTGCGGGCTTGGCGTCGCCCGGGACGTCCGTTTCCGAGCCCCGGGCGGGCGTCTCCGATCCGGAAACGTACGGCTTGGCGTGCTTCCCGGTGGACGTGGACGCCGCCGGAGACGCGGCCTGTGCCTTGTGCGCCTCGGCGGGAGCATCCGGCGAGGCGGCCGCGGCGTGAGCGGTGAAGGCTCCGCCCAGGGCCAGGGCGGTGCCCACGACCGAGGCGCCCAGGGCGGCGCGAACCCGGCTCGGAAGGGGGCTGCGGACAGCGGCGTGACGTACTGACATGTTCGGTCCTCGAGATCATCGGTCTTGGCGGTTGGTGACCGTCCGTCATGGGTGGCTTCCCCTGCGGCGGCTCTGTACTGGAGGCGCATCCACCCCGACAGACGCCCGAAGGCCCTCACGGTTGCGGGTCGGGAGAGACGGACCCAGGGCTGTTGCAGTGATCTGCGTCACTCGGGGCGCCTGACGCCACGCCCGTCTCCACGACGGTGGTCCTGATCCGGGCGGGCATGTCCGTCAGGCGGGAGGACGGGGGCGAGTCCTCCGGTCCGGGAGCGGCCTCGGCCGGGGCTGTGACGGACTTCTCGAACAGCGCGGGACGCTCCCGCTTTCGACTGAGCGACTGAGGGCGGCGGAAGCGATGACCTGGACCGGCACTGGGCCGCTGCTCGGCTCGGCGCCGGTATGTCGCGAGTGGTCGGCGTCGTCGACGGAGATCGTTCCGGGGGCCGTGCCCTGCGCGGCTTTCCGGCGACCAAGATCAAGAGGGTCGGAGCAAGTCCGGGTCCTCGATGGTTGGCGCATACTGGTCGCAATGACAAAGCCAGGTGCACCGAAGCGCTATCTGCCCACCAGTCCCTTCAAGGCCCCGGTCGCCCCGCCTCCCAAGCACTTCGCGGTGGGCGACCAGGTCACGCATGACATGTACGGTCTCGGCCGGGTGATCGGTATCGAGGACGGGATCGCCGCGCTCGTCGACTTCGGGTCGGCACGGCAGCGGATCCTCAGCCCGTACAGCAAGATGAGCAAGCTGTAGGACGGCGGCGGCCGGACGGCCGCACGACCGCTTGACCTGCGACGCCGCTGGGTTTCGCTCCGGAGGGGCGCGCCCTCCAGCTTTGCCATGCCCACGGCCCCGTCGTGCCGCCCCGAGGTCCACACCCCGGCCGTTGTGCGGACGCGTTGTCAGTGGTGCCCTCTACTGTCGTGGGGGATGGCACGTGTGTGGAGATGTACGGGGCTGCGCTGGAGCGAGGGCGGGGCGCCGTCGTTGGAGTGGGCGGGTGGACGGGGGAGTCCGCTGCCGCGGGGGAAGTCGGTGGCGTTCCGGGTCGTGAGCGACGCGCGGACGTGCGTCGGCGCTCGCGGGAACCCGTGTCCGGTGCGGGCTCAGGTGCCGGGGCGGAGTACCGGGGCCCGGTGCGAGGAGTGTGCGCGGCTCGACCGGGCGCATTCCGTGGCCGCCGACACGATCGCCGACGACCCACGGCCGTACCACGTGTACCTCGCGTGGTTCGGGCCCGGCATGGTGAAGGTCGGGATCACCGCCGTCGAGCGGGGACCGGCGCGGCTGTTGGAGCAGGGGGCGGTCTGCTTCGGATGGCTCGGGCGGGGGCCGCTGATGGCCGCGCGGCGATCGGAGGAGATGCTGCGGGCCGCGCTCGGGGTGCCTGACCGGATCCCGTACGCCGAGAAGCGGGTCGGGCGGGCCGGTCTGCCGGCGATCGAGGAGCGCGTCGCGGAACTGGCCGAGCTGCATGCGCGGGCCCAGGCGCTCGCGGGCTGGCCCGAGTCGCTGGAGCGCGTTCCCTTCCAGGCAGTCGATCACTTCGGGACGTTCGGGCTGGACGAGCTGCCGGCCGCCGACGGCGTGGTGACCGAGCTGGTCACGGGCGGGGCCGTGGGCGGAGAGATTCTCGCGGTCGCCGGGCCCGATCTGCATCTGGCCACCGGGCGGGGGGTCGTGGTGCTCGACACACGGCTCATGACCGGGTGGGAGCTCACCGGACCCGTCGGCGAGGACCCCCGCGACGTCCTCACCCTGCCCGTACGGGAGTTGCGAAGCAGGGGGGACGAGAGCGTGCAGGACGGGTTGTTCTGAGGCTCGGAGAGGGCTTTCCCAGGCAGGTGGTGCGTGGGCCACGGTGCTCCGAGTGAGGAGGGCGCATCATGACGGCGCTTGCGTAAGAGTGCTGTCAGGGCGGGTCGGCCCACTGCCCCTGGTCGTGGTGGCAGGGCTGTGGACCCCCGGTGAGGCGGCCTGGGGAACGCCGTGGAAGCGATCAGAGAAGTGCTGGTCGGTGGGGGTGGCGTCCGAGAAGTCGGGGATCTTCCCAGGCGTTCCCTGAGAGGCGCCTGTGCGTTTCTCAGAAAAATCACAGGTTCCGGAAAGGGTGTTCTCAGGGGGCCCCGACAAGGTGTCCAGCATGACCACGACCTCGCCCCAGGGGCGCACCGAACTGCTGAGGCCGGACGGGAGCCCCGTCCGAGTGCTTGTGGTGGACGACGAGCTGTCGATCACCGAACTGCTGTCCATGGCCCTGCGCTATGAGGGATGGCAGATCCGGAGTGCGGGGGACGGCACGGGTGCCCTCCAGACCGCCCGCGACTTCCGGCCCGACGCCGTCGTCCTCGACATGATGCTGCCCGACATGGACGGCCTGACCGTCCTCGGTCGGCTGCGGCGCGAGTTGCCGGACGTGCCCGTGCTCTTCCTGACCGCGAAGGACGCGGTCGAGGACCGGATCGCCGGGCTCACCGCCGGTGGCGACGACTACGTCACCAAGCCGTTCAGCCTCGAAGAGGTCGTCGCCCGGCTGCGTGGGCTGATCCGGCGCTCCGGCGCCGCCGACCGCCGCTCCGACTCCGTGCTCGTCGTCGGTGACCTCATGCTCGACGAGGACAGCCACGAGGTGTCGCGCGGCGGGGCGAACATCCACCTCACCGCCACCGAGTTCGAACTGCTGCGCTTCCTCATGCGGAATCCGCGGCGCGTGCTCAGCAAGGCGCAGATCCTCGACCGCGTGTGGTCGTACGACTTCGGCGGCCAGGCCAATGTGGTCGAGCTCTACATCTCGTACCTGCGGCGCAAGATCGACGCCGGGCGCGAGCCGATGATCCACACCCGGCGTGGGGCCGGCTACCTGATCAAGCCCGCCTCGTCATGAGCGGGCGGCGACGGACGCGTACGCAGAGGCAGTCGAGGCCGAGGGCGTGGCTGAGGCGAGGACAGCCGCGCACGCTGCGTACGCGGCTCGTCGTCTCCGCGGTGGCGTTGATCGCGGTGGTGTGTGCGGTGATCGGGACGGTGACGACGGTCGCGCTGAGCGAGCATCTCAACACCCAGTTGAACACCCAGGTCGAGGAGGTCGCCAGGCGCGCCTCCGGCGGCCCGATGAAGCTCGGTGGCGATGATGTCGGGCCCCCGCCGGACGGACCGTTCGGGTTCGTCACCAAGGGCGGCACCGAGGAGAACACCGTCGTCGCCCAGGTGAGTGACTCCGGAGGGATCACCGACGCCGTCGTGGCCAAGGCGCAGAACTCCGACAGCGAGGGCTTCCAGGGCATGAGCGCCGTCGCGCTCAGTGCCGGGAAGGTGGCTGCTCTCGCCAACGTGTCCAAGACCGGCATCCACACCGTGGAGATTCCCGGTCTCGGCGAGTACCGGGTCAAGTACATCGAGGGCAACCGGGGCAACTTCTACGTCGCCCTGCCCACCGAGTCCGTCGACAACACCCTCAGCACCCTCATCGCCGTAGAACTCAGCGTCACCGCCGCAGGTCTCATCGCCGCCGGTATCGCCGGGTCCGTCCTCGTCGGTGTCGCCCTGCGGCCCCTGCGGAAGGTCGCCTCCACCGCGACCCGGGTCTCCGAACTGCCGCTGCACACCGGCGAGGTGACCCTCAACGAGCGCGTGCCGGTCTCCGAGACCGATCCGCACACCGAGGTCGGCCAGGTGGGTGCCGCGCTCAACCGCATGCTCGACCACATCCACGGCGCCCTGCACTCGCGGCAGGAGAGCGAGACGCGCGTACGGCAGTTCGTCGCCGACGCCAGTCATGAACTGCGGACGCCGCTCGCGTCCATCCGTGGCTACGCCGAGCTGACCCGGCGCGGCCGCGAGGAGATCGGGCCCGACACCCGGCATGCGCTCGGGCGGATCGAGTCCGAGTCCGGGCGGATGACCATGCTCGTCGAGGACCTGCTGCTGCTCGCGCGGCTCGACGCCGGACGGCCGTTGCAGTTCGAGCAGACCGACCTCATCCCCCTCGTCGTGGACACCGTCAGCGACGCGCGGGTCGCCGGGCGGAGCCACCGCTGGCGGCTCGACCTGCCGGACATGCCCGCGCTCGTGTCGGCGGACGCGGCGCGCCTGCAACAGGTGCTCGTCAACCTGCTGGCGAACGCCCGTACGCACACGCCCCCGGGCACGACCGTCACCGCGCGCGTGCAGCGGCGTGGGCCGTGGATGTGCGTCGACGTCGAGGACGACGGACAGGGCATCCCCGAGGAGTTGCTGCCGCACGTGTTCGAGCGGTTCGCGCGAGGCGACTCGTCGCGGTCCAGGGCCTCCGGCTCGACCGGACTCGGGCTCGCCATCGTGCAGGCCGTCGCCGACGCGCACGGCGGTGCCGTGACCGTCGACAGCGTGCCCGGCAGGACCGTGTTCACCGTGCATCTGCCGGCCCTCGGCCGGGACGTACCGCTGCTCGACGACGTCGCGAACTGGGAGCTCGACGACCTCCGCTACGACGGCGAGCACGACGGCGCGTTCGACGGGAACGACCTGGTGACCGGCGCGACACGTCGGCAATCGGACTCACAGGCGCACCACAGTGTGAGCACACGGGCATAACAGAGCGGCTCGCGAATGTGGTGGACATGCGAACCGACTCTTCTCCCGGCACCCTGCCGGCGCGGGAGCACCTCCCGGCCGGAAACGCCGGTACGCCTGTCCTGGACGTAGTGATCCCCGTCTACAACGAGGAGAAGGACCTCCAGCCGTGCGTGCGCAGACTGCACGAGCACCTGGCGCGCACGTTCCCGTACGCGTTCCGCATCACGATCGCGGACAACGCGTCGACGGACACCACTCCGCAGGTGGCCGCGCGGCTGGCGGCCGAGCTTGCCGAGGTGACGTCCTTCCGGCTGGAGCAGAAGGGACGGGGGCGGGCCCTGCGGACCGTGTGGTCCGCCTCCGACGCGCCGGTCCTCGCCTACATGGACGTGGACCTGTCGACGGACCTCAACGCCCTGCTCCCGCTCGTCGCCCCGTTGATCTCCGGCCACTCGGACCTCGCGATCGGCTCCCGGCTCGCCCGCTCGTCGCGGGTGGTGCGCGGCACCAAGCGGGAGTTCATCAGCCGCGCGTACAACCTGATCCTGCGCGGCTCGCTCCAGGCCCGGTTCTCGGACGCGCAGTGCGGGTTCAAGGCGATACGCCGGGACGTCGCCCAGGTGCTGCTGCCGCTGGTCGAGGACACCGGGTGGTTCTTCGACACCGAGATGCTGGTGCTCGCGGAGCGGGCCGGGCTCAGGATCCACGAGGTGCCGGTGGACTGGGTCGACGACCCGGACTCGACGGTCCACATCGTGAAGACGGCCACCGAGGACCTCAAGGGTGTCTGGCGGGTGGGCAAGGCGCTGGCCACCGGGTCCCTCGCGCTCGACCGGCTCGCACGGCCGTTCGGGGACGATCCCCGGGACCGTGAGATCCAGGACGTGCCGCGCGGCCTCGCCCGCCAACTCCTCGGCTTCTGTGTGGTGGGCGGCCTCTCCACCCTGTTCTACCTGCTCCTCTACAGCGGCTTCCGGGTCTTCTCCGGGGCGCAGATCGCCAACGCGCTCGCCCTGCTGGTCTCGGCGGTCGCCAACACCGCCGCCAACCGGCGTCTGACCTTCGGCGTCCGGGGCCGCGCCGGTGTCGTCAAGCACCAGGCGCAGGGGCTGGTGGTGTTCGGCATCGGACTGGCCCTCACCAGCGGCTCGCTCGCCGCCCTGAACGCGGCGACCTCCGACCCCGCCCACTCCACGGAACTGGCGGTCCTCGTCGCGGCCAACCTCGCGGCGACGGTGCTGCGGTTCCTGCTCTTCCGGGCCTGGGTCTTCCCGGACGGGCGCGACGGCTCACCCGCGGAGGGCTCGACCGTCGTCGCCGCGCACCACCCGGCCCCGCACGACGCCTCCGCGTACCACACCTCTTCGTACCAACCGGCCCCGCACCACGCCTCCTCGCCGCTCCGCGCGACCGCGGCGACGGTACGTCCGGGACAACCGGGGCCGTACGGCCACCAGGACCGTTTCCAGCCGACGTACACCACGACCCCGTTCCGCGTTGGAGAAGCCGCGGACCGCACCTGGGGGGAGCCGACCACGCAGATGCGGCCGGTGCGCCCGCACGATCAGGATTCGAGGAACGCACGATGACGACGCAGTTCGAGACGACGAGCCGGCCGGGAGGCCCCGGCCCCGACCGGGGCCCGTCGCCCACCTCGACCGCCGAACAGGAACCGGTGGTTCCGGGGGCGCCCGCCGAGCCCCCGGCCCCCGACTCGGGCGAGCCCGGGCAGCCCTTCGCCAAGCGCCTGTGGAGAGGCCGGCCCGAGGACCACCGCTGGATCCGCCCCGGCTTCCTCCTCACCCTCCTGCTCATCGGCGGCCTCTACACCTGGAACCTCACGGCCTCCGGATACGCCAACTCCTTCTACTCGGCGGCCGTACAGGCGGGCAGCCAGTCCTGGAAGGCCTTCTTCTTCGGCTCGCTGGACTCCGCCAACGCCATCACCGTCGACAAGCCCCCGGCCTCCCTGTGGCCGATGGCGCTGTCGGTGCGGCTCTTCGGCCTCAACTCCTTCGCGATCCTGTTCCCGCAGGTCCTGATGGCCGTCGCCACCGCCGGGGTGCTGTGGGCGGCCGTACGCCGTCGCTTCGACGCCACGGCCGGCTTCGTCACCATGGCGGTGTTCGCGCTCACGCCCGTCGCCGCGCTGATGTTCCGCTTCAACAACCCGGACGCGGCGCTCGCGCTGCTGATGGCCGCCGCGGTCCACTGCACGCTGCGCGCGACGGAGAAGGCCCAGACGAAGTGGCTGGTCTGGGCGGGCGTCGCCATCGGTCTCGCCTTCCTGGTCAAGACGCTCCAGGCCTTCCTGATCCTGCCGGTGCTCGCGATCGTGTACGTCGTCCTCGCACCGGCCTCGGTGAAGAAGCGGGTCAGCCAGGTGCTGCTCGCCGGGCTGGCGATGGTCGTCTCCGGCGGCTGGTGGGTCGCGATCGTCGAGCTGTGGCCCGCGTCCTCCCGTCCGTACATCGGCGGCTCGCAGAACAACTCCTTCCTGGAGCTGACCTTCGGCTACAACGGTCTCGGCCGCCTGAACGGCGAGGAGACCGGCAGCGTCGGCGGGGGCGGGGGCGGGGGCGGCGGCGGCGGTGGCGGTGGCGGCGGTTGGGGCGAGACCGGCTGGGACCGGATGTTCAGCTCCTCCATCGGCGGTCAGATCTCCTGGCTGATCCCGGCCGCGCTGATCCTGCTGGCGGCCGCGATCTGGGCCACGCGGAAGCTCAAGCGCACGGACACCATCCGCGCGGCCTTCCTCCTCTGGGGCGGCTCGCTGCTGATCACCATGGTGGTCTTCAGCTTCATGCAGGGCATCTTCCACGAGTACTACACCGTGGCCCTCGCCCCCTACCTCGCGCCGCTGATCGGCATGGGCGCGGCGCTGCTCTGGGACCAGCGGGACAGGTTCTGGGCGTCGATCACGCTGGCCGCCGCCATGACGGCCACGGCCGTGTGGGGTTACGTCCTCCTCAACCGCTCCTCCGACTACCTGCCCTGGCTGAAGTGGGTCGTGCTCGTCGGCGGTCTGGTCGCCGCGCTCGGCCTGGTCTTCGTGGCCAGGCTGGGCCGGCGACTGGCTCTGGCGGTGGTCGGCCTGAGCTTCGTCACGGCGGTGGCAGGCCCGACGGCGTACACCCTCACCACCCTCAACGAGGGGCACACCGGTTCGATCGTGACGGCCGGTCCGTCGACCCGTGGCGGAATGGGTGGTGGCCCCGGTGGCGGCATGGGTGGCGGTCCCGCCGGCGGCGGTGGCGGCATGCCGGGCCGGAACAACCAGCAGGGCAACGGTCAGATGGGTCAGCCCCCGACCGGCGGCTTCGGCGGCGGCCAGAACAACCCGCAGGGCCAGCAGAACCAGCAGCAGAACCAGCAGCAGGGCCAGGGCAGCGGTCAGACCCAGAACGGTGACGGCGGGCGCATGGGTGGCGGCGCCGGTGGCGGCATGGGTGGCCTGATCAACGGCACCTCCGTCAGCGACGAGGCCAAGGAACTGCTGGCGAAGAACGCGAGTGACTACTCCTGGGCGGCCGCGGCCATCGGTGCCCAGAACGCGGCGAGCTACCAGCTCTCCACCGGCGAACCGGTCATGGCGATCGGTGGCTTCAACGGCACCGACCCGTCCCCGACCCTCGCCGAGTTCAAGAAGTACGTGGAGGACGGCAAGATCCACTACTTCATCTCCGGCGGCTCCCGCGGCGGTGGCGGGATGGGCGGCAACAGCGACGGCACCTCCTCGCAGATCAGCTCCTGGGTCCAGGAGAACTTCGCGTCGGTGACGGTCGACGGCACGACGTTCTACGACCTGACGCAGGCGAAGTAGGCCGAGGCCGCCGAGAGGGACGGGGCGGTGGCCCGGGGTGCGGACGACCCCGGGCCACCGCCCCTTTCCACGTTCCGCGTTGTACGCCGTATAGGAGGTGTTCTACGGTGTACGGCATGTCGACCCCCGCCCTCTCCACAGCGCCGTCCACCCAGGGGCATCCGCAGCGCTGGCTGATCCTCGGTGTCATCTGTCTCGCGCAGCTCACCGTGCTGCTGGACAACACCGTGCTGAACGTGGCGATCCCGTCCCTCACCGAGGAGTTGGGGGCCGCCACCTCGGACATCCAGTGGATGATCAACGCGTACTCGCTCGTGCAGTCGGGTCTGCTGCTCACCGCCGGCAGCGCGGCCGACCGCTACGGCCGGAAGAAGATGCTGATCGCGGGCCTGGTGCTCTTCGGCATCGGATCGCTCGCGGCCGGACTCGCCCAGTCCACCGGGCAGTTGATCGCCGCGCGGGCCGGGATGGGTGTCGGCGGCGCCCTGTTGCTCACCACGACCCTCGCCGTCGCCATGCAGATCTTCACGTCCGAGGAGCAGCCGAAGGCGATCGGCATCTGGGCGGCGGTCAACGCGCTCGGCTTCGCGGCCGGCCCCCTCCTCGGGGGTTTCATGCTCGGTCACTTCTGGTGGGGCGCCATCTTCCTGATCAACCTGCCGGTCGCCGCGCTGGGTGTGGTGGCCGTGATCGCGCTGGTCCCCGAGTCGAAGAACCCGCAGGGCGACCGGCCGGACCTGCTGGGCGCGCTGCTGTCGACCATCGGGATGACCGCCCTCGTCTACGCGATCATCTCGGGTCCCGAACACGGCTGGACGTCGGGCCGGGTGCTCGCCACGGCCGCCGTCGCCGCGGTCGTCCTCACGGCCTTCGCCTACTGGGAGAGCCGTATCCCTCACCCCATGCTGGACCTGCACTTCTTCCGCGACCGCCGGTTCACGGGTGCCGTCGCCGGGGCCGTCCTCATCACCTTCGGCATGGGGGGCGCGCTCTTCCTCCTCACTCAGCATCTGCAGTTCGTGCTCGGTTACGACGCGTTGGAGGCGGGGCTGCGGATCGCGCCGCTCGCCCTGGTCGTCGTCGTCCTCAACTTCTCCGGGCTGTCGGCGCAGTGGACGGCGAAGCTCGGGACGCCGGTGTCCATCGCGCTGGGGATGGTGCTGATGTCGGGCGGGCTGGTCTCCATCGCCACGATGGCCACCGGCGGCTACGCCGGGACGCTGCTCGGTCTGGTGCTGATCGGGGTGGGCTGCGCGATCGCCAACCCCGCGATGGCACACGCGATCATGAGCGCGATTCCGCCGGCCAAGGCGGGGGCGGGAGCCGGGATCAACGGCACGCTGGCCGAGTTCGGCACGGGGTTGGGGGTGGCCGTGCTGGGGGCTGTGCTCAACTCCCGGTTCACGGCGCTGATTCCGGTGGCGGCGGCATCGCTGCCGGCGGCGTTGGCGGGGGCGGACACGGCTGCCGAGCGGGCCGAGGTGGTGTCCGCGTTCTCCTCCGGGCTGGAGACGAGTCTGCTGGTGGGAGCCGTGGCTGTGCTGCTCGGGGGGATGGTGGCGGCGGGGTTGCTGCGCAGGGCGGAGCAGGGGGAGCGGGAGTTGGTGGGCGCCGCATAGCTTGGGGGCTTCACCCGCCTAGCATCGTCACCGGCGGAGAAACATGTGTCTCGGAAGGTGCGTCATGGTGAAGGGAGCCGGTCGGTCCGAAGGAGCCGCGCGGGCCAGTGTCTGGCTGGACGAGAAAGCGCGGGCCGGCCGAGGTGGGCAGCCCACGGGGCTGGACCGGGAGCGGATCACGGTGACGACCGTGCGGCTGCTGGACGCCGAGGGGCTGGCCAAGTTCTCGATGCGGCGGTTGGCGGCCGAGCTCAACGTGACGGCGATGTCGGTCTACTGGTACGTGGACACCAAGGACGACCTGCTGGAACTGGCCCTCGACCAGGCCTTCGACGAGATGCGGCTGCCCCCGGCCGACTCCGACGAGGACTGGCGGGACCAACTGCGCGGCTTGGCCGGGGAGTACCGGGCGGTCCTGGTCCGCCACCCCTGGGTGTCACCCCTCGCGGGCACCTTCCTCAACATCGGCCCGCACGCGCTGGACTTCTCGCTCGCCGTGCAGCGCGTGATCCGCCGCACCGGGCTGCCCGCGCGCGGCCAGGCCGGTGCCATCGCCGCGGTCTCCCAGTTCGTGTACGGCTTCGGCACCATCGAGGGCCACTTCGCGCAGCGCTGTGCCGCGGCCGGGATGACCCAGGAGGAGTACTTCCGCAACGCCATGAGCGCGGTGTCCGACTCCCTGGAACCCCATGAGGTCATCCGGCACTCCGCCGACCTGATGGAGGCCCGCGGCGGCGAGACCGTCGAGGAGATGCGCGAACGTGACTTCGCCTACGCCCTGGACACCCTCGTCGCCGGCATCGAGGTGATGGCGACGAGGGGCTGAACCCCAGCCCCCGGCGCCCGACCCCTCAGCCCCCGGTCCCTCAGCCCTCCTGCGCCAGCCGCGCCGGGAAGCCGCCGGTCGCCACCGGCCCCCACTTCACCGGGGTGATCCGGATGATCGACTTGCCCTGCTTGATCATCGCCTCGCGGTACTCGTCCCAGTCCGGGTGCTCGCCCGAGATGTTGCGGAAGTACTCCACCAGGGGCTCGACCGAGTCCGGAGAGTCGAGGACCTCGGCCGTGCCGTCGATCTGGACCCAGGGGCCGTCCCAGTCGTCGCTCAGCACGACGACGCTCACGCGCTCGTCCCGCTTGGCGTTGCGGGTCTTGGCCCGCTCGGGGTACGTGGAGACCACGATCCGGCCCGAGTCGTCGACACCGCAGGTCAGCGGGGAGGCCTGGGGGCCGCCGTCGGATCGCCGGGTGAGCAGGAGCGCCCGGTGCCGGGGGCGTACGAAGTCGAGCAGCTCTTCGAGGGATACCGACGTGTTGGTCGCGATGTTCCGTGCCATGGCGCTCAGCGTAGGGCCTCGCCCGGTCCACGAGCCTGACCCTGCCAGGCGTACCCACACGCCCACGTCGGCGCGTGCCCACGCTCACGTCTGCGGCAGCGCCTCCCCCCGCACCGCCTGCACGTCCAGCTCCACCTTCAGCGTCGTACCGATCGCCGCGATCCCCGCCTGCACCACCTGGTTGTAGTTCATGGCGAAGTCCTCGCGGCGGAGTTCTGCGGTGGCCCGGAAGGCGGCGCGGGTGCCGCCCCACGGATCCGCGCCGGTGCCCAGATACGCCAGGTCCAGGTCCACCGGTCGTACGACCCCGTGCATGCCCAGCTCGCCGTGGACGGTCCAGCGGTCCGGGCCGACGGGCGTGAGGCCGGTCGAGACGTAGGTGATCTCGGGGTGCCGTTCGACATCGAGGAAGTCCGCGGAGCGCAGGTGCTGGTCCCGGACCGTGTTCCCCGTGTCGATCGAGGCGGCCCGGATCACCGCCGCCACCCGGGACTTGGTCCCCTCGTCGGGGGTCGGGGCGATCTCGATGGAGGCCGTGAAGTCGGTGAAGCGGCCGTGGACGCTGGAGATGCCGAGGTGCTGGGCCACGGCGGCGACGGTGGAGTGGGCGGGGTCGACGGTCCACGGCCCCGGCGGGGGCAGTTCCGTGCCGCCGAGCCTGGCCAGCGTGACCGTGCCGATCTCCGCCCGTCCTCCCCCACTCTCGGCTTCGCTCGAGCGGGAGGTACCCCCATCCGTCACCAGGGCGGTGGAGGCCATCGGCGTGTAGCCGACCGCCGTGACGATCACCGTGTACGCGCCCGGCGCGAGTGGCGTGGGGTCGTGCACGTCCCCTTCGGCGTCCGCCTCGGCCCGCAGCACCTGCGTACCGGTCATGTCGGTCACCGTGACGACCGCGTGCGACACGGCCCAGCCGTCCCGGGTACGGATCCTCGCGGTCAGCCCGGTCCGTCCTGTCGGTGCCATCTCCGTCAACTCCTCAGCGTGCGACCGGCCGGTGGAGCGGGGGGAGGCTCCACCGGCCGGTGGTTCAACTGTCGTCTCGGTGCGAACTACTCGCCGGGGTGGGCGAGTTCGATGTCGTGGCCGTCGACGCCGGGGCCGCTGACCGTCAGGGCCGTGGCCACGGGCGGGTAGCCGGTCGCGATGACCGTGTACTCGCCGCCGTCCAGGTCGGCGAAGGCGTACGCCCCGTCCACGCCGGTGGTGGCCGTGCCGACCACGTTGCCCGCCGCGTCGACGAGGGTCACGCGGGCGTCGGCCAGCACCCCGCCCGGCGCCCGTACGACTCCCTGGAGCCGGGCCCCGGCCTCCAGGTCGATCTCGATCCGGGTGACCCCGGTGCCGCCGACCTCGACGGGCAGGGCGCGGGGGCGGAACCCGGCGGCGTTCACCGCGACGGTCAC
The DNA here is from genome assembly GCF_031845845.1 of Streptomyces gottesmaniae. Classification (NCBI taxonomy): domain Bacteria; kingdom Bacillati; phylum Actinomycetota; class Actinomycetes; order Kitasatosporales; family Streptomycetaceae; genus Streptomyces; species Streptomyces gottesmaniae. The sequence continues at coordinate 24,773 of NZ_JAVRFJ010000022.1, forward strand.
CCCGCCCGGCACCAGCTCGCCGAAGCCGAACTCACCCTGCTCACCGGTGACTCCACTGGCCAGCACATCGCCGCGCACATCGGTCACCACGACCATGGCGTCCTTCACGCCCTGCCCGGCACCGGCGACCCGCACCACACCGCTCAGCCCGCTCGTCCCGCTGAGCAGGATGTCGTAGGCCACCGGCTCGTCGTTCACGACGACCGTGGAGGCCTGCGGCTGGAAGCCGTCGGCGGCCGCGATCAGGACGTACGACCCGGCGGCGGGCGCGTCCACCGCGTAGGCCCCGTCGGCCCCCGCGACCGAACGGCCGAGCTGCCGCCCGCCGAGCGAGATCAGGGTGACGGCGGCCCGCGGCACGGGCACGCCCTCGGCCCCGCGGACCTGCCCCCGGACGGGAATGCCCGTGCCGCCACGGCCACCGGCACCGCCGCCGACGCCCGACACCGGGGCGGCGGCCGAGGCCGCGCCCGAGGCCGTGACCGCTGCCTCGGGCGCGGCGGTCGCGGCGGAGTCGGCGGAGTCGGCGGACACCATGGCCGGCGTCTCCGCCGGGCTGACCGGGCTGACCGGGATCGCCTCGGTCTCCTGGTTCGCCTGGCTCGCCTGGGCCAGCGCCCCGGTGGTCCGCAGCGGGACCTCCTTGATGAAGATGGAGAAGACGAGCGCGAGGACGGCGAAGGGGGCGGCGTAGAGGAAGACGTCTCCGATGCCGTGGCCGTAGGAGCTCTCCATGACCGTGCGGATCGGCGCGGGCAACGCGTCCAGGTCGGGGATCTCGCCGTGGCCCGTCGTGGAGCCCGAGACCCCGAGCTTGGCGAGGCCCTCCTCGGCGTAGTGCGTGATCCGGTGGCTCAGCACCGCGCCCAGCGCCGAGACGCCGATCGCGCCGCCGAGGGAGCGGAAGAAGGTGACGACCGAGCTGGCGGCGCCGAGGTCACCCGGCGCGACCTGGTTCTGGGTGCACAGCACCAGGTTCTGCATCATCATGCCGACGCCGAGCCCGAGCAGCGCCATGAAGATCGCCACGTGCCAGTACTCGGTGTCGTAGCGCAGGGTGCCCAGCAGGCCGAGGCCCGAGGTCACCAGCACACCGCCGGCGAGCAGCCAGGCCTTCCAGCGGCCGGTGCGGGTGATGACCTGCCCGGAGACGGTCGAGGAGACGAACAGACCGGCGATCATCGGGATCGTCATGACGCCGGACATGGTCGGCGACTTGTCGCGGGCCAGCTGGAAGTACTGGCTGAAGAAGATCGTGCCCGCGAACATCGCGACACCGACGAAGAGCGAGGCCAGCGACGCCAGCGCGATCGTCCGGTTGCGGAACAGCCGCAGCGGCATGATCGGCTCGCTCGCCTTCGACTCGACCAGCAGGAACACCGCGAGCAGCGCGACCGTGCCGCCGACCATCGTGTACGTCTGCCACGACACCCAGTCGTACTTGTCACCGGCGAAGGTCACCCAGACCAGCAGCAGGCAGACCGCGGCGGTGATGAGGAAGGCGCCGGCCCAGTCGACCTTGACCTTGCGCTTGACCACCGGCAGGTGCAGTGTCCGCTGGAGCACGACGAGGGCGATGACGGCGAAGGGCACGCCGACGTAGAAGCACCAGCGCCAGCCCAGCCAGCTGGTGTCGGTGATGACACCACCGACCAGCGGACCGCCGACCATGGCGGTCGCGAAGGTGGCGCCGAGGTAGCCGTTGTACCGGCCGCGCTCACGCGGGGAGATCATTGCCGCGAGGATGATCTGGGCCAGCGAGGAGAGCCCGCCCATGCCGATGCCCTGGACCGCGCGGAACCCGATCAGCATCCCGGCGTTCTGGGAGAGTCCGGCGGCGGCCGATCCGAGCACGAAGATCACGAGAGCGAGCTGGATCAGCAGCTTCTTGGAGAACAGGTCGGCGAGCTTGCCCCAGAGCGGGGTGGACGCGGTCATCGCCAGCAGCGACGCGGTCACCACCCAGGTGTACGCGCTCTGTCCGCCGCCCAGGTCCTTGATGATGTCCGGCAGCGCGTTCGACACGATCGTCGACGACAGGATCGCCACGAACATGCCGAGCAGCAGCCCGGTCAGCGCTTCCATGATCTGCCGGTGTGTCATCGGGGCGTGGTCGCCACCGCTGTGGGGGGCACCCTTGGCGGGTCCTCCTCCGTGCTTGGCGTGAGCCCGCACACCGGCTGGTGTGGTCGTTGCCATGGGGCTTCCTTTTCCTACGGGTCTTTGCGGGTGTACGGGTTGTGGGGCTGGCCGCTACACGGACGTGCGGGTCGGTGGGGCGGGCGTCCGGGGCGGCGCGGGAGCGTCGAAGCTCTGCCGCAGCCGGCCCAGGAGCCGGGCCAGTTGTCCGACCTCGTCGTCGGACCAGTCGCTCAGCCGGGCGGCCATCAGCCGACTGGTGCGCCGGTACAGCTCGGTGACCACGGCCCGTCCCTCGGGGGTCAGGCGCAGGATGCGTGAGCGTTTGTCCGCCGGGTCGGGGAGGCGTTCGATCCAGCCCCGCTCGGCGACGTGCGCGACGTGTCGGCTGGTCACCGACATGTCGACGGAGAGCAGCTCGGCGAGCCTGCTCATCCGCATCTCGCCGTGCCGGCCGAGCAGCGTCAACACTCCGGCCGATCCGCCGGGGCACTCGTGGGGGAGCATCCGTGCGATCTCCCGTTTGACGGCCCCGATGGCGCTGAGCTGACGGGCCAGCTCCTCGTAGTGCGCTTGCCCGGCCATGGAGTCCCTCCCGCGTTTGTTGCTTAGGGCAACCATAGGTCTGGATGGTTGCTACAGGCAAATGAAAACGGGGTGGGGGCGGCCCAAGTCTTGGCAAAGGAGAACGTTCGGAGCGTCTCGGGCGGACCACCCCGCTTGGGTCCGTCCTCCCGGATTCGCTAAGGTCTCGGGCCATGGCTGACAACCAGGGCCCCCAGGGCAACTACGACCCCGCGGGCAGCACGCAGATGTTCCGCGCCTTCGTCGACGAGACGCCGGCGGGGGGCCGACAGGCCGCCGCGACCGGGTCGTCCGGCCCGCGGGTCGGTGTGATCGTCGGTGTGATCGCGGCGGTGGCGGTCGTGGCCGCGGTGGTATGGCTCGCGCTGGCGTGAGCCCGCGGGGCGGCTTCTGAGCGCCTACCCGACTGCCGGGTGCTGTGGGTTCGGCGGGTGCGGCTCCGGTGGGGGTTGCTCGCGCTGTCCTGGCGCCCCTGAAGGACCCGGCTCCCAGCGGGGTTGAAGGCGCGGGCGCAGCCCCGGTTTCTGAGAGGCGCGGGAACTGCGCGAGCACCCACGACGCACCCGCACCTGCACCCGCCCACGCACCAGCAGCAAGTACCCCGTCCAGCGCGCGCACGCGCACACGACCACCGCCGGGCTGCCCCAGAGCTGGGCAACCCGGCGGTCACGTGTCAACGCGAGGCCGATGGCCCCTCAGTCGGAGATCAGGCCCTCCCGCAGCTGGGCCAGGGTTCGGGTGAGGAGGCGGGAGACGTGCATCTGGGAGATGCCGACCTCTTCGCCGATCTGGGACTGCGTCATGTTCGCGAAGAAGCGGAGCATGATGATCCGGCGCTCGCGCGGCGGCAGCTTCGCCAGCAGCGGCTTCAGGGACTCCCGGTACTCCACGCCCTCCAACGCCGTGTCCTCGTAGCCGAGGCGGTCCGCGAGGGAGCCCTCGCCGCCGTCGTCCTCGGGGGCCGGGGAGTCGAGCGAGGACGCCGTGTAGGCGTTGCCGACGGCGAGGCCGTCGACCACGTCCTCCTCCGACACGCCCAGGACCGCGGCGAGTTCGGTGACCGTCGGAGAGCGGTCGAGCTTCTGGGAGAGCTCGTCGCTGGCCTTGGTGAGGGCCAGCCGCAGCTCCTGGAGGCGGCGCGGGACGCGGACCGACCATGAGGTGTCGCGGAAGAACCGCTTGATCTCGCCCACGACCGTCGGCATCGCGAACGTCGGGAACTCGACGCCCCGTTCGCAGTCGAAGCGGTCGATCGCCTTGATCAGGCCGATCGTTCCGACCTGGACGATGTCCTCCATCGGCTCGTTGCGCGACCGGAAACGGGCGGCCGCGTAACGCACCAGTGGGAGGTTGAGCTCGATCAGTGTGTCCCGGACGTAGGCGCGCTCGGGGCTGTTCTCGTCCAACGCGGCGAGCCGCAGGAACAGGGAGCGGGACAGGGTGCGGGTGTCGATGTTCGCCGAGGCCGACAAGGCCGGGAACTCAGACGCCGGCGGAGCCTGGGGACCGGGAAGGTCCTCAAGCGTCTGAAGGTCCTGAGGGGCCTGGATAGCGTCGGGCGCGGTCTCGCTCTTGGCGAGTGTGAGCACCTTCGAGCTGCCCTGGTCTGCGGACATGCCACCCCCTTTGGGTCGCGGACGGTCGCGGCGGACGCTCCGTCGTAAGGAACGCAGCCTCCACCTGAATACCGGCGGCGAGGCCACGGCAAACGCGCTGGGGGAAGAATGTCACACGTCGGCAACGCGATGTAGTGACATGTCGACATGGAGAGGGTGAATAGGCCCTGGAAACAGACGTTCTGACAGGGTTTCAGCGCAGATCATCCTGAACGGACCTCGATGAGCGATTCGCTCTCACCGGTGATATCTCGACAGCGCATTCGGTCACGCCCATGGCCTGCACACGCGTACCGATGGCCAATTCTGTGCGCCCCGCCTGCCATCGTGCGCCCCGTGTGCCCCATGGTCCATCCACGCCTGCGCCAGGGGTTCTGGTTACCGACGGTCACCCGTCCTGCCCGGGGTCGGCGACCCGAAAGACGCGTGGGAACCGCGCGAGCGGAGCCCCTACGAAGCCACTCCGAAGCCACTCCGAGGCGGGTACCGCGAACCCGCGGATCCCCGGCGCCCCGAGCGGAGCTCCTACGCCTCGATCCGGTTGGCCGACCGCAACCGCGCGAAGCTCCGGGCCAGCAGCCGCGACACATGCATCTGGGAGACCCCCAGCTCCGCGCTGATCTGCGACTGCGTGAGGTTGCTGTAGTAGCGGAGCAGCAGGATCCGCTGCTCGCGTTCGGGGAGTTGGACGAGGAGATGCCGTACGAGGTCGCGGTGTTCGACGCCGTCGAGTTCGGGGTCCTCGTAGCCGAGCCGGTCGAGCAGACCCGGTAGCCCGTCGCCCTCCTGGGCGGCCTCCAGCGAGGTCGCGTGGTACGAGCGGCCCGCCTCGATGCAGGACAGGACCTCCTCCTCGGTGATGCGCAGCCGCTCCGCGATCTCCGCGGTGGAGGGCGTGCGGCCGAAGGCGGTGGTGAGGTCCTCGGTCGCGCTGTTCACCTGGACCCACAACTCGTGCAGTCGGCGCGGGACGTGGACCGTGCGGACGTTGTCGCGGAAGTACCGCTTGATCTCCCCGACGACGGTCGGCATGGCGAAGGTCGGGAACTGGACGCCACGGTCCGGATCGAACCGGTCGATGGCGTTGATCAGTCCGATGGTGCCGACCTGGACCACGTCCTCCATGGGCTCGTTGCGGGAGCGGAAGCGGGCGGCCGCGTAGCGCACGAGCGGAAGGTTCGCCTCGATGAGCGCCCCGCGCACGCGGTTGTGCTCCGGAGTGCCCGGCGCCAGATGCTTCAGCTCGCCGAACAGGAGCTGGGTGAGGGCCCGGGTGTCGGCGCCGCGACGTTTCTCCGGGACGGGGGCCGTGACCTGGGCCGGTGCGGCATCGGGAGCGGGGACGTCTTCCTGGGGAGGCGCAGTACTGGCCGACACGGTCAACGCCACCTCTTCATCCATCAACTCAACCGTCAAAAGCGGTCATAGCATCACAAGACATGTGCACTGTGATCAAGCACCACATATAGCCGTGTTGAGAAAAAACGCCCCGGGCTGCGAGAGCGCGGGGCGGAGAAGACGCGTGGAGTGAACGCGGGGAAGGCGACGAGAAAAGTGAGGGGAGGGCGATGCGGAGGGGCGGAGGGGCGGAGGGAGCGGGAGGGGGCGGGAGGGGGCGGAGGTGGGATGGGCGCGCGGCTCAGAACTCGTAGTCGGCGATGATCCACGTCGCGAACTGGCCCCACAGCGCCACACCCGCCTGGTGGTCCGGGTGCTCGACGTACGTACGCAGCGCGTCCACGTCGTCGAACGCCGAGTTGATCGCGAAGTCGTAGGCGATGGGGCGGTCGCTGAGGTTCCAGCCCAGCTCCCAGGAGCGGATCTCCTCGATCGTGCCGTCGAGCGCGCGGAAGGCCTCCACGCCCTTCACGACCCGCGGGTCGTCACGCTCGACGCCCTCGTTGAGCTTGAAGAGGACCAGGTGGCGGATCATGGGCGCTCCGGAATGGTCGTACGAGGTGCTGGGAGAGGGGCCAGAGGCCAGGGCCCAGGGCCCTACTCGGCCCCGTCGGCGATCCAGGTGAAGAAGTCGCCGATGGACTGGGCGGCGTTCGAGACGCCCTCGAAGCCTATCTGGACGTAGTCGGCGGCCTTGGCCGGGTCCGTGATGATCACGTAGAGCACGAAGACCACGAGCACGTACAGCGCGATCTTCTTCCCCTGCACCGCCACCGCGGCCTCCCCCGCCTCTTGTGCCCTGTGGGCCGCATGGGTCCCCTTTGTCGGCGGCGAGTGTAACCCGATCATGCGTTCGTAGGAGAGGCGGCGGAGCCGGGGAACGCAGGAAGGGCCCCGTCTGACGACGGGGCCCTTCTTCAGCGGTAGCGGAGGGATTTGAACCCTCGGTGACTTGCGCCACACTCGCTTTCGAGGCGAGCTCCTTCGGCCGCTCGGACACGCTACCGAGGGAGACCTTACAGCAAGGTGCGGCGTGGTTTGAAATCGGTATCGGGCGGGGCCGGAGGCCGGTGCCGACAGGTGTCAGCGGGTGCGGAAGAAGTCCGTGAGGAGACGGGCGCAGTCATCGGCCAGGACGCCCTCGACGACCTCGGGGCGGTGGTTGAGGCGACGGTCGCGTACGACGTCCCAGAGGGAGCCGGCGGCTCCGGCCTTCTCGTCGCGCGCGCCGTAGACGACGCGGTCGACCCTCGACTGCACGAGGGCGCCCGCGCACATCGTGCAGGGTTCGAGGGTGACGACCAGGGTGCAGCCCGTCAGTCGCCACTCGCCGAGTGCAGCGGCGGCGCGGCGGACGGCGAGCACCTCCGCGTGGGCGGTGGGGTCGCCGGTCGCCTCGCGTTCGTTGTGACCGGTGGCCAGTACGGTCGTGCCGTCCGGGGACAGGACGACCGCGCCGACGGGGACGTCCCCGCCCTCGGCGGCCCGCCCGGCCTCGACCAGGGCGAGCCGCATCGCGGCCCGCCACGGGTCGCGTACGGGGTCGGTTCCGTCCGATGCCTCTGCGTCCGTCGCGCCGGTTGCCTCGGTCACCGGGGGAAGGCCCCAGGCGGTCGTGGCGGCGGAGCGGACGGATTCGGCGGAGTCAGGGAAGTCAGCGGAGTCAGCGGACCGTCTCCAGGACTTCCGACGCTCCGAGGGCGTCGGCGATCGAGCCGAGGGCGTCGTCGGCGTCGAGAGCGCGCAGCTCCTTCTCGCTCACCCCCAGGTCGTCGAGGATCTCGGTGTCACCGACCGGGCTGTGCGGCACGGCCTCGGCGCTCGTGTCGTCGTCATCGTCGTCCGATTCCCCGTCCTCCGTGCCGTCCAGGTCCAGGGCGTCCAGGTCGGCCTCGTCGTCGCCGGGCTCTCTCCCGAGCAGCTCGTCGGTGAGCAGGATCTCGCCGTAGCTGCTGCGGGCAGCGGCTGCGGCGTCCGAGACGTAGATACGAGGGTCTTCCTCGCCATCGATGCGGACGACGCCGAACCACGCGTCCTCCTGCTCGATGAGCACCAGCACCGTGTCGTCGTCGGGCGAGGCTTCACGGGCCAGGTCGGCCAGATCCGACAGGGTTTCCACATCGTCGAGCTCTGTGTCGCTCGCTTCCCACCCGTCTTCGGTGCGCGCGAGCAGTGCGGCGAAGTACACCGTGACTCTCCCACTGGTCATAGGTGTGCCGGTTGGGGGTCCCCCCGGCGGAGGTTGCGGATGGGGAGGCTTGCGGTCCGAGCCCCACCCACTCGGAATCGTGGCAGAAACAGAGCGCACAGGGGACGTCTTCGGCTCCCTGTGTCCGGCTCTTTTGATCGCCGGTGGGTCCGCCGTTCACCTGCGCACCTGTTGCCGCCACCAGCGGATCGTACGCGGAGTTCCTTGCCGCATATGCACGACCACCCCGTGAACGCCCCACACATACCCCACGAACCCGGCACATGGGTCCCCGTGGGTGCGTCCGAGGCGGTCCGGAGACGCCCGGTGAGGCGGGGCGAGGAGGCGTACGAGGGGTCCACCGGTGGAGGTGGGTCGGTTCCTCGGGGCCTCGGGTTTCACCAGCGGAACGTACGCATGCGCATGGCGTGGCGAAGGCGTGCGGCCTTGGCGCGACGGGGCTGGACGCGGTCACGCAACTCGCGCGCCTCCGTCAGCTCCCGCAGGAACTGCGCCCGCCGTCGCCGTCGCGCCGCGTCGGTCTCCCGTCCGGCCTCCCGACCGGTCTCCGGTCCGTTGTCCCGTCCGGTCTCCCGTCCGGTCTCGCGGGTCCCCTCGGCCGTCCCCGCCACGTCGTCAACCTCCTGAGGAACCCTCTGCGGCGCACGGCCCGCCGCCCGCTCGGCCCTGCGGGGTGCTCCAGCCGGTCCGCTCCTGGTCCTCGCGGCTCCGCCCGCCGTTCGTACTGGCTTGTCGATCATGTGCCCCCGCTCGGCCGTCGGCTGTTGATCGGCGGCGGTTCCGAGTGGGCGAACGTCAGGCCTCGGCTCGTTCAGGCGCCGCTCCGTTCATCCCACTTTCCCTCCGATGGCGGGTTTGATGCCATCGGGAGGGACGGACCATGCGGGGGCGCTCACGGGTGTCACCCCCGTTACTGTTGTGGACATGCGTCTCCACGTCGTCGACCACCCCTTGGTCGCTCACAAGCTCACCGCGCTGCGCGACCGGCGCACCGACTCCCCGACCTTCCGTCGTCTCGCCGACGAACTGGTCACCCTGCTCGCCTACGAGGCCACGCGGGACGTGCGCACCGAACTCGTCGACATCACGACGCCGGTCTCCGCGACGACCGGCGTCAAGCTCTCCCACCCGCGCCCGCTCGTCGTGCCGATCCTCCGGGCGGGCCTCGGCATGCTCGACGGCATGGTCCGGCTGCTGCCGACCGCCGAGGTGGGCTTCCTGGGCATGATCCGCAACGAGGAGACGCTCGAGGCCTCCACGTACGCCACCCGCATGCCGGAGGACCTCTCCGGGCGCCAGGTGTACGTCCTGGACCCCATGCTCGCGACCGGCGGCACCCTGGTCGCCGCGATCCGTGAGCTGATCGCCCGCGGCGCCGACGACGTGACCGCCGTGGTGCTCCTCGCCGCCCCCGAGGGCGTCGAGGTCATGGAGCGCGAGCTGGCCGGCACCCCCGTGACGGTCGTGACCGCCGCGGTCGACGAGCGGCTCAACGAGCACGGCTACATCGTGCCGGGCCTGGGGGACGCGGGCGACCGGCTGTACGGCGCCGCCGAGTAGCCGGCGGAACCCGTACGGGAGTCCACGGGAGCGCGCGGCGCCCACGTTTCATCCTCAGCGGGTTCCGTCGCGGCTCAGCAGGTCTTCGTCGTGGAGGGCGTCGGCTTGGGACTGGTCAGGTCGGCCAGTGCCTTGTCGGCGTCCTTCCGCTTGCTGAGGGCCTTGAAGCCGGTACCGATGATCAGGTCCACCTCGGTCGCCTTCGTGCGACCGTCGGTCTTCTGCCGCGCCCCGGTGAGCTGCGTGTTGAGAACCTGCAGCGCCGCGCCCTCGGCGGCCTTCGCGCCGAGCAGTATCGCGGCGTCCTTGACCTTCTTGTCGTACTCCTTGGTCGCGTTGCCCACGTTCCCGATGCGGAAGCCGCGCTTCTTCAGCTCGTCGGCGGTGTCCTTGGCGAGGCCCGCGCGGGGCGTGGCGTTGAGGACGTTGACGGTGATCTTGCCGGGGGCGGGGAAGCCCTTCGCCGACGCACCGGCCTTGCCGGACTTCCCGGCCGATCCACTCGCCTTCGGGGACGGGCTCACCCGGCTCGCGCAGTCCGCCTTGGGGCCGGCTGCGGCGGCCTGGTCCTCGTCGCCGGTGAAGACGTCGATGAGCTGCAGGGTTCCCCAGCCGACGAGGCCGAGTGCGGTCGCGGACGCGACGACCGCGAGGACGAGCCTGCGACGCCTCTTGGGCCGGCGCAGCCTCGGGTACTTGTCCCCCGTGATCCGGTACTGGCCGCCCATGCCAGGAGGAGTCAGCATGCTCATGGGCGCAGCGTAGTGCCGTTGGACGACGATGCCTACTAGATGATCATTCACCGCGCTGCAGTCCAACCCGAAAGGGCCAACGGGCCATCGGTCGGGCGCGGGTGGGAGCCGCCCGCGGTGAAGGGCTAGTCCAGTTCGAGGACGCGGGCGTGGAGCACCTGGCGCTGCTGGAGGGCCGCGCGGACCGCGCGGTGGAGGCCGTCCTCCAGGTACAGATCGCCCTGCCACTTCACCACGTGCGCGAAGAGGTCGCCGTAGAAGGTGGAGTCCTCGGCGAGGAGGGTCTCCAGGTCCAGCTGCCCCTTGGTCGTCACGAGCTGATCGAGGCGGACCGGGCGCGGCGCGACGTCCGCCCACTGCCGGGTGCTTTCCCGGCCGTGGTCGGGGTACGGCCGGCCGTTTCCGATGCGCTTGAAGATCACACGGAAAGCCTACCGGTCGAGACGTTCCGGGCGCAGCCATGGCGACGGAGTGCGACCCCGGAAAAGGTGCCTCAAAGTGGGGCGAAAAGGTGATTCTGTGGGGGTCCGGTGGGGGTCGTGGGCGCTCGGTGGGGTGCTTTTGGGGGCGCGAAGAGTTCGCCACGAGGTGTCGTCGGGGGTTCTCCGGGCCGTCGTCCGGACTTCGGCCGGGCTTCTGGTGCACTTCCGGCGCACTTGTGTGCGGCTCCCGCTGGGCTTCGTCGGTCGGGGTGCCGTGGGGCCGTGGGGTGGAGGGTGAAACGCCCTCGAACCGGTGGGGTCCAGGGCGCTTCACCATAGGTGGGTGAGGGGGGTTGGTGCGGGTGGATCAGGTGTGGTTCGGGTCTTGCCGCGGCTGCTCGTCCGTGTCCGAGGCGTGGGGGCGATCGGACGTTCGTTCGGATTCGGAATTGTGGGCGCTGCGTAGGGCCTCTGCCTGGAGGAGCGCGCGTAGGACCGTATAGGGGTCTGCGGGCATGGGGGTCTCCTGTCCTGTGCTGGGGGTGGTCGGTTGGGTGAGCGAGCAGGGGCTCTCTCAGCAGCGCAGGACCACGGAGCGCAGGGCGTGCAGGGCGTGCGGGGGCCGGGGCCAGGGTGGGGTGGGGGCGAAGGGGCGACCGTGCGGGGCCGTCGGTGTGGGGAGGGGGGACACGGCCGGGGTGGAGCGCGGTGGGGCGACCGGGCGGTGGGTGTGGCGGGCCTGGGGGCGGGGGGCGTTCTCGAGGAGGTCGTACTCGGTCGTGGGGAGTTCGCTCGAGAGCGTGGGTGGGAGGGAGGCGGCGGCGTGCGTGGCGGCGTGCGCGGTGGGGACGAGGAGCGCGATGGTCAGTGCGAGCGCCCGCAGCCAGGTTCTGCGCCGGGCGTACCGCCTCGCTCGGGCACGGGGGGTGTCCGTGGGGCGGGAGCGGGCGACGGGGTGCACGGGGGATGTTTTCCCGAGGCGGAGGTCCGCGCACCGGCTGAGGCGGGGGATCCGCTCGCTCGGCGTACGAGGGGGCAGGGCTCTGGGCAGGGCTCTCGGGTCGGAACCCGAGGATCAGGCCTGACGGACGACGTCGTTGTCGGGGGTATCCGGATAGGCGCGGCGCAGCGCCTTCGGCGAGTCGGCCCTGGCCTGGCGGCGCGCCGCCGAGCCCGCCCCCGCCCCCGCGCGCCGAGGCTTCGGGGATGGGCCCGCAGGCAGAGGCGTCCCGGACGGACGGGTAGGTCGGGGCGTTACCCCGGGACGGGGCTGCGGGTGGTCGGACAGGTCGGGGAGCCACCGGGGGCGGGCTTCGGGCGGACCGGTGCTGGGGGGCGAGGCCCTTGGGCGGGGCTTCGGACGGACCGGCAGGGGGCCCGAGGGTCCTCGGAACGGCCCCCGGTCAAGGCCATCAGGACGGACCTCAAGGCCCCGGAGGCGGAGCCCAGACAGCTTTCCCGGTACGGGCCCCGTGGAGTTCCGTCGGTTCGACGGTCTGCGGGGTGGCTGGAGGGAGCCGGCCCTCCTGGACCGGCCCCGGCCAGGCTCCCTCTCCCGTCGCAGGCCCCCCACCGCCTCCCCCTGACCCCCTGGGCCGTGCTCCGGGCCGCCGGGCCGCCCAGTGGTCCGGCGTTACTTGCCGGAAGCCTTCGCCGCTTTGGCTGCTGCCTTCATCTCCTGTTTGTGGGCGCGGACCTTGGCCAGGGAGTCGGGTCCCTTGATGTCGGCGACGGAGCGGAAGGAGTCGGGGTCGCCGTAGGAGCCGGCGGCTTCGCGCCAGCCGGTGGGGTGGACGCCGAGTTGCTTGCCGAGGAGGGCCAGGAAGATCTGGGCCTTCTGATGGCCGAAGCCGGGGAGGGATTCGAGGCGGGAGAGGAGTTCCTTGCCGGTCTTCACGTCCTGCCAGACCGCGCTCGCGTCGCCGTCGTAGTGCTCGACGAGGTACTGGCACAGCTGCTGGATCCGCTTCGCCATGGAGCCCGGATAACGGTGGACGGCCGGTTTGGTGGAGAGCAGCGCGACGAAGGACTCCGGGTCGGTCGCCGCGATCTCGTGGGCGTCCAGGTCGGTCGCGCCGAGGCGTTGGGCGATGGTCCAGGGGCCCTTGAACGCCCACTCCATCGGTACTTGCTGGTCCAGCAGCATGCCGACCAGCGCGGCGAGCGGACTGCGGCCGAGGAGGTCGTCCGCCTCCGGGTCCTGGGCGAGGTGAAGAGTGACGTTCATGCCCCGATGATCACCCGTCGACCGCCGAGCCGCAGCCCGGCCCCCGGCCCCCGGCTCTCGGCACGGGCGGTGCCCGTGCCGGTGCGGGTGGCGTGGTCGGGCGTCGTCACGGGCGCCAGTAGCCCAGAGCGTGCATGCGCTGCTTCGGCAGGCCCAGCTCCTTGCGGAAGTACGCCGCCAGGGACCGGGTCGTCGCCGTGTCGCAGGCGATCCAGACGTAGGGGTCGGGGGTGTCGGCGAGGAGTGCGGGGGCGTCGGCCTTCACCTGGGCGATCAGGTGGGCGCCGGCGCCCTGGCGCGGGATCGGGCGGAAGTCGTGGTGGGAGGGATCGAGACGGAGGGGGAGGCCACCCGCGCCGGGGACGGGGGCGGACGCCCCGACCGGTGCGGCCGTTGACCCCGACGCCCCTGGCGGCTCAGGGGCCCCCACCGGCTCTGAGGCCCCCATCGACTCCGGGGCCCCCATCGACTCCGGGGCCCGCACCGACTCAGGTGCCCCCACCGACTCCGGGGCCCGCACCTCGGTCGCCGTCCCCGCTTCCGTGGGTGTCTCGAACCAGAGCGTCGTCGGGATCGAGGGGAGCGCGGTGAGGAGGGAGTTGATCGCGGGGAGGGAGGCCGGGTCGCCGATGGCGAGGATGTGGGAGGGGGCCGGGTCGGGGTCGGTGAAGGCGGTGCCCTGGACCGTGGCCTCGATGGTGTCGCCCGGCTTCGCGGCGCGCGCCCAGTCGCTGGCGTGACCGTCGTGGAGGGCGAACTCCAGGCTGAAGGTGCCGGCGGTCGGATCGGGGTCGACCAGCGTGTACGCCCGCTGGTGCGGCTTGCCGGCGGCGTCGAACCAGAGGCGGACCCACATCGTCGGGTGGACGCCGGTCACCGCGAGCATGCCGCCGTCGGTGAGGTGGATCCGGCGATAGTGCTCGGTGACTTGTTCCGCACCGGTCACCGTGAGGACGAAGTCCTTCCCGCGGAGCAGTTTGAGGACCGCCCCCTCCCAACCGTGCCCCTGCCCCATGGCTTCTGCACCCTTCACGTACGCTTTGATCACAGATTGCTTAGGTGAGGCTAACCTAAATCACAGGCGGGATACAGGGATGCGGGACATCAGTGGTGCGCAGGGGCAGGCGCGGGGGAGCAATTCGAGCCGGACGACGTACGGGATCTTCCGTGACGCCTGGGGCATTCCGCACCTGCGCGCCGCCGACGCCCGGGCCCTCGCCCACGCCCAGGGTCGGGTGACCGCCCTCGACCGGGCCTGGCAGCTGGAGGTCGAGCGCCACCGTGTCCAGGGCACCTCGGCCGCCTTCCTCGGCGTGGACTCCCTCGGCTGGGACCGGTTCGCGAGACGGGCCCGTCTGGAGGACACGGCCCGAAGATGCTTCGCCCGGCTGGAGAGCACGGACCCGGAGAGCGCCGACTGGGTCCGCGCGTATGTGGAGGGCGTCAACGACGGACTCGTCGAGGGCGGTCGGCGCGCGCCCGAGTTCGATCGCGTCGGGCTCGTGCCCGGGCGCTGGGAGGCCTGGCACCCGCTCGGGGTCTGGCTCGCCACGCACATCCTGTTCGCCGGGTTCCCCGCCAAGCTCTGGCGCGAGGAGGCCGTACGGCACCTCGGCCCGGACGCGATCGGGCTCTTCGCCACCGACGGGCCCGCCACCTCCGGCAGCAACGGGTGGCTCGTCGACGGGTCCCGGACGACCACCGGACAGGCCGTCATCGCCGGTGATCCGCACCGGTTCATCGAGGAGCCCGGGGTCTACCAGCAGATCCACCTCTCGTGCCCGGAGTTCGACGTCGTCGGCCTCGCCGTCCCGGGGATGCCCGGCATCGCCCACTTCGGTCACACCGGCGACGTGGCCTGGGCCATCACCAACGCCATGGCCGACTACCAGGACCTGTACCGGGAGCGGCTGCGGCACCGGGACGGGGAGGGGGGCCCAGGTGTCGTCGAGGCGCTCGACCCCGACGGGGTGTGGCGGGCCGCGCACAGGCATGTGGAGGTCATCGAGGTCGCGGGCGCGGATCCCGTCGAGGTGGAGGTGATCGAGACCGCTCGGGGTCCGGTCGTCATCGGGGGCCTGGACAGCGCCGCTGGGGAGAGGTCTGGGCCCGGTTGTGACGTCGGCGGACCCGACCCGGTCGGTCCCCTCAGTCTCCGGTATCCGCCCCGGGTCACCGAGGACCTCGGGATCGGGGCGCTGCTGCCCCTCCTCCGGGCCCGTGAAGTCGCCGACGTGGACCGGGCGTTCGACCGGTGGGCCGAGCCGGTGAACGTCGTCCAGGCCGCGGACACGCGGGGTGGGGTCCTGCATCGGGTGGCGGGCCGGGTTCCGGTGCGGAGCCGGGACAACCGGACGCGTGTCGTCGCGGCCTGGGAGCCGGGGCACGAGTGGGAGGGATGGCACGAGACGCCGTACGGCACGTTCGAGGACGGTGTCGCGGTGATGGCCAACCAGCGTGGACCGGCGGCCCCGTTGGGCGTCGAGTTCGCCCCGCCGCATCGCGCGGAACGCATCCGCGCGATGCTGGACGAGAAGCCGGTGTGGTCCGCCGGTGACATGCCCACGATCCACATGGACACCCATCTGGCCTCCGCCACACCTCTGTTGGAGATCGTGGCCTCCGATGCCCTCGCCGAAGCTCCCGTGGACCACGCGATCGGCCGTACGAACGGCGACCCGGGAGAGGGCCCGGCCCTGACCCCGGCCGCGGCCGCGCTCCGCGCGCGGCTGCTGCGTTGGGATCGGCGGATGGCGGCCGACAGCGTCGACGCGGCGGAGTACGCGGCGCTGCGCGGGGCCGTCGTCCGGCGGCTCGCCGCGGAGCCCGCCTTCGCCGCGCTCGCCGTGCCGCCGTTGTACCCCGAGGTCTTTCGCCCGTGGCTGTCGCTCACCGTGCGGATCGGGTTCGCCCTCGAACATCTGCTCAGGGCCGAGGAGTTGTACGGGATCGACCGGGTCGCCCTGGTGCGGGAGGCGCTGGAGGAAGTCGCCGGCCGCGAGACCGGGCGCTGGGGCGACAGCCACAAGCTCGTGCCGTGGCGCGCGCTTCCGGACGACGGCACGGACGACGGCCTGGACGACGGCCTGGACGACGGCCTGGACGACGGCACGGACGACGGCCTGGATGACGGCTTGGACGACGGCACGGACGACGGCCTGGACGACGGCTTGGACGACGGTGCGGACGAGCGCCCCGGCGCAGGCATCGGCACCGGCACCGGCGGCTCCGACGGTCGTCCGCACGTCGCCCCCGCTCCCGCTCCCGCTCCCGCGCCCGAGACCGGGCTCGCCGGTGACCACGACTGCGTGCTCTGCACCTCCGCCGTCCCCGGCATCACCGACCTCAGCGCTCGCGGGCCCGCCGCCCGGTACGTCTGGGATCTGGCCCGGCGCGAGGACAGCCTCTGGGTGGTGCCGTTCGGGGCCTCCGGCGTCGGCGGTTCGGCTCACCAACGCGATCAACTGCCCCTGTGGCTCAGGGGGGATCTCGTACCGGTCGTCACCGACTGGGACCGGTTCACCAAGGACGACGACACCGACCACACCAGCGAGGAGAAGCGCCATGACCGTTGAGTCCCGGAGGCCCCGAGGGCAGCAGGACTTCCCAGGACGCCCTGACGTTCAGGGGGCGCAGGGGTCCTGTCCGCCGTACGCCGGTCGTGCGGCCGTTCATGAGCAGGTCGTGGACGGGTTCGGGACCGTGCGGATCCTGCCGCTGGACGCGAAGGCCGATGCCGGGGTGGTGCATGGCTGGGTCCGGGAACCGAGGGCCGCGTTCTGGGGCATGAACGGGCTCACGGAGGAGCAGGTGCGGGAGGTCTACGAGGGACTGGAGGCCTTCGACACCCACCACGCCTATCTCGCGGTGTGCGACGGCGAGCCCGTCGGACTGCTGCAGACGTACGAGCCGGAGGCCGACCGGGTCGGTGAGTGCTACGACGTCGAGCCCGGTGACATCGGCGTCCATGTGCTGCTGGCGCCCGCCGGGGACGGGGGAGCGCGGCCCGGGTGGTCGTCCATGGTGCTGGCGGCTTTCACGTCGTACGTGTTCGTCGGGCTGGACCGGCGGCGGGTCGTCGTGGATCCGGACGAGCGGAACGAGAGGGCGATCGCGCGGTTCACCCGCCAGGGGTTCGAGTCCGGGCCGGTCGTCGTCCTGCCGGAGATCGATCTGCCGGAGGTCTATCTCCCCGAGAAGCGGGCCCGCTTGGCGTTTCTGCGGCGGGAGGCCGTGTTCGGTCAATAGTTCAGGTGGTGGGCGTAGCCTCGGGCGGATGACTCCCGAAGACCTCATAGCGCACTACGAGTTGGAGCCCATACCGCGCGAGGGCGGACGTTTCCGTCAGACGTGGGCCGGGCCCGAGCGGGGCGACGGGCGGCCCGAGGGGACCGCGATCGTCGCCCTGCTCACCACCGAACCCGGCGACTACTCCGCCCTGCACCGGCTGCCCGGCGACGAGATCTGGCACTTCCACCTCGGTGACCCGCTCCGGATGCTGCTGCTCTCCCCGGACGGGTCCTCGCGGATCGTCGTCCTCGGGCCGGACGTGCTCGGCGGCCAGCACGTGCAGTACGTCGTGCCCGCGGGGACCTGGATGGGGGCGCGGGTTCTGGGCGGGCCCGGTGCGGGTGAGCCCGGGGGTGGCGGTGAGGGCTGGACGTTGTTCGGGTGCACGATGGCGCCGGGGTTCACGTTCGAGGGGTACGAGCACGGGGACGCCGCGGAGCTGGCGCGGCTGTACCCGGACCGGGCAGCGGAGATAGGCGAGCTCGGGCGGGCGTAGGGACGGCGGCCGGGAGCCCGGGCGGGTGCCCGCGGCGGGTGCCCGGGCAGGACGTGGCCGGGGCCGGAGCGGCCGGTAGGGACGGGGATCGCATTGAACGCGGCGTTCGTGGTGTGCGTACCTGTTCGAGGAGTCCGAGAGCCGGCGACCGTGGATCCGGAGCACTACGTGGACCGAGGCAGGTACAGCGACCCAGTCGACGACGGGATCGGGGGCTGGGACGAAGGCAGGGGTCGAACCCGGGACCGGGTCGAGACCCGCGGCGAGGACAGAGGCGCGAAGCGACATGACGGAACCGGCGGGGCCACCGGCGGACTCGGAGGTCGCCTCGGAGGTCGCCTCGGAGGTCGACCCGCGGGCCGCTTCGCAGTCCGCTCCGCAGGGCGGGCCGGCGGGCGGGGGCGAGGGGTTCAGCGCCTGGTGCTGTTGGGCACCGTGCTGGTCCTGTTCCTCCTCGGCGGGGCGGGTACCGCGTCCGCGCACGCCGCTCTCAAGGGAAGCGATCCCGTCGACGGAAGCGTCCTCGACACCGCTCCCCGGGACGTCACCCTCCGTTTCACCGAGTCGGTAAGCCTCCTGGCGGACTCCATCCGCGTCGTCGACCCGGAGAACCGGGCGGTCGACACGGGCAGACCCGGGCGGGCGGACGGCCGGGCCGACACGGCTCGGATCACCCTCCCCACCGGCCTCGACGACGGCACGTACACGATCGCCTGGCGAGTGGTCTCGGCCGACAGCCACCCCATCTCGGGTGCCCTGATCTTCTCCGTCGGCGAGCCCTCCGCGACCGCCGCGGTCCTCCCGGCCGACCTCGCCGAGGACCCCCTCACCGCCTCCCTCTACGACATCACCCGCTACTTCGCGTACGGCGCCCTCGCCCTGCTCATCGGCGTGACCTTCTTCCTGGCGGTCGTGCTCGGCGGGCCCAGCGAGGTGCTGCGCAAGCTGCTGCTCGCCGGCTGGCTGGCTCTGCTGCTGGCCTCGGCGGCCCTGTTGCTGCTCCGTGGACCGTACGAGCGGGGCAGCGGGATCGGGGCCGCCCTCGACCTCTCCGTCCTGCGCGACACCCTGGTCAGCCGGCCGGGACTCGCGCTGCTGGCCCGGCTGGGTCTGCTCGCGGGGGCGGCCCTCCTCCTCGTACGCGTACGCCGCCAGGGGGACCGGCAGCAGTGGGGGAAGGGCGCGCTCGTGTGCGGGGGGCTGCTCTCCGTCGGTCTCGCCGGGACCTGGGCGGCCGCCGAGCACGCCTCCGCCGGCATCCAGGTGCCGGTCGCGATGACCTCCTCCGTGCTGCACCTGCTTGCCATGGCCGTCTGGCTGGGCGGGCTGACCGCGCTGCTGACCGTCCTGTACCGGGAACCGAGGACCCTGACGGCCGCCGTGGTCCACCGGTTCTCCCGGCTCGCGTTCGCCTCGGTGGTCGTCCTCGTCGTCACCGGCGCCTACCAGTCGTGGCGCGGCCTAGGATCCTGGTCCGCCTTCACCTCCACGGCGTACGGGGAGGTCCTGGTCGCCAAGCTGGTCGCGGTGCTGCTCCTGCTGGCGGCGGCGGCGTTCTCGCGGCGTTGGACGGGGCGGTTGGGGGCGGCGGAGCCCGCCGGGCGGGCCGTTTCGGCCGGTGAGTCGACTGCCGCAGCTGGTGAGCTGACTGCCGAGGCCGGTGAGTCGACTGCCGAGGCCGGTGAGCTGACCGCCGAGGCCGGTGAATTGACTGACGCGGGCAGTGAGTCGGTGGCCGCGGGCAGTGAGTCGGTGGCCGAGGGCAGTGAGTCGGTGGCCGAGGACAGTGAGGTCGTCGCCGAGGGCAGGGAGCGGGGTGAGGTCCGCGAGCGGGCGAGCGCGGCGGTGCCGGCGGCTGTGGCGTCCTCATCCTCGCCCTCGCCCTCGCCCGCGTCCTCGGCGGCTGTGGCGGTGACGGCGCGCGTGCCCGAGCGGGCGGGAGCCGTCGAAGCCGACGCTTCCGACCGCAGTGCCGACCCCACCGCCGACCCCACCGCCGACCGGCCCTCCGGGGACGCGGGCGACGAGGGTGAGGGCGATGACGCTTCGAACACGTCGAACACGTCGAACAACTCCCCCGGTGATCTACCGCGCCAGGGACTCAGGCGTTCCGTGCTCGCGGAGTTCACCGTCGCGGTCGTCGTGCTGGTGATCACCACCGTGTTGACGGGCACCCTGCCGGGGCGCGCGGCGGCGGAGATCGCCGAGGAGAGCGCTGGCCAGGCGGCGGGCGGGGTCACGGCCTCCTCGTCGACGGTCCCCTTCGACGTCGGCACCCCGAACGGTCACGGCAAGGTCCAGATCGACCTCGGCCCGGGGCGGGTGGGCAAGAATTCCGTGCAGGCCGTGGTCTTCGGCCCCGACGACGGCATCGCCACCGTCCCGGAACTGCGGCTCACGTTCACCCTGGAGTCCCAGAAGATCGGCCCGATCGACGCGAAGCTCACCGATCGCGGCGGTTACTGGGCCACCGACACCCTCCAACTCCCCCTGCCCGGCAAGTGGACGATGAAGCTCACGGTCCGTACGACGGAGATCGACCAGGTCACGGTGGAGAAGTCGGTACGGGTGAGCTAGGAGTTGTCGTGCCGGGGGTCACCTCGTGTCGAGTATCCGCCGCATCGTCTCCGCCGCCCTCACGGCCGCGTCGGCGCAGCAGTTGTTGAAGAGGACATGCAACTCGTCGACCTGTTCGGCGGCCTCCCGCAACCGTGGCGCCCACGCGGCGAGTTCGGGCTCGGAGTACGCGTACCGGAAGCGGTCCTCCTTGCTGCCGGTGCCCCAGACGGGGCTGCGGCCGTGGAACCGTACGACGGCGAGCTCCGGGGAGGTGACGGGGATGAGCGGCGGCAGGGAGGACTCCAGGCCCTGGGCCATGTCGACCCCCACGGCGACGAAGCCGAGCCGGGACAGTAACGCCGCCGTGCGGTCGGCCTGTTCGCCCCGCCACCACGCCGGGTGCCGGAACTCGACCGAGACGGGCCAGCCGGCCGTACGCGCCGCGCACTCCTCCAGCGTCTTCTCCGACCCGTTCCCGTCCACCGCCCCCTCCGTCCGCCGTCCCGGTGCGAACCACGGGGGGAACTGGAACAGGACCGCACCCAGCCGGCCCGCCTCCCGCAACGGCTCGATGGCGTGGGCGAACCGGTCCCAGACCCGGTCCAGTACGGCGGCGGGAGCCCTGCGGCGCAGGTCGGCCCCGAGGGATTCACGCAGATCCGCGGGGAGGGCCGCCGGGCGGGTCGGGTGGCCGGTGAGAAGGGAGAACGCCTTGACGTCGAAGCGGAATTCGGGTGGTGTCCGCTCGGCCCACAGCAGGCTGTTGCGGCGGCTGGGCAGGGCGTAGTAGCCGGAGTCCACCTCGACGACCGGGAATCGGTCGGCGTAGTAACGGAGTCGGGGCTCGGCGTCGCGGTGGCCGCGTGGGTACCAGCCGCTGGCCAGCAACGCGCGGTCGGTCCAGGAGCAGGTTCCGACGAGTAGATCACCCATGGGGTGCCGGTTACCCGGAATCGGGTTCTGACCACGCGTCGACCGGTGGGCACCTGCCGACGACGGCGGCCCGCGCACCGGTCGGGCCGGCTTGTCCGTCGCGGCCCGCGCACCGGCCGCGGCTATGCGCTCCGGTCGTGCAGCGGCGCGCCGCACAGGGACTTGGACGGGGTGCCGTCCACGCCGACCGGCGGGTCCCCGGCGACCATGACCCGGTGCATGATGCGTGGGAAGTCCAGGTGGGCCGTGTCGTTGGGGGCGAGGTGGACGGTGGCGCGGTTGTCCCAGAGGGCCACCGACCCCGGCTCCCAGCGGAAGCGGACCGTGTACTCGGGGCGGGTGATCTGCTCGACGAACATCTCCAGCAGGAGCCGGCTCTCCGCCCTGGTCACGTCGACGATGTTCTCGACGTAGTACGGGTTGACGTACAGGACCCGTTCGCCGGTCTCGGGGTGGACGCGGACGACCGGGTGGACGGACGCGACCTGGTGGTCCTGGAGGTGGCGGAGGTAGGGGTCGGGCCCGGAACGCGCGAGGTAGCCGACGCCGAGCCGGTGCTCGGCGCGCAGCCCGTTGGCGAACCGGCGGACCGGTTCGGACAGGCCCGCGTAGGCGGTCGCGAGGTTGGCCCAGGTGGTGTCGCCGCCGTACGGCGGCACGCGTTCGGCGCGGAGCAGGGTCAGGGCGGGCGGGTCGATGCGCGCGGTGTGGTCGGCGTGCCAGCCCCGGAGGGTCGAGTGGCGGCGGCGCTCCAGCCACTCGGCCTGGTCCATGCCGTGCTTGCGGCCCAGTTCCTGACGGTCGGCCGTCGTCTCGATCTCGGGGTGTCCGGTGGGGGAGACCGAGCCCCGCGACCGTAGCCGGATCGGCTCGCCGAAGCGGCGCGCGAACGCGATCTGCGCGGCGTGGTCCAGCCGCTGCCCCCGGAAGAACACGACCTTCCAGCGGAGCAGCGCCGCCCGGATACCGGCGACCGTCTCGTCGTCGAGCGGGGCGGCGAGGTCGACGCCGTGGATGTCGGCGCCGATGTACCCGGAGGCCGGGCGGACGTCCAGGCCGCCCGTGGGTCCCGTCGAGGACCAGTGCGTGTCGATGCTCACGTGGCCCGGTCTTCCCACGGCACCGGCCGGGCATGCGGCCCGGGCGGGACCTGTCCTGATCCCTCATCGGAGTTCCGACGGCCCGGACCCGGCGGTACCCGACCGGCCCGAAGGCCGCGTCACGGCGGCCGCGAAGTGACTCCCCGGCCGGTGTCGTGGCGCCCCCGCCCCTCCCCGAGCTGCGAAAATGCCAACGCACTGTACGCGGCAGGAAGTTGACGTCATGACTGACAAGCTCACCGTAAGTGTCCTGGGTACCGGCATCATGGGGGCCGCGATGGCCCGCAACCTGGTCCGCGCCGGTCACACCGTGCGGGTGTGGAACCGCACCCGTGCGAAGGCCGAGCCGCTCGCCGCCGACGGTGCCCAGGTCGCCGGAAGCCCGGCCGAGGCCGTGCGGGGCGCCGACGTGGTGCTCACGGTGCTGTACGACGGGGCCGCGGCCCGGGACGTGATGGGTGAGGCGGGGCCCGCGCTGAGCCGCGGCACGGCCTGGGTCCAGTCCACCACCGCCGGGGTGGAGGCCGTCGCCGAACTGGCCGCGCTGGCCGACGAACACGGCCTGGTCTTCTACGACGCCCCGGTCCTCGGCACACGGCAGCCCGCGGAGGCGGGGCAGTTGACGGTGCTGGCGGCGGGGCCGGTCGCCGGCCGTGGCACGGTGACGCCGGTGTTCGACGCCGTGGGCGCCCGTACGGTGTGGACGGGCGAGGACGGCGCGGCGGGCACCGCGACCCGGCTCAAGCTGGTGGCCAACAGCTGGGTGCTGGCCGCCACCAACGCGGCCGGAGAGGTTCTGGCCCTGTCCAAGGCCCTCGACGTCGACCCGCGGTCCTTCTTCGAGATCATCGAGGGCGGCCCGCTCGACATGGGCTATCTGCGGGCCAAGTCCGCGCTCATCCTCGACGGCCGCCTCTCCCCTGCCTCCTTCGCGGTCTCCACCGCCGCCAAGGACGCCCGCCTGATCGTCGAGGCCGGGCAGCGGTACGGCGTACGCCTGGACGTGGCCGCCGCCGGTGCCGACCGCCTCGCCCGCGCCGCCGCCCAGGGCCACGCCGACGAGGACATGGCCGCCGCGTACTTCGCCAGCTTCGAGGAGGGCGGCAGCGAGGAATAGGAAGGGTGAGAGGAAGGGGGAGGGGGAGGGGGAGGGGCGAGGGTGTGGGCACCGGAGGATTCGCACGTGGACGTGAACGTGAACGTGGACGCGGCTGACGCGGCCGCTCCGGCCCCTCAGGCCCGATCGGCCGCGCTCTGCTCGTCCAACGCCTCGTGCGCTCGCGGCGCCGATTGGCTCGTCTCCGACGAAGCGCCTCCCTCTCCCGGGCCGGCCGGCGCGGGCCCGCGCAGTCGGCCGGTCACCCACATCGCCACCGGCTCCGTCCACCGGGCGGTCAGCGGGCCGACGATCACCAGGATGAGGACGTAGGCCGTGGCCAGCGGCCCGAGGGACGGTTCGATGCCGGCGGTGACGGCGAGGCCGGCGATGACGATGGAGAACTCGCCGCGTGCGACGAGCGTGCCGCCCGCCCGCCAGCGCCCCTTGGTGGAGACACCGGCCCGGCGCGCGGCCCAGTACCCGGTGGCGATCTTCGTCAGCGCGGTGACCAGGGCGAGGGTGAGCGCGGGCAGCAGCACCGGCGGAATGCTGGCGGGATCGGTGTGCAGCCCGAAGAAGACGAAGAACACGGCGGCGAACAGGTCCCGCAGCGGCGCCAGCAGACTGTGTGCCCCCTCGGCGACCTCACCCGACAACGCGATGCCCACCAGGAACGCGCCGACCGCCGCAGACACCTGCAACTGCTGCGCGAGCCCGGCGACGAGCAGCGTCAGACCGAGCACGACCAGCAACAGCTTCTCGGGGTCGTCGCTGGAGACGAACCGCGAGATGTGCCGGCCGTAGCGCACGGCCACCAGCAGCACGAGCCCGGCGGTACCGAGGGCGACGGCCAGGGTGACGCTTCCGGCGGCGAGGCTCGTGCCGGCGAGCAGCGCGGTGAGGATCGGCAGGTAGACGGCCATGGAGAGGTCTTCGAGGACCAGAATGCTGAGGATGACGGGGGTTTCGCGGTTGCCGAGCCGTCCGAGGTCGCCGAGGACCTTGGCGATGACGCCGGAGGAGGAGATCCAGGTGACGCCGGCGAGGACGACGGCGGCGACGGGTCCCCAGCCGAGCAGCAGTGCCATGGCGGCGCCGGGCAGGGCGTTGAGGGCGGTGTCGACGAGTCCGGCGGGGTACTGGGTCCTGAGGTTGGAGACGAGATCGCTGGCGGTGTATTCGAGGCCGAGCATGAGCAGCAGCAGGATCACGCCGATCTCGGCGCCGATCGCCACGAACTCCTCACTCGTGCCGAGCGGCAGCAACCCGCCCTCTCCGAAGGCGAGTCCGGCCAGCAGATACAGCGGTATCGGCGACAACCGGAACCGCCCGGCGAACCGCCCCAGCAGCCCCAGTCCGAGGATGATCGCGCCGAACTCGATCAGGAAGACGGCGGAGGAGTGCGTGGTGGCCGACTCGGCGAGGAAGCGTCCGACGGACTCGTCGGCCTGCCCTGCCGACCGAGCCGCGGCCTCCCCGCCCCACTGGGCCGCCGCCTGAGCGGAGACGTGCACGACCGCTCACTCCCGCCCGAGTATCGCGGCGGCGGTGTCCACGCCCTCCCGGGTGCCGATCACGATGAGCGTGTCACCGCCGGCCAGCCGGAAGTCCGGAGTCGGGGACGGGATCGCCTCGGCCCGCCGCAGTACGGCCACGATCGACGCGCCCGTCTCGGTCCGCATCCGGGTGTCGCCCAGCACCCGTCCGTTCCAGTGAGACGTCGACGCCAGCTCGATCCGCTCCGCCACCAGTCCCAACTCCGTGGTGGACAACAGGTTCGGGCTGTGGTGGTCCGGCGTGAGCGCGTCGACGAGGGCGGTCGCCTCACCGGACGTGAGCCGAACCGACAGCGCGCACGCGTCCGGATCGTCCTGCCGGTACGCGCTCAACGTCCGCGCACCGTCCCGATGGGCGACCACCGAGATCCGCCGCTGCTCCCTGGTCGTGAGGTCGTACCGGACCCCGATCCCCGGCAACGGCGTACTACTGAGGCGTGGAGCACCCACGGCTGGCCCCCTGTCTGAATCGGCTATGTCATCGGACAACCGTCGGTGCCACCCTAACGAGACCTCGAAAACCGGCGTCCGACCGCCAGGTTGGCCCTCCGATGGAACAATCCCCTTCAATCCCGGGACCGGCCCACCCACCCCGGCACCGAGGGCTGACCGAAAGGAACCACCGCCATGACTCCCACGGGTGTCCCCACGCCCCGCACAGCGGGCACCCCGACGGCACACGGAACGTCCTCCCGAACCGGCACCAGCACTGCCATGACCCTCACCACCAGCGAACCGACCGCCCACCCGAGAAGTGGGGCAGGCAGACTCCACACCGCGCGGATACCCCTGCCGCCCGAGGCCGGAGGCCCCCGCACCCAGGGAGCGCGCCCGTGATCCAGTGGGTGTCTCTGGGGAGCGGCCCGCGCCCCGTCCCCCAGCCCGTGGCCACCCCCTTGGTGTGGGCGACGGCCTTCGGGGGCGCGATGGCGTTGGTGGCCGTCCTGAACGCACTGGTGGGCACGGACCGCCCCGGCCTCGCCCTGGCGGCCCTGTCCCTGCTCTCCGCACTGCTCGGCGTCTACGCCCGCTTCATCGCGGCGCCCGGCACGGCCGCCCTGTGCTGGTTGTTCCTCAACGGCTTCGCCATCCCACCCGCGGGTGTCCTGACCTGGGCCAACCCTCGCGACACCTTCTGGCTGGTCTGCCTCCTCACCGCCGCCCTCACCGGCACGACCCTGGCCCGCCTCCTCCAGGCCCGCGCCGCCTACCGCCGCCTCACCACGGCTCACCCCGACCCCACGCCGGAGCCGCCGGACTGGCCGCACACCCTCTGACCACGACTACGCCCACGGTCCTGCGGCCAGGGCGCAAGCGTCACCGCACTGCCCGGTGATCCTCGTACCCTGTCCCCGTGCCGTCGTCCTCCCGCCTGCACCGCGTCGCCGTCCTGGTGCTCGTGGGTGCGAAGCCGCTCGATGTCGGCATTCCCGCGCAGGTGTTCACGACGCGCGCGAGCATGCCGTACGAGGTGCGCGTGTGCGGGGCGACCCCCGGTCTCGTGACCGGCGGCGACGGCCTGTCGTACTACGTCGCCCACGGCCTCGACGCGCTCGCGTGGGCCGACATCGTCTTCATCCCCGGCTACCGGTTCCCGGACCGGGACGACCCGCCGCGGGCCGTCGTCGACGCGCTGATCGAAGCCCACGCCCGGGGCACGCGGCTCGCCGCCATCTCGACGGGCGCCTTCGCGCTCGCCGCCACGGGCCTGCTCGACGGCCGGCGCGCCACGACGCACTGGCACTACGCACGGGCGCTCGCGGCGAAGCATCCGCTCGTCCGGGTCGACGAGAACGTCCTGTTCGTCGACGAGGGCAGCGTGCTGACGTCGGCGGGTGCCGCCTCGGGCATCGACCTGTGCCTGCACATCCTGCGCGGCGACCTCGGAGTGGCCGCGTCGAACCACGCGGCCCGGCGGCTGGTCGCGGCCCCGTATCGCAGCGGCGGCCAGGCACAGTACGTGCCGCGCAGCGTGCCCGAGCCGCTCGGTGAGCGGTTCGCCGCCACCCGCGAATGGGCGCTGCACCGGCTCGGGGAGCCCCTCACCCTCGAGGTTCTCGCCGGGCATGCGGCGGTCTCGCCGCGTACGTTCTCGCGGCGCTTCGTCGAGGACACGGGGTACACGCCGATGCAGTGGGTCATGCGCGCCCGTATCGACCTGGCCCGTGAGCTGCTGGAGCGTTCGCAGCGCAGCGTCGAGCAGATCGCCGCCGATGTCGGCCTGGGCACCGGCGCGAATCTGAGGACGCACTTCCAGCGCATCCTCGGCACCACGCCGAGCGAGTACCGGCGCACCTTCACCCGGGGCGAGTAGCCCGCCGCCACGTGGCGCGATCCTTTTGAACCGTGGCGATCACGCCGCTGTCAGGGCCGTGTGCCGCACGCGACGCTGGTGGCGAATCGAAGGGACACCACTCATGACTCGCATCGCGATCAACGGATTCGGCCGCATCGGACGCAACGTGCTCCGCGCTCTGCTCGAACGTGACGGCGACAGCGCCGGCGATCTCGACATCGTCGCCGTCAACGACCTCACGGAGCCCGCCACCCTCGCCCGGCTGCTGGCCTACGACAGCACGGCGGGCCGTCTCGGGCGTCCGGTGACCGTCGAGGGGAACACCCTCGTCGTCGACGGCCGTCGGATCACGGTGCTGGCCGAGCGCGAGCCCGCGCGGCTGCCGTGGGCCGACCTGGGTGTCGACATCGTCCTGGAAGCCACCGGCCGCTTCACCTCGGCGAAGGCCGCCCGGGCGCACCTCGACGCGGGTGCGAGGAAGGTGCTCGTCAGCGCACCGTCGGACGGTGCCGACGTCACACTCGCGTTCGGGGTCAACAGCGACGCGTACGACCCCGACGTGCACACCATCGTCTCGAACGCCTCGTGCACGACCAACGCGCTCGCGCCGCTGGCCGCGGTGCTCGACGAGCTCGCCGGCATCGAGCACGGCTTCATGACGACGGTGCACGCCTACACGCAGGAGCAGAACCTGCAGGACGGCCCGCACCGCGACGCCCGCCGCGCCCGCGCCGCCGCCGTCAACATCGTGCCGACCACGACCGGCGCCGCCAAGGCGATCGGGCTGGTCCTGCCGAACCTGGACGGCAAGCTGTCCGGCGACTCGATCCGGGTTCCCGTCCCGGTCGGCTCGATCGTCGAACTCAACACGACCGTCGCCCGCGACGTGACGCGCGACGAGGTGCTGGCGGCGTACCGCGCGGCGGCCGAGGGCCCGCTCGCCGGCGTCCTCGAATACTCGGACGACCCGCTCGTGTCCGCCGACATCACGGGCAACCCGGCCTCGTCGATCTTCGACTCGGCCCTCACCCGCGTCGACGGCCGCCACATCAAGGTGGTCGCCTGGTACGACAACGAGTGGGGCTTCTCGAACCGAGTGATAGACACCCTCGACCTCCTCGCCACCCGCTGACGACGGCGAGGACGGGCCGACCCCGGGCCGTGCCCCGCCACGCACGCGAAGGGCCCCACCGCGAACGGTGGGGCCCTTCGGCATCGTGCCTGGTGAGGTGGACGCGGCGGCGCTCAGCGCCGGCATTCACCCGACCTGATCGCACGGTCGTGCTTGTAGAACTTGAACACCGGCTGACCGTTGCGGAGCACGTCGGACGTGCCGTCGTAGTAGTAGTTGCGGTCCACGATGTCCCGCTGGGTGCCGTAGATGCCCCACTTGTCGTGGCCCTTCTTCTCGGTCCCGTCGTACCAGTTGTACTCGTCGATCCAGAAGTGCGGGTTGACGCGCACCACGCGCTTGATGGGCGCCGCGGTGAGCCACCCGACCCGGCCGGGCGGGACGTCTATGCTCACGGAACGGCCCCAGCCGACGGTCTTGGCGTAGGACCACGAGTACGAGAACTCGGCACCGAGGCCGACCCCGAACATCTTGCTGATGTTGGGGCTGACGCTGAGGCTGCCGTTCACCGTCTTCGTGGTGGTCGTCGTCGTGCTGTAGGCCTGGTCGACCCGCTCGGTGGCGTTGCCGCCCTTCGAGCAGTTGACCACCTCGTCGGAGTACGCGGTCTGCTTCCCCTCATACGTCCAGGAGGACGACGCGGGGTAGTAGCAGTGGCCCTTGATCTCGCGCCAGCCCGGGTTCATGGCGTAGCGGTTTCCCGCCTTGCTGCCGCCGATGTACCGCCAGACGGGCGTCTTCCCCACGCTTCCACGGCTTCTGTCGAGCAGCTGCTTGGTGTCGACGTTGTAGTACCAGAGGCTCTGGCCGCTCCGGTTGGAGCCGTTCTGGCACATGTTCGGGAGCAGCCAGTCGTGTGCGCCGTTGACGTCCGTCGACGCGGTCGCGGCCGGGGCGGAGGCGAGGGTCAGGCCGCTGATCGCCATGCCGAAGGCGGCGCCTGTCACGAGGCACTTCTTGATGGTGGGCATGATTCTTACGTCCTTGCGCGTTGGTTGCGGGACCACCGTGTGCGGGCCGGGCGGTCGGTAGCCGTGGGACCGGCTGCGAGCAGTCTTTTGGCGGCGCGCGTTGGTGCCCAACCCGGTCCGAGGGAGGAATCAACTCGTCCGGGACCCCGGCGGCCCGGCCCGGCGCCCCCGGAATCAGTGGCCGCACACTTCGCGGTAGGGCACGTCGGGTACGTACGTGTGCCATTGGGCGGGTGTCAGGTCGGCGTCGCCGGTGCGGGCGCAGATCCGGGTGACGGCCCGGGCGGGGTCGATGGTGTGGCGCTGGAGCGGGACATGGGTGCCGGCCGCGTGGACGGTGGTGCTGTCGGGGCTGAAGGCGAGGGACGTGATGGCGTCGCCGGGGGTCGTCAGCGGGCCGCCGAGGGGCTGCTGGGTGGCGATGTCCCACAGCTGGAGCGTGCCGGCGTCGCCGCCGACGGCCAGGGTGCGGCCGTCGGGACTGATGGCGAGGGCGCCGACCGCCTCGGCGGTGTCGCCGGGCGCGGTGGGGAAGACGCTGCGCAGCGTGCCCAGGCGGTGTTTCAGGTCGCCGTCCCACAGGGTGACCCGCCCGGTCTCGTCGCCCGCCGCGAGCCGGGAGCCGTCGGGGGCGAAGGCGAGGGCGCCGATCTCGTCGCCCTGGACCAGGCCGTGGGCGACGGGGGCGGCTTCCCGGTAGGGCGAGGTCGAGAGCTTGGGGGACGTGCCGGAGGGCAGGCGCAGCGAGCGGTCGTCGGCGACGAGGAGCCGTCCGTCGGGGCGGACGGCCAGCCCTGGACCGGCCGCGTCCGGGTACACGGCGACCCGCCGGTGCCGTGCGGTGTCCCACACCTCGTCGCTCAGTCCGCCGATGCCGGAGGTGCGCGCGGCGTACAGGGTGCGGCCGCCGGGGCCCAGGGCGAGTGTGACGACCGCTCCGTCGGACCGCGGTGTCGTCAGGTCCAGCGTGGTGCGTGCGCGGCCGCGCGCCAGATCCCAGAGGACGAACCGCTGGGGCGCGACCGGACGGCCGGGTGCGGAGACGCCGTAGCCGAAGGTGCCGCCGTCGGGGCTGAACGCCATCAGCGCCATGGTGTCCCGCGCGACGACCGGCAGCTCGGGGTCGCGCGACACGGGCAGGGGCACCGGCGGCGGCGTCCACAGCACCCGCCCGTCGCGTGTGTCGAGGAGCTGGAAGCGGTAGGCGGTGTCCCTGGTGCTTTCGGCGGTGGCGAGCACACGGCCGTCCGGGCTGAGCAGTACCGCGTCCAGGGGGCGCTCGCGCCATGTGGGGCTGACGGCGCCCGCGAGGTCCAGCGTGTGGACGGTGCCGCCTTCGAGGTAGCGCAGCAGCGGCCGGTCGGGGTCCCAGGCGAGGCCGCCGTAGAGGCGCTCGTTGTGCAGGGGGTGGCGGAAGACCGGGGCGGGGTCGTCCGTCGTGGACGAGGTGAGGCGCCACGCCCTGATCTCGCCGTCGTCGGCGGTCGCCAGGAACGTCCCGTCCGCACTGAAGGCGAGACTGTGCACGCGAGGGCCCGGGAGGTCGGCGATCAGGCGCCCGGACGCGGCGTCCCAGACGTGGACGCCGCCGGCGGAGGCCACGGCGAACCGGTCGGCGCCGTCGCCCGGACCGCCGAACACCAGCGTCGAGTAGTCGTCGCAGGAGGCGCCCGCGTCCTCCCAGGCGCCGGGCAGGGTGCGGTGGCGGGCGGTGTCCCACACCTGGGGTGCGCGGCCGGCGGGGCAGACGGCCGTCAGGCGGCCGTCGGTGCTCGGCGCGACGTTCGCGAGGCCGGTCACCCGGGTCTCGAACAGCGGTGTGCCGTCGGCGGCCGAGTGCAGCCGCACCAGGTCGTCGTCCGGGCCGCTCACCGCGTAGCTGCGCCCGTCGGCGCCGAAGTCCACGGTGGCGTCGACCGGGAGGGCCGGCCCGGTCCACCGCCCGGCGGAGCTGTCCCACAGCCGTACGCCGTCGTCCCCGGCGATCGCGAGCAGCCGCCCGTCGGGGCCGGCTCCGACGAGCATCCCGTCGGGCAGTCGGTCCGATGCGAGCGGGCGGTGCGTGGTCACGTTCCAGGCGTGCCAGGTGTCGCCGTCCGTGCTGAGCAGCGTGCGGCCGGAGCGGGTGAGGAAGCGGGCGGGGTCGCTGCCGGGGGTCGGGTCGGTGAAGGCGTCCGTCTCGGGCTGGGCGAGGGCGCCGAGCAGGGCGCGGCGGGTCTCCGGCGACTCGGCGACGCGCCAGGCGGCGACGCCGAGCAGTTGGGCGGTGCGCGGGTCGGTGGTGCGCAGGGACTCGGCGACCTCCGCGACACGGCGGGCCGCCGCGTCGGTACGACGCCGCTGGTTGTCGTGGTGCTCCGCCCAGGCGGCCAGACCGGCTACCAGCGCGACGGCCAGGACGGCCGAGAGGGTGGCCAGCAGCGCCCGGGACCGCCGCGCGGCCCGGGCGGCGGCGCGGAGTTCGGCCTCGCGGCCGTCCAGCCCGGCGGTGAGGAAGGCCCGCTCCGTCGTCGTGAGCATGCTGTCGTCGTCCGCGAACAGCTCCTCCGCGCGCGCCAGCCGGGTGCCCCGGTACAGGGCGCCGGGGTCGCGGTCGTGCTCCAGCCAGGCGCGGGTGGCCTCGGCGAGACGGCGGTGGTGGCGCAGCCGTTCGCGGTCCTCCTCGATCCAGCCGTGCAGCCGCGGCCAGCAGGTGATCAGCGCCTCGTGGGCGAGCTGCACGCCGTCCTCGTCGGCGGTCAGCAGCCGGGCGCGGGTCAGCCGGTCCACGACCACCGGTACGTCGGACGCGGCCCACTCCGCCAGGTCGGCCCGGGTGAGCGGGCGCCGGGTGTCGGGGGTGCCCAGTCCCGGCTCGACCATCCGCAGCAGCAGGTGCCGGGCGGTGCGGGCCTGCTCCGGTGACAGTTGCCCGTACACCGCCTCCGCGGTCGCCGCGATCGCGCCGCGCACCCCGCCCGCCGCCTGGTACCCGGCGAGGGTGAGCATCCGGCCCCGGCGCCGCCGCCAGGTCTCCAGCAGGGCGTGCGAGAGCATCGGCAGGCCGCCGGGCTCGTCGAGCACCTCCTCGACCAGCCGCGCGGTCAGCTCCCGCTCGACGAGCAGGCCGACCGCCTGGGCGGGTTTGACGACCGCCTCACGCAGCTCCTCCGCCCTCATCGGACCGACCAGCAGGGACGCGCGGCTCAGGGAGTCCGCCAGCTCCCGGTGCTCGGCGCAGCGGGCGTAGAAGTCGGCGCGTACGGCGATCACCACCCGCACACGGCTGCCCGGAACCCGGGCGGCGAGCAGCAGGTCGATGAACCGGCCGCGCTCCTCCCGGTCCCGGCAGAGGGTGAAGACCTCCTCGAACTGGTCCACCACCACCCAGCTGTCCGGCTCGTCCTCGGCCGGGGCGAGCAGATGGCCGTACGTGGTGGCGGGCCGTGGGCCCGGGGTGAGGATGCGCAGCACCGCCGGGCCGCCCTGCTCCGCGATCTCCTCCCGCATCCGGGGTATCAACCCGGCCCGCAGCAGCGAGGACTTGCCGCTGCCGGACGGCCCGAACACGACCGCGAACCGGTGGCCGCACACCAGCTCCCGCAACTCCTCCGCCAACTGGTCCCGGCCGAAGAACAGATCGCGGTCGTCCGGCTCGAAACGGGACAGCCCCCGGTACGGCGGCGCCGAGTCCCCGGCGTCGTCGAGCGCCTCCCCCGCGGCCTCGGCCTCGGCCCGCTTCCAGCGGAGCTCCCACTCGCCCGGGTCGCCCCCGCAGGCGCGCACATACCCCTGGACCACCGCGAGCGACGGCAGCCGCGTCCCGGACGCGGCCTTGGACAACGCCGCCGCCGAGAACCCCGCCGCGCCGGCCATGGTCCGGTACGAGGGACTGCCCGCGGCCCGGCGCAGCTCCCGCAACTCATGGGCGAGGCGTGGCACGGGGCCGGCCGCGGGATCCAGCGGTCTCTCGGGACGCGCCACGGTTCGCCTCACTTCCGTCCGGATACCGCAGAGCGGTGAAAGGCATTAGTAAGGCGGCTAAACATATTTTCCCGGCGCTCGGGAGTCACCGGTTTCCATGGAGATGTGGCATTGATGACAGCCACGGTCCGGCCAAGAAGTAAAGGGGCGAGCGACAGCGTGTGCGCTGTCAGCCGACTGCACCGCCCAGAAGCACCTCGCGGGTACCGACGGCTGGAACCCGGTCCGCTGACCGCGGCCGAGACGACGGGCACACCGCGCCGGCGACACCCCCACCCCTGCGGCGAGGTGACCGACAGGAACGCGCCACGGTGACGCCTTCCCGAACGGTCATGACAAGCAACGGTGCGTCGGCGGCGCCCAGCCCGTCGGCCACAGCGGCAGGTCGGCGTGCCGCACCCGGTAACCGCCGCTGGTGAGGGGCGCGAAGGCGGCAGGCGCCATTCGTGACCTGTCCCTTCTGCTGTCGCGCGATGACGGCGAGCACGGCGTCGATCGCGTACTTGTGGCCGTGCAGCTTGGCACCAGCCAGGAGGCGGCGGGCCTGGCGCGCCTCGTCCTTTCCGATGTCGGCGACCTTGAGCCGGGAGAACACCCAGTCCCGGCGCTGCTCGGTGGTTCTGCCGTCGTACGCCTCGACCAGCCTCATCGGAGACGTCACCACCTCGGCTTCGCCTCGAGCCGCGAGGTCGAACCAGGCGATCATCTTCCGGTCGCCTCGTACCGCAAGGGACAGGGCTTCGCGGTCCAGTACGAAGACACGGAGAGGCGGCTGCCCGTGCTCAGCCACTCGCGCCTTCACGCAGCCTCTCCGGCGTTGTGCTTTCCGGTGGCGCGGCGCTGCTCGTGTTCGGCGTCGAGGTCCTCCCACTCCTGGAAAGCTGCCGCACGCTCGTCCTCAGTGACGGGGCCGTGTTCCTCCTGCAGACAGTCGACCAGCTCCAGCAGCCGGTCCCGGTCGCGCTTGAATCGCAGCGCCTCGGCGACGTACGCCGACAGGACCCGCTCGGCCGCCTCCGCACGACCAGTGAGTCGCCTCGATGGCCTGACGCGAATTTCCGCGGTCAGGGGGCTATGGCAGGTCGCGAGGAGGACACCTCACTTCGTTCAGGCAACAACATCGCCGGCCGGCCAGTGCCGCACGCATGCCAGGGATGCCCTGTACAGGAGCCACGCTCGTCACGCTCCCGCCCACACCACACCCCTGTGCTTGACCATTCCACGGTCACAAGCTCTTGCTCGGCGGTGTGAGAGCGGCGCAACGGAATGTCCCACGCGGTCTAACAGGCAGGAAACCGGCCGCTAGGGCGGGCGGACTAGCTTCGTGACATGAGGGTGTGGATGCCCGTATGGCCGCTGCGCGGCAAGGTTGCCGCGATCGGCAAGGGCAGATTCGGCAAGGGTGGTTCAGTGCGCCGCCACGGGGGCCGAACGACTCCCGGGCGACGGCCGATGCCTGGCTGGCGCAGCATCAGGGGCCGAGTGGCGGTGGTCATCACGGTCCCGATCTGTTTGCTGCTGGCGGTGGCCGGTCTCGCCGTGCACGGCCGCGCCGAGGCCCTCGGCGATGCCCGGACGACCCGTGCCGAGGTCGGCCTCAGCCTGCGCATCCAGGCCCTGGTGCACCAGCTGCAGCGCGAACGCGGCCTGACCAACGGCCTCTTGGGCGGTGAGAAGGAGTTCCGCCCACCGCTTTCCGCCACGCGCAAGCGCGTTGACACGGCACTGCGCGGAATGCGCACTGAAAGCGCCGTCGAGGACGTCGTCCAGCGGCACTTGCGGCGTCTCGCCGACATCCGAGCCGCCGCCGACAGAGGCACCGTCGGCCAGGCCGCGACCCTCACCTTCTACACCAGCGCCGTCAACGCCCTGAACGCCGTCGATCCGGTGGCGGAGACCGCGACCGGCGCCGACCGCCAACTGCGTGACGGGCTGGCCGCGTTGCGCGAGCTGGCCGCCGCCAAGGAATCCGTCGCCCTCGAACGCGGGCTCCTCAACGGTGTGTTCGCCCAAGGCGCCTTCCACGGCCGTGAGTACATCGACTTCACCGAGGTGCGAGCCACCCGCGTCGCCGCCCTCACCCGCTTCCGGCAGGTCGCCACCGCACCTCAGCGCGCGGCACTGGAGAAAACCTTCGCGACCGAGGATGCCGAACGCGCCACCGCCTACGAGAAACAGGCGGAAGGCTCCGCCGACGGCTCCCCGCTGCGCGCCGACGCCCGCACCTGGTGGGACGCGATGACCGTACTCGTCGACGATCTTTACGCCGTCCAGCAGTCGGTCGGTGACGACGTACGGGTCCGGGCTCACCGGCTCAGCCACGACGCCGAACTCGCCCTCGCCGCCTATCTCGTCACGGGCACGCTCATCGCCGCCTTGGTCGCGGGCCTCGCCGCTGTCGCCTCCCGGTCGCTCACCCGCCCGCTCCGTGGACTCGCCGAGACCGCTCACGACGTGGCGCGCCGCCGACTGCCCGCAGCCGTCGCCCGTATCCAGCAGTCCCCGCAGGACT
Source organism: Streptomyces gottesmaniae (assembly GCF_031845845.1). Taxonomy (NCBI): domain Bacteria; kingdom Bacillati; phylum Actinomycetota; class Actinomycetes; order Kitasatosporales; family Streptomycetaceae; genus Streptomyces; species Streptomyces gottesmaniae. Next base: position 60,588 of record NZ_JAVRFJ010000022.1, read on the forward strand.
CTGCTCAGCTCCTGACGCCGGAGGACGCGCAGGACACCTCCGATGCACGGCTGCTGGGCGGCGCGGCCGAGATCGCCGAGGTCGCAGCGTCCCTGCAGCAGGTGGAACACACGGCCCTCCAGCTGGCTGCCCAGCAGGCCGGCCTGCGTCGCAACACCACGGAATCGCTCGCCAATCTCGGCCGCCGGAACCAGAGCCTCGTACGTCGCCAACTCAGCCTCATCACCCGCCTGGAACGGCAGGAACTCGACCCGGACGCCCTCGCCGAGCTCTTCGAACTCGACCACCTCGCCACCCGTATGCGGCGCAACGCCGAAAGCCTGCTGGTCCTGGCCGGGCAGAATCCGCCAAGGCCCACGGCAGCACCCGCAGACGGTCTGGAGGTCGTCCAGTCCGCAGTCGCCGAGGTGGAGCAGTACCGTCGAGTTCTGATCGCGACCGTGGAGCCGGTGCGGGTGCGTGGGCACGCCGTCGCAGATGTCGCCCACCTCCTCGCCGAACTCATCGAGAACGGACTGAATTTCTCGCCCCCGACCGAACCGGTCGAGGTGCACGGCTGGTACGACATCGAGGACGACACGTACTCCTTCGGTGTCGTCGACCACGGCATCGGCATGTCCGAAGCCGACAAAGCACGTGCGGGCGCCCTCCTCTCCGACTCCGGAGAGGAGGCCCTCGTTGCCGCACCCACCCGGTTCCTCGGCCACCTGGTCGTCGGCCGACTCACCCACCGCCTCGGTGAAGGCGCTCAAGTCCACCTCTTCGACACTCCTGGCGGCGGCCTGTCCGCCCTCCTTGTCCTCCCCGGGCGCCTGCTCGCCCCCGTGGAGGACCCCTCCACCTCACCCCCACCCGCCAGGCCCCCTGTCTCCTCCCTGCTCAACGGCTTCCGAGCAGGTGTCGCCCGCGCCGAAGCCAGAAACCCCCAAGGAGCGTCATCGTGACCACCGCCGTCCAGAGTTTCGGCTGGCTCGTCTCGGAGTTCGTGCGCACCGCCGATGGCGTCACCGATGCCGTCGCCGTTTCCTCTGACGGCTTGCTCATGGCCGCCTCGGACAGTCTCGGCCGAGATCGCGCCGACCACTTGGCCGCCGTCGTCTCCGGCATCACCAGCCTCGCCCAGAACGCGGCGACGGAACACGGCTTCCACGGCATGAAGCTCGTCATGATCGAAATGCTTGGGGGCTTCCTCATGGTCGGTCGTATCCGCGACGGCAGCTGCCTCGGCGTCCTCGCCGCCGAAGGGTGCGATGTGGGCCTCGTCGGCTATGAAATGGCCGTCCTCGCCGACCGTGCCGGCGAGCTGCTCACCCCGCAGTTGGTACGCGAACTGCACTCCGCGCCCAGATGAGCCCACCCGATCGCCGCCCGCCCCTGCCTCCGTTACCAGCGCGTGCCGCGAACGGTGGCGTGGCCGGGCGGCTCGTCTTCCTCGTGCCGTGAGGCGCAGCAGCCGCGCGGCGGCCTCGTCCGGCGCGAAACGGTCAGGGCCGAATTCTGTGGCGGACCGAAGTCCGAGCCACACCCGAATGGCGTGGTGTTCCTCATGCGCCGGGTCGGCGAGGATCACTTTGAAATCGCTGCAGCCGGGTCCGCCGCCGCAGTCCTCGGGCGGGCACGCCCCGGCACCGTCCACGCAGTGCGGATAGTGAAGCTCGGCTGAGGCGCTGTCTGGAACTGCTCCACGGCGACGGGGTGACCCCAGTGGGCGCCCAGTTTGAGCAGGGCGGTCGGTGTGGCGGTGCGCTCGTCGCAGAATCCGAGTTCGCCGTCGGGACGGTAGATACGGAACCGAATCGGTCCCCGGCCAGGCCCCGGACTGCAGACCGACTGGAATGGCTACCGGCCGCCGCGAGGGAGTCACGTCACTACACCTGGGCGGAATGTCGTAAAAGTCGAAATAAATGAGACCAAAACTGAGACCAGGGCATGTCGAGAACCCCGGCCGCTGAGCGGTCCGGGGTTCTCGTTTCGCCTGCTCAGGCGGCGGCGGAGGATACGAGATTCGAACTCGTGAGGGGTTGCCCCCAACACGCTTTCCAACTGTCCGCGCGGCCGTACGGGGGCGTTCGTAGGGGTTCGCGGCGCAGGTCAGGGCGGGTGCGCGTACTGCGGTGAACGGTGGCGGCCGTCGGCGTACTGGACAAAGACCAGGACAACGAAGCGTGCCGAACGGCATGTCCCGCAGGCCGGCGCAGCGCCGTCGAGCCCTTCGCTGCTACTGGACGCCTGGCTATCGGCACAACCCATTTCGAAACAGAAAGTACGTTCGATTATCGCCCTTTATCCATGCACTTCCCATTGAACACGGCTGCGCTTATCGTGAGGGTCAGGGTGTTACGCGCGTGGGCTACGTGTAAGGGGAGCCATGAAGCTGACGGTGCATCTTGCTCGGGAAGACGTTGCCGATTTCTCCGAACTCATCAGGCCCGTCTATATCGAGAGTCTTGGACTTGAAAAGCTAGACCCCACTGATTCCCTCGGGTTCCCCGCGCAGGCGTACATTCAACAGGACAAGCCAACTCAACCTAAATGGCTGGGTTTCCTGAAGCCCCATTTCGACGTTTCCAATATTTGGAATACGTCAACTTCGTTTGTTCTGTTGGCCAAAGTGTCTGAGCGAATATTCGCGCTCACGTTTGGCATGTCAGGTTACAGCGCATTGGACCCTGCAAGGCTGGAAAAAGGGTTTGGTTTGCGAGTTTCTGCGAACTCGGTGGACGAGGATGACCTAATCACCGTGGATACGCGCAACCTTGATGCGGTAACCCGTCAACAGCGTACCCATCTGAGTACCGGGAGTAGAATCTCCGATTTCTCTATTCCTCTGGAACAGGATTGGGTACGTCGAATCCAAGGGAAGACCGACAAGCTATCCTATGTCAGCAGCCTGGCTGGAGCAGATTCGCTTCAGGTCAACCTCTCCGCTCCCCTGAAGCGGCTTCCTGAGGTTCTCACCGAACTTCTAGAGCGGTACGAAGCCACGGATTATAAGAGAGGCTTCCCGTTCCTGGATTACTTCCAGCCCCTCAGTGCGGGCTCCGAAGTAGTTTCGACCCTTGATGAGATGCTGCTCGAATGGGTGAAGGAGCGGAGGGAGGGGAAGATATCGCTGGCAATGCCGCAAATTATCGACGATGAGCAAGTCAATCACTTCGAGATTTCTGCCCGACGGAAGGTGGTTGAACTTGACGAAGTTACTTTGAGCGGCGCATACAGATTCCTGGATGAGTGCTACGAAGGTGAAGACCCCCTAGGCGATACCAAGATTGTTCCCATCGCGGATTCAGGCCAGGCGTCAGGGAAGAAGCGCACCCTGCGCGATTGGGTCGTCTGCGAGTTGGAGCACTCGGGAAAGACGTACGTGCTGTCCCTCGGGGATTGGTATGAGGTAAATAGGGATTACGTGACGTCGGTTAACGATGCCATCCGCAAGATCCCTGACATGACGGATGAGTTCAACTTCGAGGAGTGGGATCCGAAGGAGAAGGAAGGCGACTACAACGATCGAGTGGCAAAGAAGCGGAAGTGGGTTCTACTGGACAAGGATAATTACTACATCGGTGGGCCCTCGCAGAAGATCGAGATTTGCGATCTGCTGAGCAAGGATATGCACCTAATCTGCGTGAAGCAGCAATCGAGTTCGGCCACCCTCTCTCACTTGTTTAGTCAAGGTAGCGTCTCGGCGGAACTCTACAGAGGCGAACAGGCCTACAAAGATCGCATCTATCGAGATGCCTCGGAGTACTGGCAGGAAGTCATAGAGGAGCCCGCCGACGGCCCTGTAATCGTTTATGCGATAGCTAACGACCGTGCAGGAAGTCTCGCGGATACCCTGTTTTTCTTCAGCAAGATAAGCCTTCTCTTCAATGCGCGGATAGTGCAGCGACTTGGGCTGGGTGTGGCTTTGGCGCGCATCCCGATGCCTGAAGGATCACTCCGACGTAAGAAGAGGAAGCCCCGCAAGAGGCCGGCTTCGCAGCCAAGTTAGTGGCCGGGGTAAATCTCTAGCGGATTTACAGGAAATTACGAAACGGGCCGAGTGAGAACGGGAAGTGGGACGGGCGCGGTCTCCTTCGGAGGCCGCGCCCGTTTTCTGTTTGTGCCGCTCAGGCAGGGAGGAATCCCGGCTTCTCACGGCCCAGCTCTTGCAGGTGGTTCAGGTAGTCCTGTGCTGCCTGTTCCTTGCTGTAGCGCTGCCTCATGACGGCCGCGAGTTCTCGGCTGGTCATGATGAGGGAAGGGACGGACTGTCGGTCGCCATGTAGCGCTCGCTCGCCATGGATGAGGGCCTGTTCGAGGTCGCCCTCACGTGCTGCGGTGACTCCGAGCGTTACCCGTGCTTCGGCGTTCCGCATGGGTGAGCGTTCCGTGCCGTCGAAGTCAGTTCCGGCGCGTAGAACCTCATCCGCGAGCGTCCGGGCAAGCCGGTCCTCTCCTACCAGTCGGTAGCAGTCCATCGAGTAGAAATCGAACTTGGCGGGGTCCACCACGAAGTGGTTGTCCAGGTTCTCGGGATGCGGCATCCCTTCAAGCAGCCGGCGTCCCTTGTCCAGTGCCACCTCAACCTGTCGGCGGTCTCCGAGTCGCGCCCATGCCTTGGCTTCCTGGCCCGCGAGCTGTACGGCAACGCCATGGTTCGGCGCTGCCTCCGATCCGGCCTGTGCTGCCGCGATGACACCGCGATAGTCGCCGGTCGTGAGGGCGAACCACGCCCGCATCTCGTGGGCCCACCCCGCCACCTCAGGGTGGTCGGCCTCCGTCGCGAGCGACAGGGCGGCGCGGCGCGTCGACTCGGCCGCGTGGCGGTCTCCAGTGTCGTACTCGACGCAGCCGACTAGCAGGGCGAGCCAGCCGGACAGGGCGAGAACTTCGCGGTGCTGGGCAAGCGTGAGGTTCTTCGCGGTCAGGTCAACGACGCGGCGAAGCCACTGCCGCCCCTCGATGAGGAGCTGATCGCTTGGCATGTAGGGGTACTCAGAGCAGAGGCGGTCCGTGGTGATCCGGAGAGCATCTAGCGTCGCGCCGTCGACGTCGGACCGGTTCAGGCGACTCACGATCTCCAGAGTCTCCATACCGCTCGCCGTCAAGATCTCCTTGTCACCGTCCCGCCGTGACGGAGCGGGGAAGAGCGCGTGTGTCACCGTGCCGAACACGGCCGCGATGATCGGTTGATAGAAGTCGTTCGGTGCCTGGCCGGACTCCCAGCGCTTCCACTGGCGAATCATGCTGTCCTCTGCCGGCAGCTCCGTGGGTGCGTGCGCACGCAGGGCCCTGACCGCGTCACGCTGTGACCAGTCGCGCGCCTGTCGTTCGGCAGCGATGCGTCGCGCCCATGCGGGCCTGTCGTCAGTCATGCGCCCTCCTCCGAGTGCCTACTCCGAGTCTCGCGCGCGGGCAGGGGGGACAGGGAAGGGGACAGAGGGGTGTCACTGGACATGTCCCCACCCCCGTGTCGCCGTCCCCTTTCTGTCACTTACCTCACACACTCCGTTACTCCCATGCTGGTTGCAGATCAAGCGCCACCTGGTGCGGAGCGGCTTTCCAGTGCTTCGAGCCGTTCGGTCAACGCCTGGAGTTGGGAGCGGATTTCCTTGATGTCATCACGTACGTCGCCACCCGGGGCAGACCCGTCGCTGACGAAGTTGCCCAGGTTCCCCGCCGACACGATCAGCCCTTCGGCCCGGAGTGCGGCTAGCCCGTTCTGGATGGTCTGGCTGGCATACCCGAAGCGGTCCATCAGCTCTCGCTGAGACGGGAGTTTTTCCCCCGGCTTCATCTTCTTGATGTCGTCGCGGAGCGCGTCTGCGACCTGCACCGCCTTTGGCTTGGGCCCTCCTGTGACAGTCATGTCTTGAGGGTACCCACCACAGCGAACTAGTGCGCATCACTCCACAGGGGTTGTGCACCACAGCAGACTAGTGCAAGCTAGTCAGCAAGAGTCGCCCCGACTCAAAGGGGAAACCGCTTGACCTGCACAGACAGCGTCCGGAGGAAAGCCCGCAGGGGTGAGTACGAAGGAAGCGCCGGTTCCTTGAGAACTCAACAGAGTGCTTTGAGATCGACGGGGCGTGACCCCGTCCCCGTGACGGCCGGGTGACGACCGTCGGCCCCGGTATCCAGCCGTGAGGGCGCGGAATCGACTTCCGCCCGGGGCTACTTGGCCCGCCGCGACGTGCGGCGTTGGCCCTCACCTCCGGACGCGGCGGCACTCCCGGACAGGACAGCCCGCCGCGCCGGATCTCCTATCCCGACGTTCAAGGAGAGATCCACCATGCGTATGCGCACTTTCGTCGCCGGCCAGGAAGCCCACGGCGACATCGAGTTCGCGGAACTGGCGCTCGGTATCGACATCGACCTGTTCCGGGGCCCGCTGGAGTCCGAGACGGACGGCGAGCGTGCCGCCCGTGAAGACGCAGCCCGTGACATCCTCGCCGACCTGCGGGCGGAGGCGGCGGCCGGTGACGAGATCGCCGGTTGGGACGCCCTGTACGCCGACGCGCTGACCCACACGGTGCCGTTCCTGCGCGCCGCTCGCGGCCACCGGTCGGAGACGGGGGAAGCGGCATGAGCGTCGTGACGCAGAACCTGACGGCCGCGCATGCTGAAGTGAAGGCGGAGATTGCGCGGACCGACGCCAAGACGGCGCTGTTGCTGGCGTTCGTCGGCGCGGTGCTCGCTGGCGCCTGGACGGTCGCCCGTGACCTGCCGCTGAATGTCCCCGCGTATGTGGCGGGCGGGTGCGGGTTGGCGCTGCTGATCGGGGCGGCCGGGCTGTTGCTGCGGTCGGTGCGACCCAACATCAAGGGGCGGCACGGTTTCCCGCTGTGGGCCACGCTCACGGCGCAGGAGATCACGGATGTTGCCGAGTCTCGGGACCTCGCCGCCGACATCGCGGGCCTGTCCCGTCTGGCGGTCGCCAAGTTCACCTGCCTGCGCCGCGCTGTCGACGCGACGTGCGCCGGTGGCGCTCTGCTCATCCTGGCTGTCGTGTTCGCCCTGGGAGGTGCGGCATGAGCGAGACCCGCAAGCCTCTGACGAAGGTTCAGATCGGTGTCCTGACGGCCGCGTTCGTGCCCATGCTCGCCACGGGCGTGATCGGCGGGATCGGCACGTACAGCAACATCGGGCACGCCTACGGCAAGGGCACCGCGCTCGGCGCCCTCGCCGCCGGCGAGGGCGCGACGGCCGTTCTGGCGCTCGTGCTGTTGGGGCTGACCATGTTGGGGCAGTCCTCGCCGCGCGTCGTCCGGATCGGACTGTGGGCGCTGCCGGCCGCCGCCGCCGTCATGGGCGCCATGGCCGCGCCGGACCCGGGACGGACCGTGATCTACGCCCTGACCCCGATGGGCATGTCCGTGTCGGCGGAGGGCATGGCGTTCCTCGCCCGGCGCATCGTCGTCCACACCGACGGCCGCGACGCGGAGAACGAGCGGCGCACCGCCGACATCGTGCAGGCCCTCGCCTACCACCGCGCCCGTGCCGCTCAGCACCCGGTCAGCCGGGTGCGGAAGCGGTCGGATCGAGCGTCATGGCGTCTGGCCCGCAAGGTCGGGATCGGGGACGCGGCGCTCGGATCGAGGCTGCTAGATGTCCAGCGCGACCGGATCACCGCCGGGGCGGATGCCGCGCTCGCGTCGATGTTCGGCGGCACGGCCCCCGCCCTTGCCCCGGTTCCCGACGCTGACGCGAATGCGGAGGAATCTACCGAGACCATGAGGAATCGGTCTATGGCTGACCTGTGGGAATCGACCCCGGCGCCGTCAGTGGTGTTGACCCGATTCCCCGCGCCCGATCCGGTGGCGGTCGACTTCATGAAGTCGACGCTCCCCTTCAAGCCCGTCCCGGCGATCGCCTCGCCGGTCGACCCGGTGAGCGTCGACCCTGCCCCGACCGGAGGGCGGACGGTGGCGGCCGACTCCCCCCGATCCCGGCGGGCGACCGGCAAGGTTCCCGACGTGGCCCGGTCGCCCCGGCCGAAGCGCACGACGGAACAGTTGCTCGCTGAGGCCCGCACCGCGACCGCCGATTGGCCGGACAGCCGGATCACGGCAGAGGGCATCCGCCGCGAGATCCACACCTCGCCGGCAAACGCGCGGATGCTGCGGGACACGATCCTTGCCGAGCGCGCCGCCGCCGGCACTGAAGCCGCGTGAGCCGGCTGACCCTCGCCGACTGCTTCGACCCGACCGGCGAGCGCTTCGGCATCCCCACCTACCCGTGGCGCTACGCCCCCGACGACTTGGCCACCCGCCGCCAACTCCGCATCCGTGGACTGCGGCCGGGAGGTCAGGACATCGCGGCACAGATCCTGAGGCCACGCCGTCGGCGCGAACCGCTGACCGCCTACCTGTACCGGGTCGACCTCGCCCGGCCGGTGCGGCCGATGACCCCGGCGAGGTGGGCGGCGCTCGCCAAGGCCAATGCCGCCCGCCGCCGCTGCCCCGAGTGCGGCCGGGACGCCGGATACGTCATCCCGCCCACGCTCGGAGCCTGCGTGACCTGCGCCTATCCCGAGGAACAGCGCGCCGCTTGAACCACACGAACCCGGGTCCGGCCGCCCGACCTTCCACAGCAAGCCGGCCGGACCCTTCGACTCCCGAAGGAGTGCGTACATCGTGACGGAAACCACCGCCTTCCCGCCCCCGGAGGACCCGGAGGGCACCGAACAGCCGACGGCCGACATCGTGCCGTTCCCGCTGAAGAAGACCGACCCCGCCCCGGCCGACCTGAGCGAGGGTGTGGTGAAGCCGGGGGAGTGGGAGGCCGAACTCCCCGACACCGACGACCCGGAGGCCGACGGCCTGACCGAGGGGGCGCCGGTGGACCCGCCGCGCGAGGTCTACCCGCCCTCGGTCGCGGAATGGATGGAAGCCAAGGACAAGGCCCGTATGCCGGTGCTGCCGGACTGGGTGAAGCTCCCTGACCAGCGGACGGCCGTCCGCAAGTGGGCGATCCGACACTACTCGGCTGTGGTCGGCTATCACGCCGTGCGGCTGCCGCTGGTCTACACGCCGAAGATCTGCGTGTACTCGCCGCGCGGCGCGTGGCGGTGGTCGGCCGCGATCGGCCGGTGGGTGTTCGACGCGGAGGGCAAGACGCTGCGGCTCGCCTCCGTGGCCAACGAGGACGCGGCGGAGTACCTGAAGCTGTCGCGGCAGCGCAACGACCGCGTCCGGCTGCGGGGGATCGTGGCGACGATCGCCGGTTTCGTCGGTCTGGCCGCCGCGCTGACCCTGTACGTCATGGCGCCGTCGTGGCTGCTCATGCTGGCCGTGGCGACGCTGACCACCACGTTGGGTGTGGTCGGGGCGCCGGCGGACCGGCCGCTCATCGACATGGCCAAGGTGACGTTCCGCAAGCGCAAGCTGTCCTCGGACATCGTCATCCGCGCACATGAGGCGTCCGGGCTGACCACCAAGGATCAGACGATCGCCTTCCCCCGGCCGATCGGCCGGGACGGGGACGGCTGGCGCGTGGTCGTGGATCTGCCGTACGGCAAGACGTTCGAAGACGCGATGAAGGCTCACGCCCGTCTCGCCTCCGGTATGGACATCGCCCCGACTCAGCTCTTCCTCGACAAGGACGAGACGAGCGGTCGGCGGGTGTCGTACTGGATCGCCGACCGTGACCCGCTCGCCGTGCCGTCGGGCAAGTCCCCGCTGTTGGGGGCGACGCGGGTGGACTTCTGGAAGCCGTTCCCGTGGGGGGTGGACGAGCGCGGCAACCCGGTCATGGCCACGATGCTGTGGCTGTCGCTGCTGGTCGGCGCCGTGCCGCGTCAGGGCAAGACGTTCTCAGCCCGCACGATCGCGCTCGCCGCCGCGCTGGACCCGTACGTCAGGCTGTACGTGTTCGACGGCAAGGCGTCGCCGGACTGGCGCACGTTCGCCAAGGTCGCCCACCGCATCGGGTTCGGCATCGTGCCGAAGAACGGGGTCGACCCGGTTCAGCACCTGCTGACCTCGCTGCGGGAACTCAAGGCGGACGTCGAAGATCGGTACCACCGGCTGTCCGAACTGCCGTTGCACGTCTGCCCGGAGGGCAAGCTCACCCCGGAGATCAGCCGGGACAAGAAGCTGAACATGCCGCTCACGCTGTTCGTGGTGGACGAGGTGCAGGAGTACTTGACCCACCCCGAGCACGGCAAGGAGATCCTTTCCCTGATGGTCTACCTCGCCCGGGTCGCCCCGGCGGTCGGTGTCTCGGTGATGACCGCGACGCAGAAGCCGGACGACAAGGCGTGCCCCTCGGAGCTGCGTGACCAGCATCAGGCCCGGTTCGCGCTGCGGGTCGGCGCCTACCAGGTCTCGGACACGATCCTCGGTGCGGGTTCGTACTCGGAGGGGTTGGACGCGTCCAAGCTGCTGAAGTCCCACAAGGGTGTGGGCCTGCTCAAGGGCATGTCGGACGACTCCGGGATCGTGCGCACCTACCTCGCCGACGGCCGCGACGCCGACCGCATCCTGACCCGCGCCGCCGCGCTGCGGGAGGCGGAGGGGACGCTGTCGGGTGACGCGGTCGGCGAGGCACCCGCGCCGGAGACGTCCGCGACGATCCTTGACGACGTCGCGGCCGTGCTCGGCAAGGGCGAGGCCAAGGTGTGGTCCGAAACGGTCGTGGACCGGCTTGCCGACCTGCGGCCCGACGTCTACGGCCCGTGGGCGGAGTTGGAGCCCAAGCCCAAGGCGGAAGCGCTCACCGCCGCGCTCAAGCCGTTCGGCATCGGCACGGTGCAGATCAGCCGGCGCATCGACGGCGAACAGGTCAACAAGCGCGGTATCAAGCGCGACGACATCGCCACCGCGATTACGGAGCGCAACAAGAAGCGGGACGCCGGATAGGTCTCACGGACTGCTACCGGTAGCGGCAGGCGTCGCTACCGGTAGCAACCCTGCTAGCGACCAAAACTGCCCCTGATCAGGCCGCTAGCACGTAGCGGCCGACCTGCGGAAACCCCCTTCAACCCCTCTGAGAGGCCCCTGATGAGCCTTGCAGCCCTCGCTACCGCATTCCTACTGATCGTCACCCTCGGTTACGTCGTCAAGTGCTGGCTGAGCCCGTTCGGGGACTGCCGCAAGTGCGACGGCATGGGCCACGAACTCAAGACTGACCGCAAGGGCAAGACCAAGCGCGGCCGTGACTGCCGCCGCTGCGACGCCACCGGCAAGCGCATACGCGTCGGCCGCTGGATCTACAACCGCGCCGCGCGCACCTACCGCGCCGGCACCCGCTGACCCGCCGGGAGACACCGTGACGCTCACCATCCCGCTCGTTCTGCTGCTCGCCGTCGTCGTCGTGCTGCTGCTGCGCTTCCGCGCGGTCGGCGCCGGGGCGGCCGTCGCCGTCGCGCTCTTCGGCTTCTACCTCGCCCACACCGGCGCGGCCGACACCGTCAACCAGCTCGTCACCGCCTTCACCGACGCCCTACCCGGCATCACCCGCTGACCCGAAGGGAGACCAGCACCGTGAACGAACCCATCGCGTACGGCCGTCCGGCCGGGCACGAGACGGCGGCCGTGGAAGTCCACACCCCCACCCCGCTCACCCCTGCCCACACCGCCCCGCTCATGCCCGTACAGCCGGGGACCATCCCGGCCGTGGCGAGCGTCGTCCTGCCCGACGGCCGCGTTGTCACCGGCTATGCCATCGAGCCCGCCAAGCCCGAACCGGTCGTCGCCAAGCCGGCCGTCTCCCGGACGGCGGTGAACATCGCGCTCGGGGGCGTCGGGTTCCTCGCCGTGTGCGGCGGACTGCTCATGCTCACCGCCTTCATCACCGCCCTGACCGCCCTGGTGACCCAGCTCGTCATCCTCGCCGCCGTCATCTTCGGCGGCTGGATCGCCGTGCAGGTGTTCAGCCCGAGCGGCCACAGCCACGGGACGACGGTCAACATCCGCAAGGCCGTCATCAAGCGCAACAAGTTCTACGGCTGACAGAGGGAGATCAACCCCCGTGATCCGACTGCGCATTCAGGTCGCCCACTGGCCCCGCCGGGCCCTGGTCCTGACCGACACGCCCCGCCCCGACTGCTCCAACTGCGAGGGATTCGGCGGCATCGAGTACCCCTACGGCGACCACAACGGCGAGTACGCCGGCAGCGACATTGAGTTCTGCGACTGCTGGAACGAGTCCTACCGCTGGTTCCTGATGCCCCTGCCGCGTCGGCCCCGGTGGCTGCGTCGCCGCGACAGCGGCCGTGACCCGTGGGGGCCCGGCGGCTACAGCAACGAACCGCCCTTCTAGCTCTGCCCGTGGGCGGCGGCACTCCCGGACAAGGACAGCCCGCCGCCCACGGTCTCCAATCCCGACGTTGCAGAACAGGAGACCTACAGCATGACCCAACCGCGTGTTTTCGGCGAGGGCCGAACGGCCCTTGCCACCCGATCGGGGCGAGCGCCCCGGCCGCGTCTGCTGGATCTGTTCTCGTGTGCCGGTGGTGCCGCCGTGGGCTACCACCGTGCCGGGTTCGAGGTGGATGGCTGCGACATCGCCGACCGCCCGAACTACCCCTTCCCCCAGCACCGGGGTGACGCCCTCACCTACCTCGCCCTCTTGATCGCGTCGGGCGAGATCCGCCGGTACGCGTTCGTCCACGCGTCCCCGCCGTGCCAGCACGGATGCGCGCTGACGGTGGGCACCAATGCCTCGCAGGGATGGGGCCGCGCCCATGTCGACCTGGTGGCGCCCACCCGCGACCTCTTGGACGCGACCGGTCTGCCGTATGCCATTGAGCAACCCAACGGCCGCGCTGAGATCCGCAAGGACCTCACGCTGTGCGGCGAGATGTTCGGGCTCGGGGTAATCCGACACCGCAACTTCGAGTTGGGCGGGTGGGCGATCGAACAGCCGGCGCACGTCCGGCATCGGGGCCGCGTACGCGGCTACCGACACGGCCGGTTCTACGACGGCCCGTACGTCGCCGCGTACGGCAACGGTGGTGGCAAGCCGACCGTCCCGGAACTCCAAACCGCCATGGGGATCACGTGGACCGACGTCCGCGAGGAACTGACGGAGGCGATCCCACCCGCCTACACCGAGCACATCGGCCGTGCCTACCTCGCCGCCACGGCGACGCTGGGGGCGGTGGCATGAGCGCGACGCCCGAACCCCTGAATGTCGCCCTCGCCCTCGCGGCGGTTGGAGTTCCGGTGCTGCCTCTGCGGCGGGGCAAGGTCCCGTTCGGCAACTGCCCTGCCTGCAAGGACGGCGCCTGCGGCGGCCGACCCAACATGAAGAACGCGGGCCCCTGCCAGTGCCCCGCGCCGTGCCACGCGTGGGCCGCTGCCACCACCGACCCGCACGTTCTCACCTCGCCCGTGTGGGTGCCGGTATGGCGTGAGGCGGTGACGGTCGCCTACCACCCCGGTGGGGCCGGGCTGACCGTGGTCGACCTGGACAACCCGGCGGCCGTCGCGTGGGCCCGCGAGACCCTGCCCGCCACCCGCACCGTGCCGACGACGCGGGGCGAACACTGGCTGTACCGGGGCGCCATGCCGTCGTCCAACGCGGTACGGCCGGGCGTCGACATCAAGTCCCTGACGCAGTACGCCCGTTGGCTCGGACCCGGGAACGGTCGTATGGCCGTTCTTCCGGCGGCCGTGCGCGCCCTGGCGGTGAAGGAAGACACCACCCCCGCCCGGGGGGAGGTGGCCTCTTCTCTTCCCACCCACGCCACGTGGAACCGGTCGGTGGCCACCGGGTGCCGCCACACCGAGCGTTACGTCCGCACCGGCCTGGAACGCGGCCTCGCCCTGGTGACGGCCCGCACCGAATCCGGTGCCGGATCACAGGCGTTCGGCGTCGCCCGGTTCCTCGCCGCACAGCACACCGGGTGCCCGGGGCCGTGCGGACTGGCGGCGATCGGCGAGGAGATCGTGACGGCCGCCGTCTCGGTGGGCGTCCCGGAGAGCTACGCGCGCCGCGCGGTCGCCAACGGCCTTGAGACGGCTGTGGAGCGTGCGGCATGAACAAAGCATCCCGAACCCCCACGAACGGACCTCAGGGCGCCGTACAGGGCCCGCCACGGCCGACCGTGGGCGAACCGAAGGTCGCCGCCCGTAAGGGCGTCCATATCGCTGTTGGTTCTGACCCGCAGACGGTCACCGTCACCGGCATCACCCCGGGGCTACAGATCCAGTGTGAGGGCATCCCCGTCGCGGACTGGCTCTGCGCCTGCGGACATCACGAACGCGCCCGGGGCCGTGCCGCCGTCATCCGGCTGACCGCCCGGGTCATCGTCGGCATCTGCCCCCACACCACCACCGCCGAAGGGAGGGCGGCCTCATGACTCCACAGCCTGTGGACAGTCCCGACCTGTGGGCCGGACTGCCCACCCTGGAAGACCCGCCCGGCGAGGACGACGCGGCACCGGACGTGTGGGAGGACCCCATTCCCCTCACTGGCCGCCGTGAGCGTCCGGCGTTCCCCGCCCACGTCCTCCCCGCCTGGTTGGGGGAGTTCGTGGCGGCCGTCGCACAGGAGACGCAGACCCCGGTCGACCTCGCCGGTTCGATCGCCCTCGCCGTGCTCGCCACGGCGGCCGGCGGCCGGTCGGTGGTCCACGTGCGCGGCAACTGGCGTGAGCCCACCAACCTCTACACCGTGGTGGCGCTCCCGCCCGCCAACCGCAAGTCCGCCGTCTTCGCGCTGCTGACCAACCCCCTCTATGAGGCTGAGAAGCAGCTCAAGACCGCGATGAAGCCGGTGATCGTGGAAGCGGAGTTGACGGCGAGGTTGGCCAAGGAAGCGGCGGACAAGGCCGCCGCCAAGGCCGCGTCCGCCGACGGGGACAAGCGGGATGAGATGGTGGCGACCGCCGTTGGCCTCGCGCAGACGGCCGACACGCTCACCGTCCCCGCCGAACCGGTGCTGTTGGCGGACGACTCGACACCCGAGACGGTCACCTCGCTCATGGCGGAACAGGGCGGCCGGCTGTCGGTGATGAGCGCTGAGGGCGGCATCTTCGACATCATCGCCGGCCGCTACTCCGGCGCCCCCAACATGGAAGTCTTCCTCAAGGGACATGCAGGGGACCGGCTGAGGGTCAACCGGCAGACCCGCCGCGAGTACATCGACGCCCCCGCCCTCACCATCGGCCTCGCCGTCCAGCCCGACGTGCTGAGGGACATCGGGAAGGTGAAGGGGTTCGAGGGACGCGGACTGCTGGCCCGCTTCCTGTACTCCCTGCCGGTGTCCACGGTCGGCGAACGCGAGATCATCACCGACCCGGTCCCGGAAGAGACGGCCGCCGCCTACACCGCCCGGGTCGTCGACCTCACCCTGTCCCTGGCGGAGTGGACCGACCCGGCCGTCATCCAGCTCACCCCGGAGGCGGACGCGGCGCTGATCGCCTATCAGAAGCGCATCGAACCGCAGCTTAAGGCGCGCGGCGGCAAGCTGGGCCACATCTCCAACTGGGCGGGAAAGCTTGCCGGGGCGACCGCCCGTATGGCCGCGCTGCTGCACCTCGCCGAACACGGCGGCAACGGCTACGCCCACCCTGTCACCGTCGACACCATGCGCGCGGCGATCGAGCTGGGGGAGTACTACACCGCCCATGCCCTCGCCGTGTTCGACGTCATGGGCGCCGACCCGGTCCTGTCCCGGGCCCGCAGCGTGCTGGAAGCGCTGCGGGACAACGGATGGGAGGACGTAAGCCGGCGGGACGTGTTCAGCGTCTTGTCCCGCAGCGAGGTGCCCACCGTTGCCGACCTGGAACCCGCCCTCGCGCTGCTGGAAGAGCACGGATACCTGCGGTCCTACCAACCCGAGCGCACCGGCAAGCGCGGACGCCCCCCGGCGCCCCGCCTATTGGCCCACCCCGCCCTGCGGCAGGGCGGTCGGTGACCCCGGCCGCGCTCACAACCCCTCCCGCACAAACCGCGAAATCCGCAATAAACCCCGGACACCCCCGCTGACCTGCGGCGCGGTCCCCGCCCCATCCGGGCCGGGGCCCCGTCGCACAATCCCGCGATATTCCGCAAAAAACGAGCACCACCCTCGCGTCCGGGGCCGGTCGACGGCCGCCTCTGATTTTTGCGGAATATCGCGGGTTTCTGCGGAGCACCACCCGCCGCCACCTGTACACCACAACACCGCAGGTCAACGGCCATCCCCGGGGTTTCTGCGGATATTGCGGTTTGTGCGGCGGCACCTGCCCATGAACTCAGCCCCACAGGAGTGAGCCGTGGACGAACCCACCACCCTTCCCCTCGCCCCGACCGAAGACCCGACCCTGGTTCTCCTCAAGGTCGAAGAGGCCGCCCGCCGACTCCGCATCGGCCGCACCACCTGCTACGCGCTCATCCGCTCCGGAGAACTGGAGTCCGTACCCGTCGGCCGACTCCGCCGCGTCCCTGCCGACGCCCCGGCCGCGTACGTCGCCCGTCTCCGCGCAGCCCAACGCGCCGCTTGACCAGGCCCGGGGCGGTGGCACTCCCGGACAGGACAGCCCACCGCCCCGGACTCCATCCCGACACCAAGAAACAGGAGCCTGCCTGTGGCAGAGAAGAAGAAGGGCACCCGCCGCGCCAACGGCGAGTCGGCGATCTACTTCGGGAAAGACGGTCGTTGGCACGCCCGTGTACCGATGGGCTACAAGGACAACGGGGAGCCCTACCGCCGACACCTGACGCGCAAGACGCGTGATGACCTGGTCGAGGAAGTCAAAAAGCTGGAGAAGCAGCGTGACGCGGGCTCGGCGCAACAGCCGGGCAAGGCGTGGACAGTCGAGAAGTGGCTTCAGCACTGGGTTGAGAACATCGCCAAGCCGACTGTCAGCGAGAACACCTACGACGGCTACGAGGTGGCCGTTCGCGTGCACCTCGTGCCCGGTGTCGGCAAGCACCGCCTTGACCGCTTGCAGCCCGAGCACCTGGAAAGCCTGTACCGCCGCATGCAGGCGAACGGGGAGCGCAAGGCCGGTACGGCTCACCAGGCCCACCGCACCGCCCGAACCGCGCTGGGGGAGGCGGTACGGCGTGGCTACGCGGCGAAGAATGCCGCCGCGCTGGCGAAGCCACCGCGGATGGAAGAGGACGAAGCCGAGGTGGAGCCCTACTCCGTGGAAGAGGTTCAGTGCCTGTTGCTTGAAGCCAACAAGCGTCGGAACAGTGCCCGGTGGATGCTCGCCCTGGCGCTCGGGCTGCGGCAGGGCGAGACGCTCGGACTCCGCTGGTCTGATGTCGACCTGGACAACGAGTACCTGAAGCTACGCCGGAACCGTCTGCGGCCCCGGTACGAGCACGGATGCCCGGAAGCCTCGCCGTGCGGTCGGAAGGCGGGCTACTGCCCAGCCAAGGTGCAGGTCCGACGTGAGACCAAGAACACCAAATCTCGCGCGGGCCGCCGCGCCGTCCCCCTGCCGGGCCCGCTGGTCGCCATGCTCCGTGCACACCGCGAGACGCAAGAGCGAGAGCGCAAGGCGGCCGGCGACCTGTGGACCGAGTCGGACTACGTGTTCACCAAGCCGCTGGGTGGCCCGCTGAGCCCGAACACGGACTATCACGACTGGAAACGGCTGCTGGAAGACGCGGGGGTCCGGAACGGGCGGCTGCACGACGCCCGGCACACGGCCGCCACCGTGCTCATGCTGCTCGGAGTCCCGGCCCGCGTCATCGACCAGATCATGGGGTGGGAGCCCGGCACCTCCGCGAGCATGCGGGCGCGGTACCTCCATGTGCCGGACGCCATGCTCAAGGACGTCGCCCGGAAGATCGCCGAAGCCATCTGGGGAAGCCCGGAGACACCCGCTGTGGACAAAAACCAGGACAACGAGGCCTGAGGACAACGTCGAAGGGCCCCACCTTGCGGTGGGGCCCTTCGACATCGTGCCCGGTGAGGCACTGGCGGAGGATACGAGATTCGAACTCGTGAGGGGTTGCCCCCAACACGCTTTCCAAGCGTGCGCCCTAGGCCTCTAGGCGAATCCTCCGCCGGAAACATTACATGACGGCGGAGGGTGCTTGCGAACTCGTTCGACGACGGGTGATCAAGGTGGGTCCGAGGTGGGGTCGAGGTGGGAGCGAGGGGTGGGGAGGCGGGTAGGCGGCCCCCGGGGATCGGGTAGGCTGGGTGCAGCCCCTCACGCGGCGCTATCTGACTGAACTCCCCCAGGGCCGGAAGGCAGCAAGGGTAGGTTGGCTCTGGCGGGTGCGTGAGGGGTCTTCGTCGTCTTGGGCGCCGGGTTGTCAGTGGGCGCCTATAACCTCGTATGCGTGTCGTCTCTCGCGCTGTACCGCCGTTATCGCCCGGAGTCGTTCGCCGAGGTCATCGGGCAGGAGCATGTCACCGGTCCGCTGCAGCAGGCGTTGCGGAACAACCGGGTCAATCACGCGTACCTGTTCAGCGGGCCGCGCGGCTGCGGCAAGACGACCAGTGCGCGCATCCTGGCCCGGTGCCTGAACTGCGAGCAGGGGCCCACACCCACCCCGTGCGGGGAGTGCCAGTCCTGCCAGGACCTGGCCCGCAACGGACCGGGGTCGATCGACGTCATCGAGATCGACGCCGCCTCGCACGGTGGCGTCGACGACGCCCGTGACCTGCGGGAGAAGGCCTTCTTCGGGCCTGCGGGCAGCCGGTACAAGATCTACATCATCGACGAGGCCCACATGGTCACGTCGGCCGGTTTCAACGCGCTGCTGAAGGTCGTCGAGGAGCCGCCGGAGCACCTCAAGTTCATTTTCGCGACCACCGAGCCCGAGAAGGTCATCGGGACCATCCGGTCGCGTACGCATCACTATCCGTTCCGGCTCGTCCCACCCGGCACGCTCCGCGACTACCTCGGTGAGGTCTGCGGCCAGGAGAAGATCCCGGTCGAGGAGGGTGTCCTCCCGCTCGTCGTGCGCGCCGGGGCCGGCTCCGTGCGTGACTCGATGTCCGTGATGGACCAGCTGCTGGCCGGTGCGACGGACCAGGGCGTGACGTACGCCATGGCCACCTCGCTGCTCGGTTACACGGACGGGTCGTTGCTCGACTCGGTCGTCGAGGCCTTCGCCTCCGGGGACGGAGCCGCGGCCTTCGAGGTCGTCGACCACGTCATCGAAGGCGGCAACGATCCGCGGCGGTTCGTCGCCGACCTGCTGGAGCGGCTGCGGGACCTGGTCATCCTGGCTGCCGTGCCGGACGCCATCGACAAGGGGCTGATCGACGCCCCCGCCGATGTCCTGGAGCGGATGCGGGCCCAGGCCGGCGTCTTCGGCGCCGCCGAGCTCAGCCGTGCCGCCGACCTGGTCAACGAAGGTCTCACCGAGATGCGCGGCGCCAACTCGCCCCGCCTCCAGCTCGAACTGATCTGCGCTCGCGTACTTCTCCCCGCCACCTACGGCGACGAACGGTCCGTCATGGCGCGCCTGGACCGCCTGGAACGAGGCGTGAACTTCTCCGGCGGCGGCGCCGCCCCGGCCATGGGATACGTGCCAGGTCCCGACGCGCACGGGGGAGCGGCCCCTCCGATGGGCATGGCTCCGCACAGCGCCCAGGCTCCGCACAGCGCCCAGGCTCCGCACACCCCCCAGGCTCCGCACACGGCGCAGGTTCCGGCCGCCGCACAGGTTCCGCCGGGCGGCGGGCCCGCGGCGGCTCGGGCCGCGGTTCGGGGGGCGGGCGCCGGGTCTGGTTCCGGTGCGGGTGCGCCGGGTGCCGGCCCCGTGCCGGGTCCAGGATCGGACGCGTACGGCTCCGGGGGCGCCGCCGGCGGGCCGGCGGCCGGTCCGGGCGGAAGTGGTCCCACCGGGGTGGCTCCGGCCGCACCCCACGAGGCCGCGCCGATCGCCCCGGCCGCCGCCGCGAGCGGTGCTCCGGCAGGGCCCCCCACCGCTCCCGCCCAGCCGGGCGCGGGTTCCACGATCTCTCCCCCGCCCAGCGCGTCGGGCGCCCCCGGCGGCGCCGCTCCCGGCTCCTGGCCCACGCCGGCCGGCGCCGGCAGTGGACGCCGACCCGGCGGATGGCCGACGGCCGCGCCCGCCGGTGGCGGCTCCGCGCCCGGGGCCCCGTCCGCGCCCACCCCCGGCCCGGCCGCGCCCGCACCCCAGGCGTACGCCCAGCCCGGTCCTACCGCGGCGGCCCCGGCCCCGACCGCCGCCTACAACCCCGCCCCGGGCGGGCCCGACCCCCGCACGCTCTGGCCCAACATCCTGGAGACGGTGAAGAACCGCCGCCGCTTCACCTGGATCCTGCTCAGCCAGAACGCGCACGTGGCCGGTTTCGACGGCACGACGCTGCAGATCGGCTTCGTCAACGCGGGCGCCCGCGACAACTTCGCGAGCAGCGGCAGCGAGGACGTCCTGCGGGCGGCCCTGGCCGAGCAGTTCAACGTGCACTGGAAGATCGAGGCCGTCATCGACACCTCGGGCGGCTCGGCCCCTCCGGCCACCCCCGGCGGCTACGGGTCTGCCGCCCCGGCCGCAGGCGGTCACGGAGGCGGCTACGGCGGTGGCGGCACCGGGGGCTACGGCGGCTCCCCGGCCCAGGCATCCCGTCCCGGCCCGCCCCAGACCCCTGCCCCGGCCTCCCGCCCGGCATCCCCGGGCACGGCCGCGCCCCACCAGTCGGCTCCGGCCGCACAGCCCGCCGCTCCCGTACCGCCCCCGGCTCCCGAGCCCCCGCCCGTCTCCCCCGAGGACGACATCCCCGAGGACGACGACCCCGACCTCGACGAGTCGGCCCTCTCCGGCCACGAACTGATCGTGCGCGAACTCGGCGCGACGGTGGTCGAGGAGATCACGAACGAGTAGCGAGAGAGCGAGAGGTCGGGGTGGCGCGGGCCCGCGTGCGAGCGGCCGCGTCACGGAGGGTACGGGCGCACGACTCGGGAGCGCGAGGGTCACCCTGACCCCACCCCGTTCGTGCGATCCGACAAACCATCGCCGTCCCACCCTTCGGAAGCCCCTACAAAGCCCCCCGCCCCCTCCGGCTAGGCTGGGCCCGTGAAGGTCCTCGTCATTGGTACCGGTGCTCGTGAGCACGCGCTGTGCCGTTCGCTGTCCCTCGACCCCGATGTCACCGCACTCCACTGCGCCCCCGGCAACGCGGGCACCGCGGAGGTGGCCGAGTCGCACTCGGTCGACGCACTGGACGGCGCCGCCGTGGCAGCGCTGGCCACACGACTGGAGGCCGACCTGGTGGTCGTGGGGCCGGAGGCCCCGCTGGTCGCGGGTGTCGCCGACGCCGTGCGTGAGGCGGGCATCCCGGTGTTCGGTCCGTCCGCCGAGGCGGCGCGGCTGGAGGGCTCCAAGGCCTTCGCCAAGGAAGTCATGGCCGGGGCCGGCGTACCCACCGCGCGGTCGTACGTCTGTACCACCGCCGAGGAGATCGACGAGGCCCTGGACGCGTTCGGCGCGCCGTACGTCGTGAAGGACGACGGTCTCGCGGCCGGCAAGGGCGTCGTCGTGACGGCGGACCTCGCCCAGGCCCGCGAGCACGCGCTCGCCTGCGGCCGGGTCGTCATCGAGGAGTTCCTGGACGGCCCCGAGGTCTCCCTCTTCGCGATCACCGACGGCGTGACGGTCGTCCCCCTCCAGCCCGCCCAGGACTTCAAGCGCGCGCTCGACGGCGACGAGGGCCCCAACACCGGCGGCATGGGCGCGTACTCGCCGCTCCCGTGGGCGGATCCGAAGCTGGTCGACGAGGTCCTGGAGTCCGTGCTCCAGCCGACCGTCGACGAGATGCGGCGCCGCGGCACCCCGTTCTCCGGCCTGCTCTACGCGGGGCTGGCGATCACGAGCCGAGGCGTACGGGTGATCGAGTTCAACGCCCGGTTCGGCGACCCGGAGACCCAGGTGGTCCTCGCCCGTCTCAAGACCCCGCTGGCCGGTGTCCTGCTCGCCGCCGCCACCGGCGGCCTCGGCGACCTCGAACCCCTGCGCTGGAGCGGCGACGCGGCCGTCACCGTGGTCGTGGCCTCGCACAACTACCCCGGCACACCGCGCACCGGTGACCCGATCACCGGCCTCGACGAGGTCGCCACGGTGGACGCCCCGCACGCGTACGTCCTGCACGCCGGCACCAAGCGCGCCGGTGACCACGTCGTCAGCGCCGGCGGCCGCGTCCTCTCCGTCACGGCCACCGGCAAGGACCTCACCCAGGCCCGCGACCGCGCCTACACGGCCGTCGCCCGGATCGGCCTGGACGGTTCCCAGCACCGTTCGGACATCGCGGCGAAGGCAGCGGCCGAGGCCTGAGCGGCTGAGGCGTCGCGCCCGGCTGCGACCCTCCACACAACCGAACACATCCACCCTCTTCGCGACATCCGCATGCGAAGCATCACCAACGGGTACGAACCTCAGGCCCCGGAAACCCTCGGAGACCCCCAGGAACCCCTGGAATCTCCTTCGGAATCCGGGGCCCGATCCTTGCCCAGCGTCATCCACCTCTCCCCAAAGCCATTCCATCGAGTGAGCGATGGTCTATCCGGCTGACGACGGCCGGGCCCCCAACTAGGGTGCGGCGCAAGCATTCCGGCACTTGGCTCACCGGCATTGCGATGTCAGTGGTGGGTGCCACAGTGGGGGAGTGAGCAACGGCAGGGCATTCGGCGGTGACCACTTCGACGAGCAGTCGTCGCAGTCGTCGCGGTGTGCGCCACACGGGACAGCAGGGGGTGACGTCGGGTCGTGACCGGTATGGCAGGTGGTGAGGAGGCGGGCGCGCAGGCCGCGCGCTCCCGGGCCCTCGCCGTGCTGCGGGTCCGCAGCAGGGCGCTGGCCGTGGCATTGCTGCCCGCGGCGGCCGCCGTCGTCCTTCTGGCCGGCGGGTCGACCGGCCATCTGACCGGGCCGGGCTGGTCCATGGCGAGCTGGATCGTGTGCGGCATCGCCGCCGTGGTGCTCCTCGCCGCCACCGGCATCGCGCTGGTCGTCGCCCGCGCTCGGCCCGCGGTGAGCCCCACGGTCTCGATCACCGAACAGGCGGCCCCCGACCTCTACCGTCTGGTCCGGGATCTGGCGGACCGTCTCGATGTCCCGGCCCCCTCAGCGATAGCGCTCACCCCGGACTGCGACAGCTGGCTGGAGGACCGCACCCACCCGTCCCACAGCTCGCCCGCGCCCCGATCGGAGACCGCCGGTCCCGGGTCGGCCGGCACGCGCACCGGCGCCGCGCGCACCGACCGGGCCGACGAGACGACGGACGCCCGCGGATCGTCACCCCGCCCGCACTCGGGTCCGCGATCAGCTGGGGAGACCGGACTCTCCTCTCCCCGTCGGCACCACCCGCCCACTGCCCCGGTGCTCGTCATCGGCTCACCCTTCCTGTGGTGGATGCGGGTCGGGGAGCTACGGGCGGTGCTGGCCCCCGTCGTCGCCGGTACGGGACCTTCGGCGCATCCGGACATAGCGGCGGCCCGCCGTTTCGTGCGCGGGCTGGACGCGGCCGTGGCCGTCACCTCCTCGCCGACGCACGGACCGCTCGTGCGTTCGGTGCTGGCCGGGGTCGGCTGGGTCACCCGATTGCTCCTGCGTGGCTGCCGAGGGCACGCGGCCGAGATGGAGCGCGGGGTCGCCGCGGCGGCGGCCGAGCGCGCACAGGCTGTGGACTACGGCCTGCGGATCGTCGCCCAGGAGCAGGTCGGCCTGGCCTACGCGGGCTGGGACCGCCTCCTCACCCGGGTCGCCCTGCCCGCCTGGCGGATGGGCCGCTGGCCGTCCCGTCTGGACGCGGGTGTCGTCGCCGCGCTCACGGAGCTGTCCCGGCGCGACCGCCTCGCCGAGGGCTTCGCCTCCCGACTCGGCGAGCGCCCCGCCTGCGACCTCCTCGAAGAGCCCGGCACGGTCGACGAGGCCGCGTCCCTGCTCGCGGCCCGCCTCTTCCACGGTGGCCCGGCCGAGTCCGGCGCCGACTGGTCCCCGGTCGACTGGCACGAGTACCCGGACGAGGTCGTCGACCGCAAATGGCGCACCGACGCGGCTCGACTCCACCGGGTCCTCGACACCTTGGGCGTCCGCCGCACCACGAGCGACCCGACCCCGGACCCCACCGGTCCGGCCCCCGGCGGCCCCACCCTCTCCCGCGTGCTGAACCACCTGACGACCCTGACGACGCCGACGATCCCCACCCCGGCCCCGACCACGGACCAGGCGTCCGAAGCCGCTGCCCACGACCGGCACCAGGGATACGCCGCCGACCACGAGCCCCGCACCGCGGCGCCCGACGCCGAACGGCCCGCCCCGACCACCGCCGCCAGGCATGAGCCGCCCGCCGGGGACGCCGCCGACGGTGACCGGGCCGCCGAAGGCCCCCACGCCGACCGCCGACATGAGCACAACCCCGACCAGGAGCCGGACCGGGACCACATATCCCAACTCGGCGAGGGCGAGGGCGAGGGCGGCGACCGTGGCGGGGCCGGTGCCGATATCGGCGTCGCCGCCGACTTCCCCGCCAACCTTGACGCCGGCGCCAGCATCGGCGGCGTCGACGGCGGTCCCGGGCTCGGTGAGGACGACGAACCCGGTCTCACCAACGCCCGCTCCGCCGGCCTGGCGGCCGCGCTGACCGCCGAGTTGGCGCGGGAGGAGGCCGCGACCCCGGCTGCCGTGTCCACCGCGGGCGGCGGAGCCGAGGCGCAGGGGCCGGATCGGGCGCTGTGGGACGACGGGCTGCTGCCGCTTTTCCCGATGCAGCCGCCCCGCACGGGCCGTGAGCTGCTGGCGGAACACGTCACCGCGATGGTCTGCTGCGCGGCGATGGACACGGCGGGCGCGACGCCCGGTCTGGACTGGCTGGACGGCCCCTCCCTCCTGGTCGACGGCGAACGAGCGGCCGACCTCGCCCCCAGGGTCCTGACCCTGGTGGAGGACGGCGATCCCGCTCCCCTCCGCGACTGGCTCCGCCGCCTCGGCGTGCGCCCGGAGAAGCCGGTCCGCCTGGTCTGAAACACGGGCCCCCGCCCCGTCCCACCCGCCGGACTCCTCGCCCAAGCCCCCGCCCCACCTGCGGCAGCACATGCCGGCCACCCGCCCAGCCCAACTCCCCATCCGGAGCCATCTGTTCCACTCTCGCCAATTAGCAACGAACGGTGACGGAGCGCGTGCGTAATGTGATGTGCTGGGACCGATCGCGTACATAGCAAGGGCTTGCGAAGCTCACGGGGGACGAGGGAGGGGACCATTCATGGGCTCGGAGCACCACATTCGGCGTTGGGAGTCGGGCGCACTCGCCCACGCGGTGACGGACCCCTTCGGTCAGGGCCCCGTCCCCTGGCTTCGGGGCAATGTGACCTACTTCGACGACACGGGCCAAGTGGTCCCCTGGTACGTCGAGCCGGGCCCGCCGGAGCCCGACATCCCGGCCAAAGGCGGCCGCACCGGCACGCGAGCCCGCGTTCCCGCCCCCCGTACCGCGCCGGGCGGCCCCCGCTCCGCCGACGACGTGCGCCGCCAGATCAAGGGCTTCACCGCGACGGGCGCGGCGGCCCCCGGCGAGTCCATCGACTTCCACATCACCGTCGACCCGCCCCAGGAATTCGGCGTCGACATCTACCGCATCGGCCACTACAGCGGCGACGGCGCGGCGAAGATCATCACCAGCCCACGCCTCTCGGGCATCGTCCAGCCCCCGCCCCTCACCGCCGACCGTACGGTCTCCTGCCACCACTGGTGGCTCTCGTGGCGCCTGCAGATCCCGACGTACTGGAACGTCGGCGCGTACGTGGCGGTCCTGACCACCGCCGACGGCTACCGCTCCCACGTGCCGTTCACCATCCGCGACGACCGCCAGGCCGACCTGCTGCTCCTGCTCCCGGACATCACATGGCAGGCGTACAACCTGTATCCGGAGGACGGCCGCACCGGCGCCAGCCTCTACCACGCCTGGGACGAGGACGGACGGCTGCTCGGCGAGTCCGACGCGGCGACGACCGTCTCCTTCGACCGCCCGTACGCCGGCGCGGGCCTCCCTCTGCACGTCGGCCACGCCTACGACTTCATCCGCTGGGCCGAGCGCTACGGCTACGACCTCGCCTACGCCGACGCCCGCGACCTGCACTCCGGCCGCGTCGACCCGGCCCGCTACCGGGGGCTGGTCTTCCCGGGCCACGACGAGTACTGGTCGCCGCAGATGCGCCGCACCGCCGAGCTCGCCCGGGACAGCGGCACCTCGCTCGTCTTCCTCTCCTCCAACACCATGTACTGGCAGGTGGAGCTGGGCCCGTCCCCGTCCGGGGTCCCCGACCGTCTCCTCACCTGCCGAAAACGCCGGGGTCCCGGCAAACCCGCACTGTGGCGCGAAATCGACCGCCCCGAGCAGCAGTTGATGGGCATCCAGTACGAAGGCCGGGTCCCCGACCCCCACCCCCTGGTCGTGCGCAACGCCGACCACTGGCTCTGGGACGCGACCGGCGCCCACGAGAACGACGAGCTGGAGGGCATGGTCGCCGGTGAGGCCGACCGCTACTTCCCGCGCACGCCGCTCCCCGAGCACCAGGGCCGCATCCTCCTCGCCCACTCCCCGTACCGGGACGCCGACGACGTCGTCCGTCACCAGGAGACCTCCCTCTACCGAGCTCCCTCCGGCGCCTGGGTCTTCGCATCCGGAACGTTCGCGTGGTCCCCGGCCCTGGACCGACCGGGCCACGTCGACACCCGGGTCCAACGAGCCACCGCAAACCTCCTGGACCGCATCTGCAAACGTGACTGAGTTCCCTGCCGAGTCCGGCCTCGAGTCTCGGCGAGGCGACCCCTGGGCAAGATCGGTCGCCCCGTACGGGAGAATCGAGCCACTTGGACATCACCACGGGGAGGAACCGTGTCCGGATTCGTAGAAAAGCCCGAGCCGCTCCAGGTTCCGGGCCTGGTGCATCTGCACACCGGCAAGGTGCGCGAGCTGTACCAGAACGAGGCGGGCGACCTCGTGATGGTCGCCAGCGACCGAACGTCCGCGTTCGACTGGGTGCTGCCGACCGAGATCCCGGACAAGGGACGGGTCCTCACGCAGCTGTCCCTCTGGTGGTTCGACCAGCTCGCCGACCTGGTCCCGAACCACGTCCTGAGCACCGAACTCCCGTCGGAAGCCCCCGCCGACTGGGCGGGCCGCACCCTCATCTGCAAGTCGCTCGCGATGGTCCCGGTCGAGGCCGTCGCCCGTGGCTACCTCACCGGCTCGGGCCTGCTGGAGTACAACGACTCCCGTACGGTCTGCGGTCTCGCCCTTCCCGAAGGCCTGGTCGACGGCTCCGAGCTGCCGGCGCCGATCTTCACCCCGGCCACCAAGGCCGCCGTCGGCGAGCACGACGAGAACGTGTCGTACGAGGAGGTCGCCCGCCAGGTCGGCGCGGAGACCGCCGCCCAGCTGCGCCAGACCACGCTGGCCGTGTACAGCCGGGCCCGGGACATCGCCCGTGACCGGGGGATCATCCTGGCCGACACCAAGTTCGAGTTCGGCTACGAGGGCGAGACCCTCGTCCTCGCCGACGAGGTCCTCACCCCGGACTCCTCCCGCTTCTGGCCGGCCGACCTCTGGGAGCCGGGCCACGCCCAGCCGTCCTTCGACAAGCAGTTCGTCCGCGACTGGCTGACCTCGGAGGCCTCCGGCTGGGACCGCAAGAGCGAGCAGCCCCCGCCGCCGCTGCCCGAGGAGATCGTCGCCGCGACCCGGGCCAAATACGTGGAGGCGTACGAGCGGCTGACGGGCACGAGCTGGAGCTAGCCAGCGCACAGCGCACCCACCACGAAGAAGACCCCGGTCCAGGGGACCGGGGTCTTCTTTGCCGAGCGGACGACCAGGTTCGAACTGGCGACCTCAACCTTGGCAAGGTTGCGCTCTACCAACTGAGCTACGTCCGCGTTGCGCCGTGGCGCGAGGCCTACTATACCCAACCTCGCTCCCGGGCGAGCCGCACCGCCGCGTGCCGGTTCTCCACGCCGAGCTTGGAGACCGCCGACGACAGATAGTTCCGGACCGTCCCCTGGGACAGCGCGGCCCGCTCGGCGATCTCCGCGACAGGGGCACCGTCGGCAGCGAATTCGAGCACCTCGGCCTCCCGCGCGGTCAGCGGCGAGTCCCCGGAGGAGATCGCGTCGGCGGCCAACTCCGGGTCCACATAACGGTTCCCCGCGTGCACGGTCCTGATGATCTCCGCGAGCCGCTGTGCGCTGACGGTCTTGGGGACGAACCCGCGCACACCCGCTTCAAGCGCCCGCTTCAGGTGTCCCGGCCGCCCGTGACCGGTCACGATCAGCACGCGGCAGCCGGGCAGTTCGGCCCGCAGCGATGTGGCGACCCTCACACCGTCCGCGCCCGGCATCTGCAGATCCAGCACCGCGACATCCGGTTCGTGCGCCCGCGCCATCGCCAGCGCCTCCGGCCCGCTCGCCGCCTCCGCGATCACCACCAGGTCGTCCTCCAACCCCAGCAACGCGGCCAGCGCCCCCCGGATCAGATGCTCGTCGTCCGCGAGCAACAGCCGTACCCGCCGCCCCGCCTCCGGTACGCCGGTCATGAAGCGCTCTCCCGTACCACAGCCGACCCGACAGCCGCTCCCGCACCTCGCGAAGCCGACCCGGCCCCCTTCGCCCTGACCGAGCCGGTCGAGCCGGTCGAGCCGATTGTTCCGGTCGGACCCGCCGAGTCCGCCGAGTCCGCAGAATCCGCTGAGCCCGCAGACCTCAGCGGCACCCGTGCCACCACCCGGAAGGCCTCACCGTCCACCGGACCCGCCTCCAGCGTCCCGTCCACGACCGCCAGCCGCTCCCGCAGCCCGGCGAGCCCCGAACCGGATCCGGTCCCGGCCCCGGAACCGGAACCGACGGAACGTCCGGCGCCCGCCTCCTCGCCGCCGCCCGCCCGAATCCCGTCGTTCTCCACGGTCAGCACCACCTGCCCTTCTCCCACCCGCAGCACCACAGCGCACTGGTCGGCGTTCCCGTGCCGCAGGACGTTCGTCGTCGCCTCCCGTACCACCCAGGCGAGCGCGGACTGCACCTCGCCCGGCAGTCCGGCGGTGTCCGCCCCGTCGACCGAGCAGTCGATGCCGGCCGCCGCCAACACGCCCTGCGCGCCGGAGAGTTCGACGCCGAGGTCGGCCTCCCGATACCCCCGTACGACCTCCCGCACCTCGCGCTGCGACTCATGCGCGATCCGCTGGACCTCGATCATCTGCTCGACCGCCTCGGGCCTTTCCCGGCGGGCCAGTTGGACGGCCAGCTCGCTCTTCAGGGCGATGACCGCGAGGTTGCGGCCTATCACGTCATGCAGGTCGCGTCCGAAGCGCAGCCGCTCCTCGGCGACGGCGAGACGGGCGCGGGTGTCGCGGGCGTCGTCGAGTTCGTAGACGGCCCGCAGGAGCCAGACGGAGAAGACGGAGGTGAAGGCGAAGAAGGACGTGCTGACCAGCACCAGGAGCGAGGCGGCCAACGCGTCGGCGGCGTCCGCGCCCAGGGCGAGGGCCAGTGCTCCGAAGCCGCCCGCGAAGCCCGCGATCAGGTGGAGCACGCGCCGCCGACTGCGGATGCCGAGCGTGACGAGGCCGAGGCCGAACATCAGCACTCCGGCGAACATCGAGCCCAGCACGGTGGCCGCGGAGTCGTCGCTCGCCCGGTCGCCGAGGGCGAACGCGATGCCGCCGAGCAGCGCGCTGACCACGCCGAGTGCCCACATGAGCCGCAGTGGCTGCTCGCGGGTGCCCCGCACCCAGTCGAGTGCCCACGCCGCGGTCGTCGCGCCGAGCGCCGCGTGCACGCACACCAGCAGGAACAGCCAGCCCGAGTGGGGCAGCGGAACCTTGCTGAGAAGCGGCAGCCCGAAAGCGAGGAGCTCGATCACCGCGAACGAGTGGAACGACCACCGCGTGTACGTCTCCACCTTGGCCGGTGTGCTCTTCCCCCGCCACCAGGACCCCGGCCCCCGCATGGCTCAACTCCCCTCATCGGCGCGGTTCCCAGCGGAACCACCGCCGTACAGCAAACACCGCGAGCACGGTCCAGGCCAGCGCGGTGGCGACGGCGCCCAGGGCGTCGTACGCGGACAGGTCGCCGGTCCAGCCGCCCCGCACCAGGGTGATGACGGGGCTGAGCGGCAGCAGTTCGCAGATGGACGCCACCCGGTCGGGCAGCACTTCGAGCGGCACGGTGATGCCGGAGCCCAGCAGGGAGACGAACATCAGCGGCAGGCTGGTGACCTGTGCGCTCTCGGCGGTACGGCTGAAGCTCGCGGTGACCGCGGCCAGCGCCACGCACAGGGCGACACCGAGCAGCACACCCAGTACGGCCAGGTGGGGCGCGGCCGGCGCGCCGATGTCGAGCAGGATCGTGCAGCCGATCGCGAGAAGCAGGCACTGCGCGACGCCGATGCCGACGGCGGGCAGCGCCGCCCCGACCAGGATCTCCGGATCACGCAGTTCACCGGTCCGCAGCCGCTTGAGGACGAGTTCCTCGCGGCGCACGACGTAGACGTTGGTGAGGGCGGTGTAGATCGCGAAGAGCAGGGAGAAGCCGATGGCGGCGGGGAGGATGACCATCCCGACGCTCAGCCCCACCTCCGCCAGGTCCATCTGGTCGGTCGCCGACCGGACGCTGAGCGGCAGCAGCAGCGGGACGAACAGCGCCGTGACCAGCGTGGCCCGGCTGCGCCCCAGCAGCGTCAGCTCGGCGCGGGCGAGCGCGGTCATCCGGCTCCTGAGGGTCGTGGTGCCGACCGTGACGACGGGCTCCGCGCCCGCGCCCGTCGCCGTGCCCGTGGTGCCTGTGGTCACGCTCATGCCGTCATCCCGTCCTTGCGTGTTCCCGTGCCCGAAAGGAGTCCCGAGTCCGTGGTGGATCCGGCTCCCGTCCCGACGCGTCGGCTCTCGCCGACCCCCGGACCCCGGCCGCCGGCTCCCGTACCCGTGCCGGATTCCCCGCCCGCGCCCGCACGCGCCGCCTCCGCCGCCGCCGCCGTCTCCCGTGCGATCCGCAGGAACGCCTCCTCCAGCGAGGCGGACCGCACCTCCAGCCGGCGCAGTTCGACCCGGGTCCGCTCGGCCCAGAGCAGCAGCCCGGTGGCCGCCCGTTGCAGTTCGTTCGTGCGCAGCACCACCACGCGGTCGTTCTCCTCGTGTCCGGTGACGCCGAGTTCGCCGAGCGGCGGCAGGTCGCCGAGGAAGTACCCGGTGGGCAGTTCGAAGGAGATGCGGGACGGCTGGGAGGCGGTCACCTCGGCCGGGGTGCCGGTCGCGGCGACGGTCCCCTCGTGGAGGATGGCGAGCCGGTCGGCCAGGTCCTCCGCCTCCTCCAGGTAGTGCGTGGTGAGCAGCACGGTCGTCCCCGCGTCGCGCAACTCCCGCACCAGCTCCCAGGTGTCCTGGCGGCCCTCCGCGTCGAGCCCGGTGGTCGGCTCGTCCAGGAACAGCACCTCGGGGCGCCCGAGGAGCGCGAGCGCCAGGTCGAGGCGCCGCTTCTCACCCCCGGACAACTGCTTGACCCGTACGCCGGCCCGCCGCCCGAGCCCCACGACCTCCAGCGCCTCGCCGACGGGACGGGCCCCGCTGGTGCAGCCGGCCCACATCCGTACCGTCTCCGCGACGGTCAGCTCGGAGGGGAAGCCGCCCTCCTGCAGCATCACGCCGATCCGGGGGCGTACGGCCGCGCGCTCCCCGTAGGG
Organism: Streptomyces gottesmaniae; assembly: GCF_031845845.1. Lineage (NCBI taxonomy): Bacteria > Bacillati > Actinomycetota > Actinomycetes > Kitasatosporales > Streptomycetaceae > Streptomyces > Streptomyces gottesmaniae. The sequence continues at coordinate 92,157 of NZ_JAVRFJ010000022.1, forward strand.
GTCGTGCCCGAGAACCCGCACCCGGCCGCCGGACGGCGGTGCGAGCCCCTCCAGCAGTTCGACCGTCGAGGTCTTCCCCGCACCGTTGGTGCCGAGGAGTGCGAAAAGCTCCCCCCGGCCGACGGAGAACGTGATCCCCCGTACGGCCTCGAAACCGCCCCCGTACACGCGCCGCAGGTCGGTGACCTCGATCACCTTCTCGTGACCGTGAGTGTTCACGTCCTCGTCCCCCTTCGTCTTCATGTCTCCAGCGTCCCGGCGGTACGGGCCGAGAGGCAGTGCGCGCTGTCATCACCCGGCATGACAAATGTCAGACGAGGGAGACGGGCGGGAGGAGAGCGAGAAGCACGGCTGTGGGAACACGAAGAAGACCCCGGCCGAGTGGACCGGGGTCTTGCTTTCCAGAGCGGACGACGAGGCTCGAACTCGCGACCTCAACCTTGGCAAGGTTGCGCTCTACCAACTGAGCTACGTCCGCATTGCCTCCGACCGGCTCCCACCGATCGGCGCGAGGACTACTTTACCTGATCCACAACAGTGGTTCGGTAAGTGATCCAGAGCGGGTGACAGGAATTGCACACTGCGCCTTCCCCCTGGAAGGGGGATGTTCTACTACTGAACTACACCCGCGTGACTCCGGTGAGCCGGGCCTTTCGGCCTTGCCCCTCGGCGTGCTCCAGACTCTAGCTGATCCGCCGGGGGGCAACGCAAGTCGGTTGCCGCCGACGTCCAAGTCAGCCGTCCCCGGGGCCCGCTGACGGGCCCTGAGGACGGCCGACGGGGACGCGCCTACTGTGCCTCGGCGAACGCCTCGTAGACCCTCTTGGGGATCCGGCCGCGTGCGGGGACCTCCAGCTTGTTGGCCTGGGCCCAGGCGCGTACGGCCGCGGGGTCCGGGGCCACCTGGGTCTGCTTGTACACGCTGCCCGACTTCGACCGCTTGCGGCCGGCCTCCACGTAGGGCGCGAGCGCCTTACGCAGTTTCTTGGCATTGGCTTCGTTCAGGTCGATCTCGTACGACTTGCCGTCGAGTCCGAAGGCGATCGTCTCCGCCGCTTCCGAGCCGTCGATGTCGTCGGAGAGAGTGACCACGACACGCTGCGCCACGAATATCGGTCCCTTCGTGCGACATCTCTCCGTTGACGTGCCGTGACGTCAGGGAGATGTCGGCTGTCCGGCTGTTAATTGGGCAAAGTATCGGCTATTGCCAATTCATTTGTACAGTGCCCGGCATTGCATTGTGAAGACAGACTTAATCCGCCCGCGTGTCCCTCGCGCAATAGGGATCCGGGATCTTTCCCGGAAGTTTTCGCGACGGTGATCGTCCGATACCTGATCGTGACCGCCGTCACCCGGAATCCCTGTAGATTCCTACGAATCTACCCGCGTAGAAATTTTGTACGGGTAGTCTGAAGGAACCTGCTCAGCACCACACACCGGGAGTGCCAGTGGCACGCGTCGTAGTCGACGTCATGCTCAAGCCGGAGATCCTCGACCCCCAGGGCCAGGCGGTGCAGCGCGCGCTGCCGCGCCTCGGTTTCGAGGGCGTCTCCGACGTACGTCAGGGAAAGCGATTCGAACTGGAAGTTGACGGACCGGTGGACGACGCCGCGCTCGCCCGCATCCACGAACTGGCGGAATCCTTCCTCGCCAACACCGTGATCGAGGACTTCACCGTCAAGGTGGAGGAAGTCGCGGAGGTCGGAAAGTGACCGCACGTATTGGCGTCGTCACTTTTCCCGGCAGCCTCGACGACCGGGACACACAGCGCGCGATCAGGCTCGCCGGTGCCGAACCCGTCGCTCTCTGGCACAAGGACAAGGACCTCCACCAGGTCGACGCCGTGGTGCTGTGCGGCGGGTTTTCCTACGGTGACTATCTGCGCGCCGGCGCCATCGCGCGCTTCTCGCCGGTGATGGAGACGCTCATCGAGCAGGCGAAGGCCGGACTGCCGGTCCTCGGTATCTGCAACGGCTTCCAGATCCTCACCGAGGCCCACCTCCTCCCGGGCGGGATGCTCGGCAACGATCACCTCCACTTCATCTGCCGCGACCAGAAGCTGCGGGTGGAGAACGCGGACACCGCCTGGACGACCGACTACACGGCCGGCCAGGAGATCCACATCCCGCTGAAGAACATGGACGGCCGCTATGTGGCCGACCAGTACACGCTGGACAAGCTGGAGGCCGAGGGCCGGGTCGCGTTCCGCTACCTGGACTTCAACCCCAACGGCTCGCTCAACGACATCGCCGGCATCTCCAACGAGGCCGGGAACGTCGTGGGCCTCATGCCGCACCCGGAGCACGCCGTGGAGCCGCTGATCGGCACCGGCCGCACCGACGGCCTCCCCTTCTTCACCTCGATCCTCAAGAAGCTGGTCAACGCATGAGCCGGACGCCTCTGGACACGGTCGAGCACGCGGCCGCGACCCCCGACGTCGAGCTGCCCTGGGCCGAACTGGGCCTGAAGAAGGACGAGTACGAGCGGGTCGTCGAGATCCTCGGCCGCCGGCCCACCGGTGCCGAGCTCGCCATGTACTCGGTCATGTGGTCCGAGCACTGCTCGTACAAGTCGTCGAAGGTGCACCTGCGCCAGTTCGGCGAGAAGGCCCCCCAGTCGGACGCCCTCCTCGTCGGCATCGGCGAGAACGCCGGCGTCGTCGACGTCGGGCAGGGCTACGCGGTCACCTTCAAGGTCGAGTCGCACAACCACCCCTCCTACGTCGAGCCCTACCAGGGCGCGGCCACGGGTGTCGGCGGCATCGTCCGCGACATCATCGCGATGGGCGCCCGCCCGGTCGCCGTCGTCGACCCGCTGCGCTTCGGCGCGGCCGACCACCCCGACACCAAGCGCGTCCTGCCGGGCGTCGTCGCCGGTATCGGCGGCTACGGCAACTGCCTGGGTCTGCCGAACATCGGCGGCGAGGTCGTCTTCGACGCCTGCTACCAGGGCAACCCGCTGGTCAACGCCGGTGCCATCGGCGTCATGCGGCACGAGGACATCCACCTCGCCAAGGCCTCCGGCGCCGGCAACAAGGTCATCCTCTACGGGGCCCGCACCGGCGGCGACGGCATCGGCGGCGCCTCCATCCTGGCCTCCGAGACCTTCGACGACGCCAAGCCCTCCAAGCGGCCCGCCGTGCAGGTCGGCGATCCCTTCCAGGAGAAGCTGCTCATCGAGTGCACCCTGGAGGCGTTCAAGGAGAAGCTGGTCGTCGGCATCCAGGACCTCGGCGCGGCCGGCCTGTCCTGTGCCACGTCCGAGCTCGCCTCCAACGGCTCCGGCGGCATGCGCGTGACGCTGGACGACGTACCGCTGCGCGACTCGACGCTCTCGCCCGAGGAGATCCTCATGAGCGAGTCGCAGGAACGCATGTGCGCGGTCGTGGAGCCGGAGAAGGTCGACCGGTTCCTGGAGATCTGCGACAAGTGGGATGTCATCGCCACGGTGATCGGTGAGGTCACGGACGGCGACCGTCTGGAGATCTACTGGCACGGCGGCAAGATCGTCGACGTCGACCCCCGCACGGTCGCGCACGACGGCCCGGTCTACGAGCGCCCCTACGCCCGCCCGTCCTGGCAGGACGAGCTCCAGGCGGACGACGCGAACAAGCTGCCCCGCCCGTCGACCAGCGAGGAGCTGCGGGAGCAGGTCCTGAAGCTGGTCGCCTCCCCGAACCAGGCCTCCAAGTCCTGGATCACCAGCCAGTACGACCACTTCGTGCAGGGCAACACGGTGCTGGCCCAGCCGGAGGACTCCGGCATGATCCGCGTCGACGAGGAGAGCGGCCTCGGCGTCGCCATCGCGACCGACGGCAACGGCCGCTACGCCAAGCTGGACCCGTACCACGGCGCCCAGCTGGCCCTGGCGGAGGCGTACCGCAACGTCGCCACCACCGGCGCCAAGCCCCTCGCCGTCTCCGACTGCCTGAACTTCGGCTCCCCGGAGGACCCGGCGGTCATGTGGCAGTTCGCCGAGGCCGTACGCGGTCTGGCGGACGCCTGCCAGCAGCTGGGCACGCCGGTGACCGGCGGCAACGTCTCCCTCTACAACCAGACGGGCGAGGTGGCCATCCACCCCACCCCGGTCGTCGCGGTCCTGGGCGTCATCGACGATGTCGCGCGCCGCACGCCGGTCGCCTTCCAGGAGGAGGGCCAGCTGCTCTACCTGCTCGGCGACACCCGTGAGGAGTTCGGCGGCTCGGCCTGGTCCCAGGTCGTCCACGACCACCTCGGCGGACTGCCCCCGCAGGTCGACCTGGAGCGCGAGCGCCTGCTCGCCGAGATCCTGATCTCCGCCTCCCGCGACGGCATGATCGACTCCGCGCACGACCTCTCCGACGGCGGCCTGATCCAGGCGGTCGTGGAGTCGGCGCTGCTCGGCGGCAAGGGCGCGCGCCTGATCGTCCCCGACGGTCTGGACGCGTTCACCTTCCTCCTCTCGGAGTCGGCCGGCCGCGCCGTCGTGGCCGTCCCCCGCTCCGAGGAGGTCCGCTTCAACGACATGTGCGGCGCCCGGGGCCTCCCGGTCACGCGCATCGGTGTCGTGGACGGCGACGTGGTCGAGATCCAGGGCGAGTTCACCCTCACCCTGGAGGAGCTGCGCACGGCCCACGAGGGCACGATCCCGGCGCTGCTGGCGTAGTAGTCCACGTACGACGGAGCCCCGCCCGGATCGACACGTCCGGGCGGGGCTTCTCGGTCCTCGGATCAGCGGACGTAGTTCTTGAGGATCTCTGTGTCCAGTTCGATGTTCATCGGGCCGGGGACGCAGACCTTCTCGCCGAACTTCGCGGTGCGTACGTCGCGGTAACCGCCGACCTGCCGGTCCGGGCCGCTGTGCACGGTGACGGTGCACGAGTCACGGTCGATCAGCAGATACAGAGGGATCCCGGACTGACCGTACGCCGCAGGCTTCTCGTGCCGGTCCCGCCGGTCGGTGTCCGAGTCGTACGAGGTGACCTCGACGACCATGAGGGCACCCTCGGGGTCGGCCCACTCGCCGTGCCCCGCGAAGTGGGCCTCAGGAGTGACCACGGCATCCGGTTTCGCTCTGCCCTCTCGATAGGACTCCACCCTGAGCCCTCGGCCCTGATACAGATCCAGGTCGGGCCTGGCCTGCATACAGCGCCGTGCAAGCCACGTCACGATCGTGTCGTGGTCTCCGTCCGCCACCGCTTTGACTCCGATCCGTCCGTTGATGAACTCCAACGTGACGGTCTCGGGAGCGGTGGAAGCGATCGCTTCGAACTCCTCCACCGACATCTGAGACGTGCGCTCGGCCATAACCGTCATGTTGCCCCCCCTTCTGGGCGAAGGCCAGTGCCGCCCGGGGGCGTCGGAGCAAAGTCGTACTTCACCTTCGATCACGCTTTCGGGTGACCTCTCCCGCCCGCCTCGCCCTCCCCTACGCTCAGCCCATGCCTCCCGCCAGGAAACGCCCCCGCACCTACGACCCCGCCAAGACCCGCGCCGCCGTCCTGGCCCAGTTCGGGCACGTACGGGAGGCCATGGGCACCCTCACCGACGAGCAGCTCGCGCTGCCGAGCCGGCTCGGCGCGTGGACGGTCCGGGACCTGGCCGCGCACATCACCATGGCCGTGGAGAGCGTCACCCGTGCCCTGGCGCGCCCCGAGCCCCCGAAGGCCGAGCTGAACGCGCTCGACTACGCCTCCGCGACCGCCGCCCACGCCGGTGCCATCGCCGAGGGCAGCCACGGCCTGGCGGAGGCCACCTCGGACCTCGTCGCCCTCTACGCCGGCGTGGAGCAGCGGATCACCGACGCCCTCGCCGCCACCCCGCCGGGCCGGCTCATCGACACCCGGGCCGGCGGCATGCTGCTCGACGACTACCTCCTCACCCGCGCCATCGAGCTCGTCGTCCACACCGACGACCTGAATGCCGCCGTCCCAGGGCTGGACGTCCCGTACGACCGGCACGCCCTCGCCACCTGTGTACGGCTGCTCGCCGACACCCTCGCCGCGCGGGCGCCCGGCGGCTCCACGGAGGTGCGGATCCCGCCGTACGCCGTCGTGCAGTGCGTGGAGGGGCCCAGGCACACCCGGGGCACCCCGCCGAACGTCGTCGAGACCGATCCGCTGACCTGGATCCGGCTCGCGACCGGCCGCGTGGAGTGGGCCGCCGCGCTGGAGGAGGCCGAGGTCAGCGCGAGCGGCGAGCGGGCGGACCTCAGCGGGCTGTTGCCGCTCATGAGCTGATCCGGGCCGCACCGTCCCGGTGGAACCACCCACGCACCCCACCCGTCCCACCGCCATGGACAAGCGACTGACCCTCACCGCCCTGGCCCTGCTTCCGCTCCCGCTGCTCGCGGCCTGCGGCAACGAGTCGGCCGGCGACTCCGGCAGCGGCAACGTCGGCTCGGCCGCCACAAAGTCCTCGGTCACCGGCGTCCGCTGGAAGGTCGACAGCCTGACCGTGGGCGGAAAGACCGAACAGGCCCCCGACAGCGCCTATCTGAAGATCGCCGACAACGGCGAGGTCGACGGCAACTACGGCTGCAACACCTTCGGCTCCACCGCCGCCTTCAAGGACGACGGCATCGACTTCGAGACCGCCCGGTCCACGGAGATGGCCTGCGGCGACGCCCCGATGAAGTTCGAGAAGAGCTTCGCCCGCACCCTCGACACCGAGAAATTCACGGCTCAGACGACCGACGACGGCAAGCTCACCCTCACCACCGGCGACGGAGACACCGTCGAGCTGACCGAGGAGAGGCCCGCGGAGCTGTACGGCACCACGTGGCGGATCGACTCCCTCGTGGACCACGACGTCGCCACCTCGCTCCCCGAGGCCGCCCGGGGCAAGGCCTGGTTCACCCTCGACAAGAAGGCGGGCACCCTGAGCGGAAGCGTCGGCTGCAACGACATCTCCGCGAAGGCGACGGTGAGCGAGGACGAGATCACCCTCGGCAACCCGAGGACCACTCGCAAGATGTGCTCCGACTCACTCATGGCCGCCGAACGCAGCCTCCTGGAGCTCTTCAAGGGCACGGTGGAGTATCGGATCGATCACCGCAGTATCACGCTGACCAGCGAAAACAAGGCGGGGGTCGGAGCCGTCGCCGACAAGTGACGTGGGACGACCCGCAGTCGGGGACCGGGGCGGGCGAGATCACCGGATTCGGACCGGTGCGCGATCTCGCCTACACTCGGTGGCGTGCCACGTGGTGACGGACGACTCAACCACGACCTTCTCCCCGGCGAGAAAGGCCCCCAGGACGCGTGTGGCGTCTTCGGTGTCTGGGCTCCGGGTGAAGAGGTCGCGAAGCTCACTTACTTCGGGCTCTACGCCCTCCAGCATCGGGGCCAGGAATCCGCGGGTATCGCGGTCAGCAACGGCTCCCAGATCCTCGTCTTCAAGGACATGGGCCTCGTTTCCCAGGTCTTCGACGAGACCTCGCTCGGTTCCCTCCAGGGTCACATCGCGGTCGGTCACGCCCGCTACTCGACCACCGGCGCCTCCGTCTGGGAGAACGCCCAGCCCACGTTCCGTGCGACCGCGCACGGCTCCATCGCCCTCGGCCACAACGGCAACCTGGTCAACACGGCCCAGCTCGCCGAGATGGTCGCCGACCTGCCCAAGCAGGAGGGCCGTACGCCGCGCGTCGCGGCCACCAACGACACCGATCTGCTCACCGCGCTCCTCGCGGCCCAGGTCGACGAGAACGGCAAGCCGCTGACCATCGAGGAGGCCTCCCACGCGGTCCTCCCGCAGGTGCGCGGCGCCTTCTCCCTCGTCTTCATGGACGAGCACACCCTCTACGCCGCCCGTGACCCGCAGGGCATCCGTCCGCTGGTCCTCGGCCGGCTGGAGCGCGGCTGGGTCGTCGCCTCCGAGTCCGCCGCCCTCGACATCTGCGGTGCCGCCTACGTCCGGGAGATCGAGCCGGGCGAGTTCATCGCCATCGACGAGAACGGTCTGCGCAGCTCCCGATTCGCGGAAGCGAAGCCCAAGGGCTGTGTCTTCGAGTATGTGTACCTGGCCCGCCCGGACACCGACATCGCCGGCCGGAACGTGTACCTCTCCCGCGTGGAGATGGGTCGCAAGCTGGCCAAGGAAGCCCCGGTCGAGGCCGACCTGGTCATAGCGACCCCGGAATCCGGCACCCCGGCCGCCATCGGCTACGCGGAGGCCTCGGGCATCCCGTTCGGTGCGGGTCTGGTGAAGAACGCATACGTCGGACGTACGTTCATCCAGCCCTCCCAGACGATCCGCCAGCTCGGTATCCGGCTGAAGCTGAACCCGCTCAAGGAAGTCATCAAGGGCAAGCGTCTGGTGGTCGTCGACGACTCGATCGTCCGCGGCAACACCCAGCGCGCGCTGGTCCGGATGCTCCGCGAGGCGGGCGCCGCCGAGGTCCACATCCGGATCTCGTCCCCGCCCGTGAAGTGGCCCTGCTTCTTCGGCATCGACTTCGCCACCCGCGCCGAGCTCATCGCCAACGGCATGACGATCGACGAGATCGGCACCTCGCTGGGCGCCGACTCCCTGGCGTACATCTCCCTCGACGGCATGATCGAGGCGACCACCATCGCCAAGCCGAACCTCTGCCGGGCCTGCTTCGACGGCGAGTACCCGATGGAGCTGCCGGACCCCGAGCTGCTCGGCAAGCAGCTCCTGGAGACCGAGCTGGCAGCAGGGCCCGCCGCCACGGCCGCGGCCGACGCGATCCGTCGCCCGTAAGACAGCCCGTAGACAGCGGGTAACACCTGCTTACCTGCCGCAGGACGACACGAAAGTTCTCACCGTCATGTCTGAGACAACTGGTGCCAGCTACGCAGCCGCGGGCGTCGACATCGAGGCGGGCGACCGCGCCGTAGAGCTGATGAAGGAGTGGGTGAAGAAGACACAGCGCCCCGAGGTCCTCGGCGGCCTCGGCGGTTTCGCCGGTCTCTTCGACGCCTCCGCCCTCAAGCGCTACGAGCGTCCGCTGCTCGCCTCCGCCACGGACGGCGTCGGTACGAAGGTCGACATCGCGCGTCAACTGGGCGTGTACGACACCATCGGCCACGACCTGGTCGCCATGGTGATGGACGACATCGTGGTCTGCGGCGCCGAACCGCTGTTCATGACCGACTACATCTGCGTCGGCAAGGTCCACCCCGAGCGGGTCGCGGCCATCGTCAAGGGCATCGCCGAGGGCTGTGTGCTCGCCGGCTGCGCCCTCGTCGGCGGCGAGACCGCCGAGCACCCCGGCCTGCTCGGCCCGGACGACTTCGACGTCGCCGGCGCCGGCACGGGCGTGGTCGAGGCCGAACGTCTGCTCGGCCCGGATCGTATCCGTACGGGTGACGCGGTGATCGCCATGGCGGCCTCCGGCCTTCACTCGAACGGGTACTCGCTCGTCCGTCACGTCCTGCTCAACCAGGCCGGTCTCTCCCTGGACGCGGAGATCGCCGAGCTCGGCCGCACCCTCGGCGCGGAGCTCCTGGAGCCCACCAAGATCTACTCGCTGGACTGCCTGGCCCTCACCCGCACCACCGAGGTCCACGCCTTCAGCCATGTCACCGGCGGCGGTCTGGCCGCCAACCTGGCCCGTGTGATCCCCGACACCCTCCACGCCACGGTCGACCGCTCCACCTGGACCCCGGCCCCGATCTTCGACCTCGTGGGCACGACCGGTCAGGTCGAACGCCTGGAGCTGGAGAAGACCCTGAACATGGGCGTGGGCATGATCGCCATCGTCCCCGAGGAGTCGGCGGACGTGGCCCTGACCACCCTGGCGGACCGCGGCGTCGAGGCCTGGGTCGCGGGCGAGATCACGGACCGCGCCGAGCACACCACGGGCGCGGAAATGGTCGGCGACTACGCACGGGGCTGAACGGCAGTAAGCCCCTGACTGAGGCCGAAAAGGCCCGACCGTCAGGGGCGGGAAACTGCGCGAGGAACCGCAACGCGACCCGGGGTCGCCGAAATTGCGGTGGACCCGAGCTATTGGGCGCCCCCGCTCAGAGCGGAGCGAAACCGCACAAAACCCGGTCCGGCGGAGCAACCCTCCCGGACCGGGTCGAGCGCGGCTAGATCGTCAAGCGCCGCGACGATGAGAGGCAGGACCGGACTGGTCGTCCTCGTCGTCCTCATCGTCGTTGTAGAGATCCGCGTACTGGGCGTACGGGTTGTCTTCGTCCTCGTCATCCTCGAACGGCTCGCCGTTCGGCGGTTGGCTCGAAGTCGAAGCGCCCAGCTCGCTGGCCAGACGCGACAGGTCAGTCCCGCCGCTGTTGTACTTCAGCTGGCGGGCGACCTTCGTCTGCTTGGCCTTGGCCCGGCCGCGCCCCATGGCTCGACCCCCTCGGTGACGGGGCTCGACGGCCCCAGAGTCTTGACACGCGTTCATGATCTAGAACGGGCTCTCCGCGGAGAGACCGGTCCGTAGGGCTTCCACGGTACCTGAGCCCACGCCCATACGGTACGTCGCCCGCAGGACGTGCCCGTGCCCAGAACCTGCGAGGAGCCCTTTCCCCGCTGGTCAACGGTGATTTTAACCGTTTCTGGGCGGGCGACCCGCCGACGGAAGTGAGAGTTCTCTCTAAAGCCGCCGGCGGGTACCGCCGACGCCGCGCGAAAGCCGTGCGGCGTCTTCCCCGAGGCTCAGCGACCGCGTGAAGCGGCCGCCTCGTGCATCCGCTGCTCGGCGATCCGGTCGGCCGCGGCGGCCGGCGGAATACCATCCATCTTCGCACGTGCGAAGATCGCCAGAGTGGTGTCGAAGATCCGCGCTGCCTTCGCCCTGCACCGCTCGAAGTCGAACCCGTGGAGCTCGTCGGCGACCTGGATGACCCCGCCGGCGTTCACCACGTAGTCCGGCGCGTAGAGGATCCCGCGGTCGGCGAGGTCCTTCTCGACGCCGGGGTGCGCGAGCTGGTTGTTGGCCGCGCCGCACACCACCTTGGCGGTCAGGACGGGCACGGAGTCGTCGTCGAGGGCTCCGCCGAGCGCGCAGGGGGCGTAGATGTCGAGCCCCTCGGTCCGGATGAGCGCGTCGGTGTGCGCGACCGCGCGGACCCCTTCCGGATGCCTGTCGAGGATGCGCCGTACGGCGTCCTCGCGCACGTCCGTGATCACGACCTCGGCGCCCTCGGCCCGCAGATGCTCCACGAGGTGGTGGCCGACCTTGCCGACGCCCGCGACACCGACCGTGCGGTCCCGCAGCGACGGATCGCCCCACAGGTGCTGGGCGGAGGCCCGCATGCCCTGGTAGACGCCGAAGGCGGTGAGGACGGACGAGTCGCCGGCGCCGCCGTTCTCGGGCGACCGCCCGGTCGTCCAGCGGCACTCGCGGGCCACGACGTCCATGTCGGCGACGTAGGTGCCGACGTCGCACGCGGTCACGTACCGGCCGCCGAGGGAGGCCACGAACCGTCCGTAGGCGAGCAGCAGTTCCTCGCTCTTGATCCGGTCGGGGTCGCCGATGATCACGGCCTTGCCGCCGCCGTGATCGAGACCGGCCATGGCGTTCTTGTACGACATGCCGCGCGCGAGGTTCAGGGCGTCGGCGACGGCCGCCGCCTCGGTCGCGTACGGGTAGAAGCGCGTGCCGCCCAGTGCGGGGCCCAGCGCGGTGGAGTGGATGGCGATGACGGCCTTGAGGCCGCTGGCCCGGTCCTGGCAGAGCACGACTTGCTCGTGACCGCCCTGGTCCGAGTGGAACAGGGTGTGCAGGACGCCGTCAGATACTTCGGTCACTGTGGTGACTCCTGGGTAAGAAGCGGCGGTGGGTGACAGGCTCCCGTACGGGTGGCGGGGTCTGTGAGCATGAGAGTAGAGCCTGCGTCCGCCGTACAGCGGCGCAGCCTCAGGATCACCCCCCGGCCGGAGTACGGACGTGGTGCGATCCGCACAGTTTTCCGGCCCGCCCATGTGCGGATTCGGCAGGTTTCCCCGGTGGCAGCCGGGGGAGGGAGCAGGCGTGCCCAAGGTGTCCTCGGTGATCGTCCCGTACGCGTCCTACCTCCGCGTGTACGAGCCGCTGGCGGCCTTCCCCGAGCCGGAGCGCGGCCACTGGGACCGCTACGCCCGGCGCCCCGACCGTCCCTCGTACCAGGACGAGCTGCGCCGCTCGCTGGCCGACCTGCTGCCGACCCCGCCGGTGCCCGTGCCGGTGCACGAGAGCGACGACGCCTTCGTGCTGGAGGTCGACGGCGTGGTCTGTGTCTGTCCCTGGCGGACCCGGCTGCGCGGCTGGCAGGCGCTCGGCGACCTGGCCGAGGAGCTGCCGGCCCCGGTCCTGGACGCGGTGCTGCCGCCGCTGGTGCGCCACCAGGCGAGCCAGGACTACGAGCGCTGGATGGTCGGCAACCCCGACGCCCGGCCCTGGATCCGCACCGCGACCTGGCATGTGCCCCTGAACTGGTTCGTCCTCGTCTCGGACGAGGAGCGGACCTACGAGAAGGGGTCGGGGGAGGGGGGATCCGGCGAGATCTCGCCGGTGCTTCGCTATCGCACTCCCATGGTGCAGGCCCGGCGGCGCGTGGCGCGGGGCCTGCGGACCCTGCGGGAGGCCATCGACGAGGGGCCGCTCATCGACGGTCTCATCGACGTGGGCCGCTGGCTGGAGGAGTTCCACCCGCGCTCGCTCGTCGAGCTGGACTACGGCGGCCTCGTGCACGTCCTGCCGGCCGCCGAGCTGGACGGCGACCACTCCGCCGCCGACGTCGCCGAGGGCATCGAGGCCCTGCGCGCCGGGGACGGCCTCGCCGCCGGGGAGGCGTACGGGCGTCTGGTCGAGCGCTGGCGGGCGGTACGGGACCGGCGCTCGGCGAACTGAACCGGGCCGAACCGGTTGAACCGGCTCAACCTCGCGTCCGTACATGTGACTTGTGGGGCTGATGGGAAAAGGCTTTCCACGAAAGCCGAACCGTGGTGAACTGTCCACCCTTGACCCAAGCTTGACGCAACGCAGTGACCTGCGTGTGTCATCGTGGGACGTAGGTCCCGATCCGGGCTTTTGTGTCAAGAAGCCGCCAAGCGTGACGGATTGCACTTACGCGGGCCTTGCCTCTTACGCACCTCCTCGTGTCAAAATAGGACAAGGAGCCCGGGGGAGGCTCCTTCTGCCCACGTATGGGTGGAATCTCAGCATTGCACGCTATTGGGGGGTCTCGTGACTCCTGCACGCCACTGTGACTGATCGTCACAGTGGCGTGACTGTCCGCTATGGCATGGTCCATCGGCATCCGTCGCTGATGAACACCTGGGAGGGCAATTCCATCGGTTTGGCCGACGCGGCTGGACAGATGGTGTAGTTGTAGTGCCGAGGACAAGCCGTTCGTCCTATAACCGACTCGACTCGCGTCCGCCATTTCGGGCAACGCGGGTCAAGGTGCAGAATTTAGAGGAAAGAACCGAGAAGGTTCGGTTCTCCCGAGGAGGCCGCTCATGACCGCTCGCACCCCTGATGCCGAGCCGCTGCTGACCCCGGCTGAGGTCGCCACCATGTTCCGCGTCGACCCCAAGACGGTCACGCGGTGGGCGAAGGCCGGCAAGCTCACGTCCATCCGCACGCTCGGCGGACACCGCCGTTACCGCGAGGCTGAGGTCCGCGCACTGCTCGCGGGCATTCCGCAGCAGCGCAGCGAGGCCTGACCATCGCATAACAGGGCATTTCGGCTGGTCCCCCAATCGGCCGGAAGCCTGAAAGCACCGCTCAAGCAGCTTCAAGCGACGCGGGTTCTGCCCCAACAGATCCCACGCCCGAGCCATACAGAGCTTTCCGGGAGGCCCAGGCTTCCCGGGCATCGTCAGGCAAGCGCCAAGGGTGCGTCGTAGATCGCGCTGGACTCCGCCGGGTCCAGCGCGATCTTTTTTGTGCGCGGAGCCAGGGGGGAATCGACGGTTCCGGGTCGGTTCTGGGTCGATTCCGGGTCGGTTCCGGTCCGGACGCGGCGGGTTGTGCGCGGGCTTGACGGACTCTGGGGAGGGGCGTCGGATCTCCTGTGCAGGACCCCGGGGACTGGTGCAATTGCACATATTAAATTGACTAGTTGTAGGGGACTGGTAAGAACCGGCGATCCGAAAACTCGTTCAGTGACACCCGTCACATGCCGGGCTCCTTGTTGCCTGAGCGGCATCTGCGGTAAAGGGGGCGGGAGTTGAGCGTGACGCACCCCTGCCGAGTGTTTTCCCTGCGGGACGCGTCTCACGCCTTGGCGGGCGTCTCGTCCTCCGTGGGGTCCTCGGCGCCGTCCTCGGCGCCCGAGGGGTGTTCCGTCGCCAGCCGCAGCAGGCGGTGGCAGATCGGGCAGTGGTGGGTGAGGTGGCGGTACGAGGAGGCGGCCGACAGGTGAGCACGGAGCAATGCGCGAGTCTCGTGCCGAGCGGACGCCGCCATACGCCACCTCCGTGGGTCTCTGGCCCCTGAATCTGAGGTACCGGCGGAATGTGACGCCGTCAACCCCCACGGCGCCGAGGGAGAGCCTCAGGCCCCTCCCCGGGGGCGCGGGGAACTGCGCGACCAGCCCCAGGCGCCCCGCGCGGGCCCAACAGCCCAGGCAGCGCGCGCTCTTGGACGCACAGGCGGCGAAGGGGCAGCAAGAAGGCCCGCATCCCAGAGGGATGCGGGCCTTCTTCGTCGTGCGGTCCTGACGGGATTTGAACCCGCGGCCTCCACCTTGACAGGGTGGCGAGCACTCCAAACTGCTCCACAGGACCAGGTTTCGCAGTCCGCGCCTTGTTGCCGCGCTGGCCTGCGAGAAGAGACTGTACAGGAGCGGTGGCCCCACGGTCGAACTCACCCGGTGTGCATGGCCGATTACGGAACAGCGGCGTCGATCGCCTTCACGATCCGCTTGTCGGAGACGGGGTAGGCCGTGCCCAGAGCGTGCGCGAAGTAGCTGACCCGCAGCTCCTCGATCATCCAGCGGATCTCCTTGACCGAGGAGGGTACGGGCCGCCCCTGGGGCAGCTGTTCCAGCAGCCAGGCGTACTCGTCGCGCATCTCGTGGACCTTCTCCATCCGGGACGTGTCCCGCTGGACGCCGGTCGGCATCTGCTGCAGCCGGCGGTCGGCCGCCACCAGATAGCGCATCAGGTCCGGCAGCCGGCGCAGCCCCGCCTCCGTGACGAACCCGGGCTTCACGAGGGCGTCCAGCTGCCCCCGTACGTCCGTGAGGTTGGCGAGGAGGGCCGGACTGCGGGTGGACTTCAGACGGCGTTCACAGGCCTGCCAGGCGGCCAGTACCTGCTGCACCTGGCCGACCGTACGGACCGTCGTGTCGACGATCTCCGCGCGCACCTTGTCGTACAGCTTGCGGTACGACGACTCGTCCCACGCCGGTCCGCCGAAGTCGGCGATCAGCTTGTCGGCCGCGGCCATCGCGCAGTCGTCGAAGAGCGCCTGGATCGAACCGTGCGGGTTGGCGGACAGGGCCAGCTTCTGCGCGTTGGTGAGCTTTTCGCTCGCGAACTTCGCAGGGTTGACCGGAATGTTTCGGAGGATGAGCCTACGGGTGCCCTTCCACATCGCCTCCATCTGTTCCGCCTCCGTGTCGAAGAGGCGTACGGAGACGGTGCCGGCCTTCGGCCCGTCGTCGACGAGCGCCGGATATGCCTTCACCGGCTGCCCGGCCCGGCGTGTCTCGAAGACCCGGGTGAGCGAGCCGATCGTCCAGTCCGTCAGGCCGGTCCGCTCGACGGACTCGCCGCCCTGGCGCTCGGCGGTGGCCGCGGCGGCCTGGGAGAGGGCCTGGCGGGCCTTCGGCTTCAGCCGCAGCCGCAGCGACTCCAGGTCCTTGTCCTCGGCCAGCTTCCGGCGCCGCTCGTCGACGATCCGGAAGGTGATCTTCAGATGGTCGGGGACCCGGGACCAGTCGAAGTCCTCGGGGGTCAGCGGCACCCCCACCATGCGCTTGAGCTCGCGGGCCATCGTCACCGGCAGCGGCTCCTGGAGGGGGACCGCCTGGTCCAGGAAGCGGCGCGCGAAGTTCGGCGCCGGTACGTAGTTCCTGCGGATCGGCTTGG
This sequence comes from Streptomyces gottesmaniae, assembly GCF_031845845.1. Classification (NCBI taxonomy): domain Bacteria; kingdom Bacillati; phylum Actinomycetota; class Actinomycetes; order Kitasatosporales; family Streptomycetaceae; genus Streptomyces; species Streptomyces gottesmaniae. The sequence goes on from NZ_JAVRFJ010000022.1 coordinate 108,134, forward strand.
GCAGGGAACGGATCAGCTCCGTCACCACCTCCTCCCGCAGGCCCGGGATCTGCCAGTCGAAGCCCTCGTCGGAGACCTGGTTGAGGACCTGGAGGGGGATGTGGACCGTCACTCCGTCCGCGTCGGCGCCCGGCTCGAACTGGTACGTGACCCGGAACTTCAGCTGTCCCTGGCGCCAGGAGTCCGGATAGTCGGCCTTCGTGACCGCCTCGGCCGACTCCCGGATGAGCATCTCCCGCTCGAAGTCCAGGAAGTCGGGCTGTTCGTGGCGCTTGTGCTTCCACCAGGAGTCGAAGTGGGCGCCGGAGACGACATGCTCGGGGACGCGTTGGTCGTAGAAGTCGAAGAGCGTGTCGTCGTCGACCACGATGTCCCGGCGCCGGGCCCGGTGCTCCAGCTCCTCGACCTCGCTGAGGAGCTTGCGGTTGTCGGCGAAGAACTTGTGGTGCGTGCGCCAGTCGCCCTCGACGAGCGCGTTGCGGATGAACAGCTCGCGGCTGGCCTCCGCGTCGATCCGGCCGTAGTTGATCTTCCGCTGGGCGACGATCGGTACGCCGTACAGCGTGACCTTCTCGTACGCCATCACGGCCGCCTGGTCCTTCTCCCAGTGCGGCTCGCTGTACGTGCGCTTGAGGAGGTGCTCGGCGAGGGGTTCGACCCACTCGGGCTCGATCCTCGCGTTGACGCGACCCCAGAGGCGGCTCGTCTCCACCAGCTCCGCGGACATCACGAAGCGCGGGGGCTTCTTGAAGAGGGCCGAGCCCGGGAAGATCGCGAACTTGGCGTTCCGGGCGCCCAGATACTCGTTCTTCCCCGAGCCCCTGCCGCTCTCGGCCCCGGCGTCCTTCACGTCCTTCATGCCGATGTGGGAGAGCAGGCCGGCGAGGAGGGAGACATGGATGTGCTGTTCCGGGGCGTCGTCCTCGTTGAGATGGATGTCCATCTGTTTGGCGACCGTGCGCAGCTGGCTGTAGATGTCCTGCCACTCACGGATGCGCAGGAAGTTCAGGTACTCCTGCTTGCACATCCGCCGGAACGACGACGAGCCGCGCTCCTTCTGCTGCTCGCGGACGTACCGCCAGAGGTTGAGGAAGGCGAGGAAGTCGCTGGTCTCGTCCTTGAAGCGGGCGTGCTGCTGGTCCGCCTGGGCCTGCTTGTCGGCGGGGCGCTCGCGCGGGTCCTGGATGGAGAGCGCGGCGGCGATCACCATGACCTCGCGGGCGCAGCCGTTCTTGTCGGCCTCGACGACCATGCGGGCGAGACGGGGGTCGACGGGCAGCTGGGAGAGCTTGCGGCCCATCGGGGTGAGGCGCTTGCGTACGTCCTTCTGCCCGGGATCGAGCGCGCCGAGCTCCTGGAGGAGCTGGACGCCGTCGCGGATGTTGCGGTGGTCCGGCGGGTCGATGAACGGGAACTTCTCGATGTCGCCGAGGCCGGCCGCGGTCATCTGGAGGATGACGGAGGCGAGGTTCGTCCGGAGGATCTCCGCGTCCGTGAACTCGGGGCGGGCCTCGAAGTCCTCCTCGCTGTAGAGGCGGATGCAGACACCGTCGGAGGTACGGCCGCAGCGGCCCTTGCGCTGGTTGGCGCTGGCCTGGGAGATCGCCTCGATCGGGAGCCGCTGGACCTTGGTGCGGTGGCTGTAGCGGCTGATGCGGGCGAAGCCCGGGTCGATGACGTACTTGATGCCGGGGACGGTGAGGGAGGTCTCGGCGACGTTCGTGGCCAGAACGATCCTGCGACCGGTGTGCGGCTGGAAGACGCGGTGCTGCTCGGCGTGCGAGAGCCGGGCGTAGAGAGGGAGGACTTCGGTGAAGCGGTAGTTCTTCTTGACCAGCGCGTCCGCCGTGTCCCGGATCTCGCGCTCACCGGAGAGGAAGACGAGGATGTCTCCCTTGCCCTCGCCCTGAAGCTCCTCGACGGCGTCGCAGATGGCGGTGATCTGGTCGCGGTCGGCGTCGTCGGAGTCCTCTTCGAGTAGGGGGCGGTAGCGCACCTCCACGGGGTACGTACGGCCGCTGACCTCGACGATCGGCGCCTCGCCGAAGTGGCGGGAGAAGCGCTCGGGGTCGATGGTCGCGGAGGTGATGACGACCTTGAGGTCGGGGCGCTTGGGCAGCAGCTGGGCGAGATAGCCCAGGAGGAAGTCGATGTTGAGGGACCGCTCGTGGGCCTCGTCGATGATGATCGTGTCGTAGGCGCGCAGCTCGCGGTCCGTCTGGATCTCGGCGAGCAGGATGCCGTCCGTCATCAGCTTGACGAAGGTGGCGTCCGGGTTGACCTGGTCGGTGAACCGCACCTTCCAGCCGACCGCCTCGCCGAGCGGCGTCCGCAGCTCCTCCGCCACCCGCTCGGCGACGGTACGGGCGGCGATACGACGGGGCTGGGTGTGCCCGATCATGCCGCGCACGCCACGCCCCAGCTCCATACAGATCTTGGGGATCTGGGTCGTCTTGCCGGAGCCGGTCTCGCCCGCGACGATGACGACCTGGTGGTCGCGGATGGCGGCCGCGATCTCGTCCTTCTTCTGGCTGACGGGCAGCTGTTCGGGGTACGTGACGGCCGGCACGCGTGCGGCGCGCTCGGCCATGCGGGACTCGCCCTTGGCGACCTCCGCCTCGATCTCGGCGAGAACGGCGGCCCGGGCCTCGGGCTTACGGATCTTGCGCGCGCCTTCGAGTCTGCGGCCGAGCCGGTGCGCGTCGCGCAGGGACAGCTCGGCCAGACGAGGGGCGAGGGCGCCGAAGGCGGGGGCGGGGGCAGGGTGAGTGGACATACGGGACCCAGGATCTCACCTCCGGGAAACGAGGGGCGAACGCTTTTGCGTGCGCCCGTCGCGGGTGCGGGGCCGAACCGCCGGGCGTGCGCCGGAGACGTCCACGTTTGCCGCATACGCGAAGACCCCCTCCGGCTACCCGGAGGGGGTCTTCGTTCGCTGTGGCTGGGGCCGGGGTCGAACCGGCGACCTATCGCTTTTCAGGCGATCGCTCGTACCAACTGAGCTACCCAGCCGCGATGTTTCACGTGAAACACCAGCGGTCCTGACGGGATTTGAACCCGCGGCCTCCACCTTGACAGGGTGGCGAGCACTCCAAACTGCTCCACAGGACCAAGATGCGTACGACAGTGTCGCACACGTTCTTGCGTGCCCCCAACGGGATTCGAACCCGTGCTACCGCCTTGAAAGGGCGGCGTCCTAGGCCGCTAGACGATGAGGGCTATCGGCCCGCCTGGGCGCTTCGTCAGCGCGTCGGGGACGTGAGAAGCATATGGGATGGCGGGAGGTATCGCCAAAACGGTTTACGGGCCACCGGGGGACTCCTCGGTTGACGTGCTCCCCGACGGGGACGGGGACTCCTCGTCGCCGGGTTCGGCCCCCGGCTGGTTCTCCTTCGGCAGGTGGCGGCTGACCTCGGCCGTCGTCAGGCCCAGCCCGCCGAGTTCGATCTCGTCCCAGGCCTGGAGGCGCCGGGTGTCGCGGTCGAGGTACAGGACCGAGGCCTGGATGGGATCGGGGTACTTGCCCTCCACGGCGCGCAGACCGCTGCCACCGGTCGAGCCCTCGATACGCAGGCGAGTGCCCTGGTCGAGGACCTCCATCTCCGGGTGATGCACATGCCCGGCGAGCACGAGCGGGACCTCGCCGTCCGTCTCGCGGGCCGCGTCCGGGTTGTGGGCGATCGCGATGTCCACGGGGCTGCCGGCCGCCCGCTGGGCACGCAGGGCGTCCGCCAGCTGCCGCCCGGCCACCTGCTCCGAGGGCAGGCCCGCCTTGTCGGTCGAGCGGTCCGGGGTGAACTGCGGGTCCCCGATCCCCGCGAAGCGCAGCCCGCCGACGGTCACCGCCTTCCCCTCGTCGAGGACGTGCGTGTTGTCGACGCCCTCCAGATAGCGCTGTGTCTCGCGCGAGTCGTGGTTGCCGCGCACCCAGACGTACGGTGCGCCGAGGTCGGCGATCGGGTCCAGGAACGCGTTCTCGGCGGCGCTGCCGTGGTCCATGGTGTCGCCGGATTCGACGATGACGTTGATCTCGTACTGCTCCACCAGCGAGGCGATGATCTTCCAGCTCGCGGGGTTCAGATGGATGTCGGAGACGTGCAGCACGCGGATGGTCGTGGGGTCCGGCTGGTACGCGGGGAGCGTGGACGTGACGTCGTACAGCTTGGTCACGTTCGTCACCAGGCGGGCCAACTCCTTCTGGTAGATGTCGAATTCGGTGACGATGCTGCGCGCGTTGCCGACGAGGGACGGCGCGGAGGAGAGCAGGCCGGAGAACTTGGGTTCCAGGACCGAGTTGGGGTTCCAGGTGGCGGCGGCCGTGCCGCCGGCGCCGGCCAGCAGGACGAGGGCGAGGCCGCCCGCGGCGAGGGCGCGGCGGGGCCGGCGGAACACGGCGAGGCCCAGTGTGGTGGCCCCGACGACGACGGCGACGCCCGACCGTACGGCCAGGTCGATGGTGCCGTGCTGCACGTCCGAGGCGATCTCCTCCTGCAGTCCGGAGATCCGCTCGGGGTGGTCGACCAGGGCCTGGGCGCGTTCCGGGTCGAGCTGGTCGACGTTCACGTCCAGGCGGACGGGGGCGTTGTGGCTGTGCAGCTCCAGGGCGCCGAGGGGGGAGACGTTGATCTTCGTACCGCCGGTGAGGGACGGGCGCAGGGTCATCGTCGTGTTCATGGGGCCGACGGGGGTGCGGACGTTGCCGACGATCAGCAGGCCCAGCCAGGCGCCGAGCAGCACGACCGCGACGAGGCCGAGCGCACGTCCCCAGGGGTGGGGGTGGTGGACCAGTTCGAGGGTCGGGTGCGTGCGGCGGGAGCGGTAGTGCCGGGCCAGGGCGCGCGGGGCCCGGGGCATGGCCCGGGAGACGCGGCGCAGAGCGGACCGCAAGGCGGTCCTCAGGGCGTTGCCGGTCTTGTCGGCGTCGGTGGCGTCGGTGGCGTGGGTGGCTGGGGCGGCGGGGACGCGTGCCATTGGTCCCGTATGCCCAGGGGGGAGGACGGATATGCGGGGGGCGAGTTGCGGGGGTCGTGCATGACAATGGCCCTGTGCTGGAGATGACGCGCGAGGAGTTCGAGGAACTGGTCGCCGAGGCGTTGGACCGGATTCCGCCGGAGCTGACGCGGCTGATGGACAACGTGGCGGTGTTCGTGGAGGACGAACCGCCCGCCGACGATCCCGAGCTGCTCGGGCTCTACGAGGGGACTCCGCTCACGGATCGCGGTGAGTGGTACGCCGGGGTGCTGCCGGACCGGATCACGATCTACCGGGGGCCGACGCTGCGGATGTGCGAGTCGCGGGAGGACGTGGTCGCGGAGACCGAGGTGACCGTGGTGCACGAGATCGCGCATCACTTCGGGATCGACGACGCGCGGCTGCACGCGCTCGGATACGGATAGCCGGTCCCGGGCCGTTTGCCGTCTGGGGGCTGCTTGCCGTCTCGGCCGGGGAATGCCGTCTCCAGTGGTGCGGCCGTGCGAGTGGGCTCGGGGCGGTGGGGCGTGCGGGCGGGCGTGGTGCCGGTCACGCAGGTCCCCGCGTCCTCGGGAGGGGGCGCCGCTCGGCCGGGGCCGTGACATGCGGCACTTCCGGGCCGCGCGCGCAGGGGCTTCCCGCTGCGCGTGTCTTCTTGCGGGCGGCGGGAGTTGGGCAGGGGGACTCCTCATTCCGCCCCCCTCGGAGGTGGCCGCCGTGCGTGCCTTGAACGTATCCGTCCGTCTGGCCGCCACGGTCCTGGCCGTCGCGGCAGCCGGCGGCTGTATGAGCGTGGGGGACGAAGGGCGGAAATCCGGGCCGTCGCCGTCCGTGGGGCAGCGGGGCGGGGAGAAGCCGGACGGGGGCTCCGCGGTGACGGGCGGAGGCGGCACGGGCTACCAGGCCGGTCAGGGCAAGCGCCGTGGCTCCGCCTCGCCCGACCCCTCCGCCAGCCGGTCCGCCTCCCCCTCTGCGTCGCCGTCCGGGGCCGCCAAGCCGTCCGGCAGGGCGGAGCCGCCCAAGGGGGGACAGGACGAGGGGAAGGGCGAGCGGCCGGAGAAGCCCGAGCCGACGAAGGGTGAGCCGACTCCCACGCCGACGGTCGAGCAGCCCGAGCCGGAGCCGACGAAGCCGGTGGAGCCCCCGCCGTCGCCGGAGCCTTCGGCCGAGCCGTCGTCGTCCGCGCACGAGCAGGGGGCGCAGTTGGTGGAACGGGAGCCGGCACCGCAGGCGGGCAACACGGCGTAGGTCCGCGGCGGTTGGTCCGGAAGGGCGCCGCGGCGGGGGAGGGCGTCCGCGTGGCGTACGCCACGCCCGCACAGGGCTCGCCCGGAGCTCGCCGGAGACGCTGCCCCTGCGGTCCCGCCGTATCTGCCGCAGCCCCGCTGAATCTGCCGCGCGCCCCTGACCTGCGGATCTCCGCTCAGTTTGCCTAGAGGGGTGGTGGGTGCGTATGGTGGTAGATCGTTTGATCCCATTTGCCCGGCGCCACCGCAGAGCGCGCCGTGTGGCGCGTACTCTCCCTTGCCGTGGCGGACCGCATAGAGGCGGTCGTGTGCGAATCACGGAGTTGACGGGCGCGTGCCGACGAGACTCCGGAAGGTTTCGCATACGCATGTCCATTTCCAGTACTGATCACGTCGTCGTGCCCGAGAACGGCGAGAACGACACCGTCGAGGCGGCGGCCCCCGAGGTCACCTTCGCGACCCTCGGTCTCCCCGAGGGCGTCGTGCGCAAGCTCGCGCAGAACGGCGTGACCAGCCCCTTCCCGATCCAGGCGGCGACCATCCCGGACGCCCTGGCCGGCAAGGACATCCTCGGCCGTGGCCGCACCGGCTCCGGCAAGACCCTCTCCTTCGGGCTGCCGACCCTGGCGACGCTCGCCGGCGGCCGCACCGAGAAGCACAAGCCGCGCGCCGTCATCCTCACCCCGACCCGTGAGCTCGCGATGCAGGTCGCGGACGCGCTCCAGCCGTACGGCGACGTCCTCGGCCTGAAGATGAAGGTCGTCTGCGGCGGTACGTCGATGGGCAACCAGATCTACGCCCTGGAGCGCGGTGTCGACATCCTCGTCGCCACCCCGGGCCGTCTCCGCGACCTCATCAACCGCGGTGCCTGCTCGCTGGAGAACGTCCAGATCGCCGTCCTCGACGAGGCCGACCAGATGTCGGACCTGGGCTTCCTGCCCGAGGTCACCGAACTGCTCGACCAGATCCCGGCCGGCGGCCAGCGGATGCTGTTCTCCGCCACGATGGAGAACGAGATCTCCACGCTGGTCAAGCGCTACCTGAGCAACCCGGTCACGCACGAGGTCGACAGCGCCCAGGGCAACGTCACGACCATGTCGCACCACATCCTGATCGTGAAGCCCAAGGACAAGGCGCCGGTCACCGCCGCGATCGCCTCGCGCAAGGGCCGCACCATCATCTTCGTCCGCACCCAGCTCGGCGCGGACCGTATCGCCGAGCAGCTGTGCGACTCCGGCGTGAAGGCCGACGCGCTGCACGGCGGTATGACGCAGGGCGCGCGCACCCGGGTGCTGGAGGACTTCAAGAAGGGCTACGTCAACGCGCTCGTCGCGACCGACGTCGCCGCCCGAGGCATCCACGTCGACGGCATCGACCTCGTCCTCAACGTGGACCCCGCGGGCGACCACAAGGACTACCTGCACCGGGCCGGCCGTACGGCGCGTGCCGGGCGTACGGGCACGGTCGTGTCCCTCTCCCTGCCGCACCAGCGCCGCCAGATCTTCCGGCTGATGGAGGACGCGGGCGTCGACGCCGGGCGTCACATCATCCAGGGCGGTACGTCGTTCGACCCCGAGGTGGCCGAGATCACCGGCGCCCGGTCGATGACCGAGGTCCAGGCCGAGTCCGCCGGCAACGCCGCGCAGCAGGCCGAGCGTGAAGTCGCTCACCTCACCAAGCAGTTGGAGCGGGCCACGCGTCGCGCCGTCGAGCTGCGCGAGGAGGCCGACCGGCTGACCGCGCGTGCCGCGCGGGAGCGGGGCGAGGACCCGGAGGCGGCTGTCGCGGCCGCCGCGGCCACCGTCGCGTCGGAGACCGGCGCCGCCGGCGTCGAGACGGACGGCGCGTCCGTCGAGGCCCCGGTCGCGATCGTCGAGCAGCCCTCGTACGACCAGCCGCGTCAGCGCCGCGAGGAGCGGGGCAGCGGCGGTTTCGACCGTCGTGACAACGACCGCGGCGACCGTGGCGGGTTCCGTCGCGACGACCGCCGCGACGGCGAGCGCGGTGGCTTCGACCGCCGTGACGACCGTCGAGACGGCGACCGCGGTGGGCGTTCCTTCGAGCGTCGTGACAACGACCGTGGTGGGTTCCGTCGGGACAACGACCGTGGTGGCCGTTCCTTCGAGCGTCGCGACAACGACCGCGGTGGTGTCCGCCGGGACAACGACCGCAACGAGCGTCGGGACGGCGAGCGTGGCGGGCGTTCCTTCGACCGTGACCGCAACGACCGTGGCGGGTTCCGTCGTGACAACGAGCGCGGTGGGTTCGAGCGCCGTGACGGTGAGCGCGGTGGGCGTCCCTTCGAGCGTCGTGACAACGACCGTGGTGGGTTCCGTCGTGACAACGACCGTGGTGGCCGTTCCTTCGAGCGTCGCGACGAGCGTGGCGGCCACCGGGGCAGCGACCGTCCCTTCAACCGCGACCGCCAGGGTGACCGTCCGGGCTTCCGCTCCGGCGGCCACGAGCGCCCGTACGGCCGTCGTGACGACCACCGGGGTAGCGGCACCGGCACCGGCACCGGCACCGGCTCCTCCTTCGGCCGTCGTGACGAGAAGCCGCGCTGGAAGCGCAACGGCTGACGTCGGCTGACACACCTCGCAGGGCCCGTACGACTCCGGTCGTACGGGCCCTGCGCCTTTCCCTCCTCCGCGCCTCGCCGGTTTTCGGCCATGGTGTGGCGCATGTCACGTCCCTGGAGAGGGAATTGCTGGGGGCATGACAGATGACGACATAGCCCGTGGGGCAGCCGGGGCTTCGGCCCCGGACTCTGTGTCGGTCTCGGTGTCCGACGAGGAACGGCTCGCCCAGCTGGGCTACACGCAGGTCCTCGCCCGCCGTATGTCCGCGTTCTCCAACTACGCGGTCTCCTTCACGATCATCTCGGTCCTGTCCGGCTGTATGACCCTCTACCTCTTCGGCATGAACACCGGCGGACCCGCGGTGATCACGTGGGGCTGGGTCGCGGTCGGTCTGATGACGCTCTTCGTGGGTCTGGCCATGGCCGAGATCTGCTCGGCCTATCCGACCTCCGCCGGCCTGTACTTCTGGGCCCACCGACTGGCGCCGGAGCGCAGCGCGGCGGCCTGGGCGTGGTTCACGGGCTGGTTCAACGTGCTCGGCCAGGTGGCCGTGACCGCCGGCATCGACTTCGGCGCCGCGTCCTTCCTGGCGGCGTACCTGAACCTGGAGTTCGGCTTCGAGGTGACGCCGGGCCGGACGATCCTCCTCTTCGCCGCGATCCTCCTGCTGCACGGCCTGCTGAACACCTTCGGCGTCCGGATCGTCGGGCTGCTGAACAGCATCAGCGTGTGGTGGCACGTGGTGGGTGTGGCCGTCATCGTCGGCGCGCTCGTCATCGTCCCGGACAGCCATCAGTCGGCGTCCTTCGTGTTCACCGAGTTCGTCAACAACACGGGCTGGAGCAGCGGGCTGTACGTGGTGCTGCTGGGGCTGCTGATGGCGCAGTACACCTTCACCGGGTACGACGCCTCCGCCCATATGACCGAGGAGACGCACGACGCGTCGACGGCCGGCCCCAAGGGCATCGTCCAGTCCATCTGGACGTCGTGGGTGGCGGGTTTCGTCCTCCTCCTCGGCTTCACCTTCGCCATCCAGTCCTACGACGGCGCGCGCGAGTCGGCCACCGGGGTGCCGCCCGCGCAGATCCTCCTCGACGCGCTCGGCGCGACCGGCGGCAAGCTGCTCCTCCTCGTCATCATCGGCGCGCAGCTCTTCTGCGGCATGGCCTCCGTCACCGCCAACAGCCGCATGATCTACGCCTTCTCGCGCGACGGCGCCCTGCCGTTCTCGCACGTCTGGCACACGGTCAGCCCGCGTACGCGCACCCCCGTGGCGGCGGTCTGGCTGGCGGCGGGCGGCGCGCTCCTCCTCGGCCTCCCCTACCTGATCAATGTCACGGCGTACGCGGCCGTCACCTCCATCGCGGTGATCGGCCTCTACATCGCGTACGTCATCCCGACCCTGCTCCGGCTGCGCAAGGGCGACGCCTTCGAGCGCGGCCCCTGGCACCTGGGCCGCTGGTCGCGGGTGATCGGCCTGATCGCGGTGGTGTGGGTCCTCTTCATCACCGTGCTGTTCATGCTCCCGCAGCTCTCCCCGGTCACCTGGGAGAACTTCAACTACGCCCCCGTCGCCGTGCTCGTGGTGCTGGGCTTCGCGGCGATCTGGTGGGCCGCCTCCGCCCGCCACTGGTTCCTCAACCCTGAGCACGCGCGCAGTGTGGCCCGGGAGGCGGCACGGGAGGCGGCAGGGGAAGCGGCACGTGAGGCGGCAGGGAAGGGGGCGCCGGAGCCGATCGATCCGTGATGCGTGACCCGTGACCCGTGATGCGTGGCCGGGCCGGGCCGGGCCCTGGCCGGGCTCGGGCTCCTGGCCTTCGTCGCCTGGCGGCTCCCGGCTCGGCCAACTCGCCCGACTTCCGCCGATCTTCCGCCCGTTCTGTTCTGCGGCGAACCTTTTTGCGGCACTCCGACGCGGCCGGGTCACCGATACCCGATCGGACTCCCGGCCACGTCCGGCTATGCTCGGGGAGGCAACATCGTCTGGGCCCTTAGCTCAATTGGCAGAGCAGTGGACTTTTAATCCATTGGTTGTGGGTTCGAGTCCCACAGGGCCTACGGTTCGCGGGTGGGGGATATCCCCTCTGACCTGCTAAGCAGCGCCTGAGTCGGCTTCGGTCGGGTCGGGCGCTGCTTCGTTCCCAAGCCACTGCGAGCCTGGTTCTCGGACGCGGTCACCTCGTCGAGCCGGTCGCGGGCTTCCGGGATGCTCGGCACTCCCCTGCCCGTCCGGCCGACGTGACCGGCTTGAGCCGAACGGCAGTGGGGGTCCAGCCGGCGCGCGCCGGCAGGACCCCCACTGCTTGCCGTGCCGTTCTCGGCGCGGCGGGCCGCCTGTGGGTCAGTGGTCGGAGTAGCTGAAGTCGCCCATGGTCCAGGCACTGACCTCCTCGATCGCAACGCGGTACATCCCGCCGGTCTCCGGGATCCCGACCGTGCCCTGCAGGATCCGGGCGACATGGAAGTGCAGGTGCGTGGGTGGCCCGTCCTTCTTCGCGGGGGTGTCGAAAACGGCGGAGAACTCGCTGAGGTGGGCGGAGTCCGTCAGCACCTCCGACACCCGCTGCCTCCACACGGCTTCGGGAGCGAGGCGACCGGTGATGACAGCACCACCGGTGACCACGGTCAGCGACATCTGGTTGCTGTGCCCGGACTCGACAAGGGCGGCGATGTCAACGATCAGCTCGTCAGGCTTCGGCATGGCACCGGATTCTATGCACCGTCCCGGGCGGGCGGCTCTGGCGGCGGCGCTAGCGGCAGGACGGGCGCATGCGGTCCTGCCGCTGTAGGCCCCGTCGGGGGACGCGGCGGGGCGTTCCGGACGTCGGCCCTGGCCCGCCGAACCCCGCTGCCGCGGCTGTGGGGGCTCACCCGTGCGCCGGACCTGCGCTGCGGACGGTCCCAGGTGTTCGCAGATCACCCGAGAGGGATACCTCATCGCCGGGTGCTCCAAAATCTATGCTCGCCGGAGTAGACATTGAGGACTTGGTTCATTAACGTTTCTCTCGTAGCCGAGATCGAGAGAGCCCCGGCAGACACGAACTGCCGGGCAGCAGTACACGCATGACGGTGCGGTGGTGGAGTTTCGGAGCCAGGTTGTTGTACGACGGCGACGGGACTGACGACCGGACCGGGTGGCCCGCAGTGATGAGGGGCCGCCGTACGCAGTCCCCGTTTTGTAAGTGATTGGTTCAGAAGCAAGAACGGAGGAGTCGAGCGCCATCAGGATCGCCCGGGCCGGAGACATGAGCTCGGGTACCGCAGGACATCGATAGGCAGGTGGTCTCCGGTCACGCATCCGCGATCCCCGCACCCCCGTCGGCGTATCGGGCGGCTGTGCGGAAGTAGAAGGCCGACGCAGTACTAAAGTCGGCAGATGGTGTTTGCAGTTCCTTCGGGGCCTTGGTGCCGTACGGCACCAAGGCCCCTCGACGCGTTCCACAGAGAGGTGAGATGACAGCAGACGAGTCGCTAGGACGTCTCGACGACGACGATTACCCCGCCTACACGATGGGCCGGGCCGCCGAGTTGCTCGGTACCACTCCCGGCTTCCTCCGGGCCATCGGCGAAGCGCGACTGATCACACCATTGCGCTCCGGGGGCGGACACCGCCGCTACTCCCGCTACCAGCTTCGTATCGCGGCCCGCGCGCGTGAACTCGTCGACCAGGGCACCCCGATCGAGGCCGCATGCCGGATCATCATCCTCGAGGACCAGCTCGAAGAAGCCCAGCGCATCAACGCCGAATACCGCCGTGCCGACGAATCGTCCGATCCATCGGCCGACGCTTGAGGTGAGCGGGCCCGCCGGTATCCGCGGGCCCTCACGCGCGCAGGGCAGGGATGTGACACGCGGGGATGGATCTCGTGCCCGAACGATCTCCCTGAACGATCTCCCGAACGGTTCTCCCGGCACTTCGCCCGCCTCCAGCCCCGGGCACGCATCAGGGCCCTCGCCGGGTCGCGGCGCCGCCGCAGCGGGTGACGGGTGGCGCGTCTCCTCCGGGATGCCCCGTACGGCCGCGTGCGGACGAGACAGTGGTGGATGTCGGTCGGTCTAGGTTCCTCTTCCCTGGACTGGAACCCGGCTCCCTTGATACCGCAAGTGATACTGCAACGGACGCCCTGCGCGTCGCCGAGCCCAGGGTTTTCGTCTGCCGGTACCGGGTGGAGCGTCTACTCACACCTGTGGTCGCCCCGACCCCTACGCCACCCCCGGCCCTCGCCCATGCCCCGCCTCCGACGCAGCCGGAGGCGTCAGCCTCACCGTGGCGACGTACGCGACCACCACCGCCACGATCACCAGCGGCATGACGGTGACCCCCTGGGCCCCGATCAGCAGGGTGGCCAAAAGGACGGAGACCAGCGGGAGGCGCAGCATCGCGGCGCTCATCGCCCCGATGCCCATCGCGAACCCCGCGACCAGGCTCAGCCCCGGCAGATGGGAGCAGAGGATGCCGCCCGCCGCTCCCACGAACATCGCGGGGAAGATCGGGCCTCCCCTGAAAGCGCTGAGCGACGCGCAATAGGCGAGGCCCTTGCACAGCACCAGGAGCGCCAGCGCGCCCACCGAGTACGCGGCGCTGTCGGCGAGGAAGGGGTCCAGCGCCGTCTGCCCCGAATACAGCACGTCGGTCGCCTGTTTGCCGGTGCTTTCCGCGTAGCCGATCGCCAGTCCCGCCACGACCAGGCCCATGACCACGGTGGCAGGCACCCGTCGCCGCTCGACGCGCTCGCGGAGCCGCACGGCGAGCCACCGGATGCCCGCACCCACGAGCGCGGCCGACAACCCGATGACCAGCGCCCAGCCGAACTCCGCCGCGGTCGGGCGTGTCGCCTCGGGTACGTCGTTCAGGGCCAGTGAGTAGGTGCCCAGCCCGCTCCAGGAGCCCAGCCCGACGAAGACGAGCGCGCCGACACCCGCGGCCAGCAGTCCGGGCACCAGCACCATCGTCATCATCGGCCCGCCCAACCCGGAGGCCTCCATCAGGAGGAACGCCCCCAGCAGCGGCGACCCCAGCAGCGAGCTGACGGCCGCGAAACTCCCGGCCGCGCCCAGCACCGCGCTCATCTGCTCCGGAGGGTCGCGTGCGACCAGCCGTACGGCACCGGCGGCGAGCCCGCTGCCGAGTGCCAGGAGGGGTGCCTCGGGCCCGAGGACGGCGGCGAAGCAGAGCGTCGCCAGGGCGGCGAGGAAGATGCCGGGCAGTTCGACGGGCGGGGGCGCACCGGTCGGCTGGAACCCGGCGCTCGGTTCATGACCGCCGTGCCCCGGCAGGTACCGGACCGTCAGTCCCACCAGCAGTCCACCGACAGCGAGCAACGGCAGCGGCCACCAGGCCGGCGTTCCGTCGAACCCCAGTGCCTCGGGCAGATCCGAGTAGATCAAGGGCTCGGCCTCGCCCACCAGGGCGAGAAACCCGAACGCCGCCGCGGACACGGGTACACCGATCAGCGCGGCCATCGCCAGAAGCGCCAGGTACGCGCGACTCCGGAGAAGTGCCACCGGATCCGGCGGCGAGCCGGCCCCGGATCCGGTCGTGTCGACCGGCACGCGCTCCACCTCCTCGCATCGCCCTTCGCGTTGCCCTTGGGCACTGCCACCTGGCGCGAGCGGCACGCGTCCGAGCGTGGCATGCCGGACACCAACCGGCATTCCGTTGACGGTCGCCGTCACGCTCAGGTGTGAACAACGCCGACTGTCTGGTGGCTGAATGTGGTCATCCGGCCATCGATATGGGGCGGTCTGGGGTCGCCTGAGGCTCACCCGAGGCAGGCGCTCTTCCGCTTGATGGTTTCTTCTGGGGCGAGCGCGGCATTCACGCGTCGCTTTTCGGCCACTCCTTGGGATTTGCGCAACATATTCAGTTCATCGCCTGGTTGGGGCGACATGTCTGCATGTGTGCGCCGTGAACGCGGGGAGGGGCGGATGAAGAGGATCCTGGTGACGGCGGGGTTCGTCGGGATTCTGGTGGTGGGGTCGGCCGTGCCGACCGCCGCCATCTCGGATGCGGGGTCGACGCCGTTGCCCGGCACCGGGGCCAGGGTGGAGGTCAGCGCGTGGCAGTGCAACGCCTACGCCGACAAGTGCTCCTTCAAGACGTCGACGAAGACCATGAGGGGCGGGACCAGGTACCGGGTCAGCAAGATCAGCAACACGGCGACGGTGAAGGCCAACGGCTGGCAGGCGACCCTCGCGCTGAGCCCGAGCGGCACGCCGGTGAGTGAGAACACCCGGCAGGTCAGCTGGACGAACAAGAACACCTGGATCGCCGACGTCAGCGGTATCGCCGACCCGGGCGGATCGCTCAACACCAGTATCACCACCTGCTCCGACGGCGGTGCCTTCAAGTCCGGCGTCAAGGCGTTCGCCTCTGCCTGCGCCAACGACTGAACCGGCGGGACCGATCGGTGAGAGAGAAGAGAGAAAAGAAAGCCAAGAGGAAGCAGGCGAAGCAGGAGAACCAGGGGAAGCCCCGTGTGCGTGTCGATCGTCGGCGGCGGGTTTTCCTGGCCCTGGGCGCGGTCACCGTCGCCGCTGCTCTCAGCGCCTCGGTGCTCGGCGGCGGCCCCGTGGAGCGGCCCGCGCCGCCCGGTGGTGAGCTGGCCGGGCAACTCGACGCCCTGCGCGGCGCCAACGACCTCGTCCGGGCCACGCGTGCCGACGTCGGGCGCGACCCCGCGCTGTATCCGACCGCGTACGGGCGACTGGAGGCCGCTCTCGCCGAGCGCCACCGAGGAGGTGAGGGGCCGGGCGGAGTGCCGGAGTTGCGGCTCGGCCCGCTTGCCGAGCTCGCCCGTACGGACGCCCTCGACACCCCGGCCTGGCGGGCCCACTACGTGTGCCTCTCACTGACGGGGGCCGAGCCGGACGACAGCCGGAGCGCGGCAACCGTCCTGGACCGGGCCGGACTTCGCGAGCGGGCCGCACACGAGGCGCTCGGGTACCTGGGTACGCCGGACGAGGAGGACGACTCCCTGACCTCACTCGCCACACGAGCCGCCTTCCTGCAGACCCTGACCTGCCTGGGGCAGGGCGACGACGTGTCTCGGGCCACGCTGAACACCCTCGTGGCGGACACCGCTCGTGCCGAGCGTGCCGTACCGGTGCTCTACGCGGTGGAGGCGTTGCGTGGAGTCGGCGTCCGGGCGTGGGCGCATCGTGCCCTTCGGGACGCGGACGTGCGATTGGCGGCCGGTTGCACCGGCCTCGACCCCATCCAGCGGGCCGCCCTGACCCTGCTGAGGCATCGGCTGACTCGGCAGACGTACGCATGTCTGCTGCCGTACCTGGCGGACTCCGACACGCAGACACGGTGGCTTGTACGCCGAGCCCTCACCCTCGGCGGAGACGGGGCCGGCGGCGCCGCCGGTTCGCTCCCCGAGCCGGTCGGGCGCGTGCGATCCGATGGTCTCGTGGCGAAGTCACCGGCCCAACTGGGGACGCTGACGGCCACGTACAACGCGGCGCGGGCCCTGACCGCCGCCGCACAGCAGGAACACACGCCGTACTGGCTCGAACGGCGGCTGACGCGGATGGGTTCGGACACCGGTAGCGCTCTCGACCCGTCCGACCGGCTGTTGCTCGCCATGACGTGTCACCGGCTGGCCCTGAGCTGTGGACCGCAGGCCGAGAAGGGGACGGCGGAGGCAGCCCGACTGGAGGTGCCCGCACGGCTGACGACGGAGAACGAGCGCCGTTGGTACGGGGTCATGTCGGCCCGTGCGGAGTTCGGGCTCGCGTGCGGGCGTACGGCCGTCGAGTTGCCGGACGGAGAGGGCAAGGGCGACGGCGCGCGGCTGTCCTCCCGCTCGCTGCGCATCGTGACCGTGCTCGCGGACGCCGGATGCACCGCGTCGGCGGAACGGCTCACCGAAGGGACCGACCTCGTCGCCCAGGCGCGGAAGTCGTTGCGGGAGGGCGACCTGGTGACCGCCTCGGACGCCGTTCAGGCGGCGCTCGCCTCGGACCGGAGCATCCCGCAGGAACTGTGGGACGACCTGCCCGGGCTGCTCCGGCGCCACCGCGACCGGAAGTTCCCGGACCTGTACGCCGCCTCGCCGGGCGGCAGGGCGTCGGCGGAGGCCACCAGGGCCGCGTACTACCTCCTTGCCTGACCCCCCTCACGTATCAGCCCTCGCACCAGAAGGACGCCTCCGCCTCATGAACACCGCCTCCCCACCCGCCGTCGTAGCCGAAGGCCTGGCCTTCGGCTACGCGTCCGGCGGTGGTCTGGTCCGTGCCGATCTCACCCTTGCCGCAGGAACCACGGCCGCCGTCGAGGGACCGTCCGGTTCCGGCAAGAGCACCCTGCTCGCCCTGCTCGGGCTGATCCTGTCCCCGACGGCCGGCTCTCTGCACATCACCGGCACGGACACGGGGGCGTTGGCCGCCGCCGACCGGGACCTGATGCGACTGAGGTCGATCGGCATCGTGCTGCAGGATCTCGGGCTGCTGCCGTTCCTCAACGCCTGGGAGAACGTGGCCGCCGCCTTCGGCCCCCGGCTCGCCCGGCACCGTACGGAGGCCAGGGCGCTCCTCGGCGACCTGGGCATGGGGGACCTGGCCGAGTCCCGGGTCACCGAACTCTCCGGTGGGCAGCGGCAACGTATCGCCGTCGCGCGGGCGGCCGTGAAGCAGCCGGTGCTCATCCTGGCCGACGAGCCGACCTCTGGTCTCGACCCCAGGACGGCGAGGTCGGTGATGGACGCGTTGCGTTCGTGTGCGGAGCGGGGTGCGGCCGTGCTGCTCGTGACGCACGACGCGGCGGTCGCCGAGACCTGCGACCGGCGCCATGTCCTCGACGAGGGAGTGCTGTCGGCGGCCGAGCCGCTGAACGCCCCCGAGAGGAGCCTCGGATGAGCCGGTGGAGTCTGTACACGTGGACGCGGGACGGCCGTTCGCTGCGCAGGGCGTTGCCTACGCTCACGATTCTGGCCGCGCTGCTGACCACGTCCGCAGGGGTGGCGGCCGGGGCCGCCGGTGCGGTCGAACGGGACGTACTGGGGTCGGGCGGGCTCACCCAGATCGAGCTCTCGTCGTTCGAGGGCGACACGTCGGTCCGGCCGCTCACCACCTCGGCGCTGCGGGACGCCGCGCACGTACCGGGCGTCCGCCGGGTCGTCGCCGACTACCCCTCCGTGCTGTACGCCGAGGAGGACGGGACGTACGACCTGGCCGGCCACACCCTGACGCCGGGTGACGACCTGCCGCTGGTGAAGGGACGGCTCCCCGCGGCTTCCGCCGGGCTCGGTCGCGAGGAGGTGGTGCTGCCGGCCGCCGCGCAGGGGACCGACTTCGCCCCGCTCCTCGGGCGTACCGTCGCCTTCGGGTACACGAAGGCCACGGGCGCCGCGTCCGGCACCACCGCCGTCATCAGGCTGAAGGTCACCGCCCTCTACGACCCCGCGTGGCAGGCCGACGGCCCCGACGTCGCCTATCTGTCGGAGGACACGGCCGCGCTGCTGGCCGCGGCGCGTGCCGGGCTCACGCCGGAGATCTTCCGGGCGCGGGAAGGCGCGCAGTCCGCCGTCGTGCTGGTCGGGCATCAGCGTCAGGTGGCCGCCGCGACCGAGTCGCTCCAGGGGGAGGGGTTCTCGGCGTCACCGGTGTCCGATCGCGTCCGCAACCTGCCGGGGCTCTTCGGTGTGGCCGACCTCGCGATGCGGGTCGGGGTGCTGGTCCTGGCGGTGGGTGCGGTCGCCCTCGGGGCGGTCCGGGCGGCGGACAGTACGCGGGCTCGGGTCGGGCAGTTCGCCGTTCTGCGGATCCTCGGGTCCGGGCGGGCGGAGCTGAGGCGGATCCTGCTCAGTGAGGCCCTGCTCTCCGGTGGGACGGCCGGGGTGGTGGGCGTGCTCGTCGGTACGGGGGCGTCCGTGGCGTCGGCCGGTCCGCTCAGCGATCTGCTCGGCCTGCCCATCACCGCCACGGGCGCCCTCCCCGGCCCGGCCTGGGCCGCGGCCGCACTGCTGCTGCCCGCCGCCGGCCTGGCCGCCGGCACCCTCCTCGGCAGCCGCGAAGCCCTCCGCAGGGACCCGTACCTCACTGCTCGGGCGCATGCCTGACGGCGGAGGCACCCCCGTCCCTCGGTGACCCACGGCACGACCCACGCCGGCGCCGACAGCGGCCCCCCGAGGGACGACAGTAGGGAAAGAGCGTGGGGAAGAGTCGAGAGTGAGGAGAGGGGCCAGGCGTGATCGAGGCAGAGTTGAAGGCCCGTGTCCGTGTGCCGGAGGCCGTCGCGCGGGCGCTCGACGAGTTGGGGGAGGGCAGGTCCGAGACCTACCAGGACACGTACTACGACCTGCCCGACGGCAGCCTGCGGGCACGGGGCGAGGAGTTGCGGCTGCGGTTCGTGGCCGACCACGGCACGGGGGACCGGCGCACGGTGCTCACCTTCAAGGGGGCCGCCGTGGACGAGGCGTCCGGTTCGAAGCCCGAGTACGAGACGCGGGTGGAGGATGCGCGGAACGCGCACGCCATCCTGGAGCACCTCGGCTACGTACCGGCGATCGTGTTCGAGAAGCGGTGCCGTAGCCATGCCTTCGAGGCGTACGGGCGACAGCTGCTCGCCACCCTCGTACGGGTCCCCGAGCTGGACGGCACGTTCCTGGAGGTCGAGACCCTGGTCCAGGAGGAGGCCGAGGTCGTCGCGGCCCTCGACGACATCCGCGCCGTACTCGCCGACCTCGGCATCGCCCCGGAGGACCTCACCCGCGAGCTCTACACCGAGGCGGTGGCGGCAGCCCGCCGTACCCGGTCCAGGGCATGCGGCATCACAGCATGCACAGGCACAAACACCTGAGGCCGGAATCCTTGTCGGATTCCGGCCTCAGGCCTTCAGTAGCGGGGACAGGATTTGAACCTGCGACCTCTGGGTTATGAGCCCAGCGAGCTACCGAGCTGCTCCACCCCGCGTCGTTGAAACCAGTGTACGCCATCCGCGGGACCCCTGAGCACACGGTTAACGGCAGCCCCTGTCCGGCGGTCCTCGCGGTGGCCCCGCTCAGCCCAGCAGATGCCTGTTGGGTGCCTTCGCCCGCTCCTCGTACTCCGGCACCACGACCACCTCGGCGCCCTTCGCCGACAGCACCGCGTTGCCCGCCGCGGCGTCCTCGACGAACGTGTCCGGCTCGCGCCAGGCCGTGACGACGCGGCGGACGCCCGCGTCGAGGACGAGCCGGGCGCAGGGCGCGGGCCGGGAGGCGCGGCGGGCGCACGGTTCGAGGCTGCTGTAGACCGTGGCGGAGGCGAGGCGCGGGTCGGCGGGGTCGAGCTTGGCGAGGGCGGCCTCCTCGGCGTGGACCACGGGGTCGTCGCCCTCGCGGGAGTGGCCGCGGGCCAGTTCCGTACCGTCCGCCGCGACCACGACGGCCCCCACGCTGAACGCGGTCCGTGAGGGCGGGCACGCGGCGGCCAGGGTGCAGGCGAGGTCGAGCCAGTGCCGGTCGGCGGGGGAGACGGCCGGGCCCGTGCCGGGGACGGTGGGGGCGTAGCGGATGAGGACGACGTCGCCGACCGGCCGGGTCTCCAGCAGCCGCAGCCGGCTCTTCGGCCCCCCGGGGTAGGCGCCGGTCCCGAACAGCCGGGGCGCGTCCGCCTCGCCCACGAAGAGCGGTGCGACGGCCAGTTGCACCTCGTCGGCGAGGCCCTGCTGGAGGAGCTGGGTGTGGACCCGGCCGCCGCCCTCCACCATGAGGCGGCGGACGCCGCGTACGTCTCCGAGGTGGTCGAGGACGGCCGTCCACTCCAGCTCGGGGCCGACGGAGACCACGGCCACGCCCCGCGGTCCGGTCGGCAGGCCCAGCCCGAGCAGCCGTTCGGCGCCCTTGTCGGTCGTGTACACGACCTTCTCGCCGCCGGTGTGCCAGAACCGGGCCGCCGGGTCGAGTTCGCCGGACGCGCTGACCGTGACCTTGAGCGGGTACTCGGGGAGCCCGGCGGCGACCCGGGCCGCGCGCCGCTCGGGGGAGTTGACCAGCAGCCGGGGGTTGTCGGTACGCAGGGTGCCGGCGCCGATCAGGATGGCGTCGCTGGCCGCGCGCACCTCGTCGACCCGGTCGAAGTCGGCCGGTCCGGAGAGCAGCAGCCGCTCGGGTCCGGTGTCGTCCAGGAAGCCGTCGAGGGAGACGGCGGCGGACAACAGGACGTAGGGCTGGGGCATGGACGCGCTCCCTTGGTTCAAGTTTTAAACAATAACTACACTGTACGTATGACGACCCGCTGGCTCACCCCCGACGAACAGCGTGCCTGGCGTGCCTACGTGGCCGCGAGTTCCCTCCTGGAGGACGCGCTCGATCGGCAGCTCCAGCAGGAGGCCGGCCTGCCGCACCTCTACTACTCCGTGTTGTCCAGCCTCTCCGAGGCGCCGGAGCGCCGGATGCGGATGACCGAGCTCGCCGAGCGTCTGAAGATCACGCGCAGTCGGCTGACGTACGTCGTGACCAGGCTGGAGAAGGACGGCGTGGTCCGGCGCGAGGACTGCCAGTGGGACAAGCGCGGCAGTGTCGCCGTGCTCACCGACGAGGGCATGACCCTGCTGGAGCGCACGGCGCCGGGGCACGTCGAGACGGTGCGCAAGGCCGTCTTCGACCACCTCGGTCCCGAGCAGATCGCGCAGTTCGAGGAGATCTGCGCGACCATCGCGGCGGCGATCCAGGGCGGGGACCCCCGGACGGCCCCCGGCTCGGACGACCTTCCGTGGCGCCGCCGCGCCTGTCCGTCGGGCCAGCAGGACGAGCGGGATCCGAGTCGGCGCGACGAGCGGGACCGCGCGTGACGGGGATGTGACGAATCCCCAATTCTGTTGCTTGAAATTTGAAGCACGGGTTAGAGTCGCTGCGAGCGTTGTGCTTCAAAACTGAAGCACAGCGGGCACCCTCACCAGGACCGGAGAACCGCATGCCCGACTTTCCCGCTGCCACCCCGCGTGCCCGCGTCCGGGTACCGCTGCGTTTCCAGGACGGCTACGGCGTCGACGCCGACATGGTCACCTTCCACGACCTCGTCGACGGCCGGGAGCACCTGGCGATCGTCCTCGGCGACCCGGCCCCCGGCACGGCCCCGCTGGTCCGGCTGCACTCCGAGTGCCTGACCGGCGACGTGTTCGGCTCGGCCCGCTGCGACTGCGGCCCGCAGCTGCGCGAGGCGGTGGAGCGGATCGCCGACCGCGGCGGCGTCCTCCTCTACCTCCGCCAGGAGGGCCGGGGCATCGGCCTCTACAACAAGCTCGACGCGTACGCCCTCCAGGACCAGGGCCTCGACACCTACGAGGCGAACGCGGCGCTCGGACTGCCGGAGGACGCCCGGGACTACACGGCGGCGGCCCAGATGCTGGGCGCCCTCGGCATCGACGAGCTCGACCTGCTCTCCAACAACCCCGACAAGGCCCTGCAGCTGCGCGACCTCGGCGTGGGCGTCCGCGACCGCGTCCCCACGGGCGTCTTCACCACCGCCCACAACGTCCGCTACCTCCGCGCCAAGGTCCTCCAGACCCAGCACACCCTCCCCCTGCACGAGCTGACGGGCGGTCTGACGGGCCTCTCGGCGGGCTGAGCCCGGCCGCCTGCCCGCCCCCTGCCGCGCCGGCCCTCCCGCCCCCGCTGCGCCCGCCCTCCCACACGTCCTCCGACGGGGCCTAGCCCACTCGGCCCCACCGACTAGCCCCGCCGCCCACCGCCGGAAACCCTGTACCCGTGGGGCAGCGAGAGGGCGCGGAGGACATGCGGGAGCCGGGCGGGCGCCGGTTCCCGTCCGCCCGTACGCTCGCCCGCGCCCTTCCCGTGCTGCTGATCGCCATCGGGCTCTTCTACGATCACTTCACCCCGCGCGAGTTCACCGCGATCCCCTTCTTCACTGCCGCGCCCCTGGTGACGGCCCCGCTCTTCACGCTGTACGGCACGGTGATCGTCGGCGCCGTGTCGGTGGCCGGCATCAGCGCCGTACGCGTCTATGACGTCGACTCCGGCCACGAGGACGCGATCACCGAGATCGTCACGGTCGCCACCGTCGCCGTACTGGCCGTCCTGATCAACCGCCTCGTGCGCCGCAGCGACGCCCGGCTCGCCACGGCCCGGGAGATCGCCGAGGCCGCGCAGCGGGCCGTACTGCCGGTGCCGCAGGAGTGGATCGGCGGGCTGGAGATCGCCGCGCGGTACGAGGCCGCGCAGGCCGGGGCGTCGATCGGCGGCGATCTGTACGCGGTGCAGGACTCACCCCACGGCGTACGGCTGATCGTCGGCGACGTACGCGGCAAGGGGCTGGGGGCGGTGTCGGCGGTGGCGGTGCTGATCGGGGCGTTCCGGGAGGCGGCCGAGCAGGAGGCGACGCTCGAAGCGGTGGTCCAGCGACTGGAACGGGCGCTGGACCGGGAGGCCACGCGGCGGGAGGCCACGCGACGGGACGCGGCGGTGGAGTTCGAGGGGTTCGTGACGGCCGTGCTCGCCGAGTTCCCGCACGGCGCGGGCCGCGCCCGGATCGTCAACCGGGGCCACCCCTCCCCCCTGATGCTGCACGCCGACGGGACCCTGTGCACGTTGGACGCCCCGCAGCCCGCGCTGCCGCTCGGCATGGACGACCTGGGCACCTGGCCCGACCGCGCGGAGGAGACCGGGTTCCCGCCCGGAGCCACGCTGCTCTTCTACACCGACGGCCTCTCCGAGGCGCGGGACGCGCACGGCGTCTTCTACGACCCGGCCGCACGCCTCGCCGGCCGTGTCTTCACCGCCCCGCGCGCCCTGCTGACGACGCTCGCGGAGGAGGTGCGCCGACACGCGGGCGACCGCACCACGGACGACATGGCCCTCCTGGCGGTCCGCCGTCCCTGAGGTGCCGAGGTCACCGAACACCAGGCCGCCGAACGGCGGTGTCACCGAGCGTGTCCGTCCCACCGTCCTCCGTATAACAACTGACGTCACGTCAGGGCGACTGTTACTCGTGAGTCAAGGTCAACTCGCCCGTTTTCGGCCCCTCATGACCCGTAAAGTCCAGCGGGAAAGCCGGAACGATCATTAAGAACAGCTTGGAATGGAGTACTGGCGTCTATTAACGTTCGATAACGCAGCGCGGTCGTCCCAGCCGTCACAAGAGACGGCTCCGTGCTCACGCGTCGAATCCCGCAAGGGAACCGGGGAACCACCACCCTGGGGTGAATCGCACGCAAACCGCCGTGGCAGTCCGCACGACCGGTTTACGCGCGTAGGAGACCTTCCTGCTCCGAACCCGTCAGCTAACCCGGTAGGCGAAAAGGAAGGAAGGAGTACGCCTACGTGGCGTCGAACCGGTCCGCGACCGAAGCCCCGTTCGTGCCGACCCAACGCGACGGCGAGAGCCAGACGTTCGGCTACGGCAGCTACAACAGCGACAACGAGGGCCCCTGGCAGGAGTGGAACCCCAGCGAGGACACCCTGCGCCCCGTTCGCGGTCGGCACCGCGTCGCCAAGAAGAGCGGCGTACTCGCCCGTAACGGACTTGCCCGTAGCTCCACGGTGCTCGGCGTCGGTGTCATAGCCGCCGTCAGCGGTGCCGGGATGGCCAGCGCGCAGTCCGGCAAGGCCCCGGTCTCCATATCGATGCCCGACATGCCGAACGTCGGCTCGGTCTTCGAGGACGAGGCCGACGAGCCGGAGCCCGAGGTCTCCAAGACCCCGCTCAGCAGCGCCGGTCTGACCGCCGCCGAGACCGAACAGGGCACCGCGGACGCCGGCGAGGCGCTGCGCGCCCGCATCATGGCGCAGGCCGAGTCCCAGCAGGACGCCTTCGACAAGGCCGCCGCCGAGGCCGCGCAGACCGCCGCCGCGGACAAGGCCGCCGAGCAGGCCGCCCAGGAGAAGAAGGAAGCCGAGGCCAAGGAGGCCGCCGCCAAGAAGAAGGCGGAGGAGGAGGCCGCGGAGAAGAAGGAAGCCGAGCGCCTCGCCGCCCTGGCCAAGCAGTTCGCTCTCCCCACCTCCTCGTACACCCTCACCTCCACCTTCGGTCAGGCCGGCCCGTACTGGTCCTCCGGCTACCACACCGGCCTCGACTTCGCGGCCCCCACCGGCACCCTCATCAAGGCCGTCCACAGCGGCACCATCACGCAGGCCGGCTACGAGGGCTCCTACGGCTACAAGACCGTCCTCACCCTCGATGACGGCACCGAGATCTGGTACGCCCACCAGTCCTCCATCGGTGTCAGCGTCGGCCAGAAGGTCGCCACCGGGGACGTCATCGGCCGCGTCGGCGCCACCGGCAACGTGACCGGCGCCCACCTCCACATGGAGGTCCACCCCGGCGGCTCCAGCAGCGGCATCGACCCGGCGGCCTGGCTCCGCAGCAAGGGCCTCACCCCGTAGTCCGTCGCCACCTAAGACAGAACCAGCGACGCCGCGTCCGCCCTCGGGCCCACGCGGCGTTCGTCTTGTTCTCCCGGAGAAGGGACGGCAGGCATGGCGAAGAGCGCACTTCTGGTGATGGACGTCCAACGGGACGTCGTGGCCATCGCCGACGACGGTTCCGGATATCTGCCGCGCCTGCGCGGGGCGATCGACGGAGCCCGGGCCGCCGACATTCCCGTGATCTACGTGGTGATGGGGTTACGGCCGGGCGATCCGCGGGTCAGCCCGCGCAACAAGGTGATGGCGAACGTCCTGCGGGCCGGCCTGTTCACCGAGGGCGAGCCCGGCACCGAGATCCACGACGACGTCGCGCCCCGGCAGGGCGAGGTCGTGGTCACCAAGAGACGGGGGAGCGCGTTCTCGGGCAGCGACCTCGACCTGGTGCTCAGGGCCCGCGACATCGACAGCCTCGTTCTCACCGGCATCGCCACCAGCGCCGTGGTGCTGTCCACCCTGTGGCACGCCATCGACCTGGACTTCGGCCTCACCGTCCTGGCGGACGCCTGCCTCGACACCGACCCCGAGGTCCACGCGATGCTCACCGAGAGGCTGTTCCCGCAGTGGGCCGAGGTCCTCACCGTCGAGGACTGGCTCGGGGCCATCGCGCCACGCTAGCGCGCGCCGTGCCGGTGGCGATGGGCAATGCGGGCGTCCGGCCCGCTCGTCGACCTCGGACATGACGTCTCTTCGCGTCCTCGGAACTGAACCGCCTGACCGAGGCCTCGGCGTAGTCCCGCCCACGCCGCCGGGGCCGTGAGCCGACCGCCCACGCACGGTCCCGACCCCGCCCCGACGGCGCGCGAAGCCTAGGAGAGATAAGGGTTGTACGCGGGGCACGACGCGGTCCCGTGGACCACGGGCTGCGCGTACACCGACCCGTACCCCCCGAACGCCCCGTACCCGTACCCGTACCCATGGCCGTACCCGTACGCGTACTTCGCCCCGACCTCCCGCCCGGCGTACCTCATGGCCGGCCGAGCCAGCTCCCGCCTCCGCCACAGCTCGAACAGCAACTCCCGCTCCCGGAGCGCGAAGTCACTCCCCGCCCGCCCCCGCAAGCCCCGGTACCGGTGGAAGGCCAACTTCGTCGCGTACGCCTCGTACTCCGCGATCGACCGGGCCCCCGCCTTCCCGAAGTGATGCGCCGCGTACTCCCGCGCCACCCGCCGAGCCCGCATCGACCCCAGGACATACGGCTCGACCGGCGTCAGCCACCCCGCGGCCGCGTACGCGGGCAGGCCCTCCCGCACGGTCCGCAGCTCTCGCTGGCGAGCCCAGATCACCCACCACGTCAGCAACCCGAACGCCGGCACCATGAACGCCGCGTAGACCGCGAAGAACCCGTACTCGCCGAACGTCGCCGACCCGTTCCAGACCGCGTGCATCCCCATGGCGAGCAGGAGTCCGCCCACCGGCACGAGCACCCGTCGCCCCCGCTGCCACTCCGCCGAGAACGCCGCCACCCCGAACCCGATCCCCGTCAACACGGTGAACAGGGGATGCGCGAACGGCGACATGATCACCCGGACGAAGAACGTGGCCGCGGTGACCGACGCGAGGCCGCTCCCCCCGCTGAGCTGGTCCGTCCCGAAGGCGGTCCCCAGATACAGAATGTTCTCGGTGAAGGCGAATCCCGTCGCGGTGAAGCCCGCGATCACCACGCCGTCCACGACCCCGGTGAAGTCCCGTCTCCGGAAGAGGAAGACCAGCAGGACGGCGGCGGCCTTGGCGCTCTCCTCGACCACGGGAGCTATGACGGTGGCACCCAGGGTGTCGGCGTGCGAGGGGTCGGCCGTGGCCGTCGCTATCCACCGTGTCGCGAAGCTGTTCGCCACGATCGCTATCAGCGCCGCCGCACACGCCCCCCAGGCGAACGCGAACACCAGGTTCCGCCAGGGGCCGGGCTCCACGCGGTCCAGCCACCGGAACGCCGCCATGAGCAGGGGTACGGGCAGCACCGCGAGCCCCAGCCCGACGAGAAACCCCTCCGTGCCGGTCTGTTCGCGGACGAGGGCGAGGATGACGAGCCCGGAGACCGCGAGCAGTCCTATCAGCGCCCCGTATCTGACGCTCTTCCGCTGCCACCAGCGGGTGGGCCTGAACACATACCCACCGGTGGGGCCGCTGGGGTGCGTCGGGTAGGGGGAACTGGTGGCCATTGCATTGACCCTAACGAGGGACGGGCGCCGCCCGCGACGGCGCGTGGTACGCCCCGCCGGGCTGTGCAGGCAGGTCGTCAGGCGCCTGTGGGGGGCAGTTCGGACTGCTGCTTCTGCTCCTGCTTCCGCTTCTGGTTCCGCTCCTGCTCACGCTGCTGTACGCGGCGGAAGAGCAGATCGTTCACCACATGACCCTTGTCCAGTCCCTGTCCCTCGAAACGGGTCAGCGGCCGGAAGCCGGGACGTGGCGCGAACCCGCCGTCGGCCCGGGTGTTCTCGAACTCGGGGTGCGCGGTGAGCACGTCCAGCATCTGCTCGGCGTACGGCTCCCAGTCCGTCGCGCAGTGCACGATCGCTCCCGGCCTGAGCCGGGACGCGGCGAGGGTGAGGAATTCCGGTTGGATGAGCCGCCGCTTGTGGTGGCGCTTCTTGGGCCAGGGGTCGGGGAAGTAGACCCGCAGCCCGTCCAGCGAGTCGGGCGGGAGCATCTCCCGCAGCAGGATGATCGCGTCGCCGTTGGCGACCCGGACGTTGGACAGACCAGCCTGGTCCGCGAGGTTCAGCAGATTGCCCTGGCCCGGCGTGTGCACGTCCACGGCGAGGACGTTGGTCTCCGGGTCGGCGGCGGCCATCTGCGCGGTCGCCTCGCCCATCCCGAAGCCGATCTCCAGCACGACCGGCTGGTCGTTCCCGAACAGCTCGGCGAGATCCAGCGCCCGCCCGTCGATGTCGAACCCCCACTTGGGCCACAGCCGCTGCAGGGCGTCCGCCTGCCCGGCCGTCACCCGGCTCCGTCGCGGCTGGAAACTCCGGATCCGCCGCTCGAAGTGCGACCCGGCGGGATCCGCCTTGGGCCCGTCGGGAAACCGAGGCTCCCCCTTGGCACGGGCGTGCCGAAGGGAGGCACCGGGGGTGCGGGGCTCAGGGGCATCGGTGGAGTCAGACACAGTTCCACAATTTTACGACTCCCGACGGAGGCGGCTCCCCATGCCTGTCCCACCCATGCCCGTCCTCACGCCACGCCCGTCCCCGGGTACCGCTCGCCCGAGCGCCCTCTCACGCCCCGGCCAGCGCGGCCAAGGCCCTCCCCCCGACCTCACGCCCGATGGGCAGCGAAGCGGTGGCCGCGGGCGAGGGCGCGTTCAGCACGTGGACGGCCCGCGGGCTCTCCCGGATCAGGAAGTCGTCCACGAGGGTCCCGTCCCGCAGCACCGCCTGCGCCCGCACTCCCGCGGCCGCAGGCACGAGATCCCCTTCCGAGACCGCCGGCAACAGCCGCCGCACCGCCTGGGTGAAGGCCTTCTTGGACACGGACCGCCGAAGCTCCCCCGCCCCGTACCGCCAGTGCCGCCGCGCTATCCGCCAGGAGCCGGGCCACGTCAGCGTCGCCCCCAGCTCCCGGGGTCGTACCGTCCCCCACCCGTACCCCTCCCGGGCCAGGGCGGGCACGGCGTTGGGTCCGATGTGGACGCCTCCGTCGATCCCCCGGGTCAGATGCACCCCGAGGAACGGAAACGCCGGATCGGGCACCGGGTACACGAGTCCGCGCACCAGCTCGGGCCGCGCCAGCTCGTAGTACTCGCCCCGGAACGGCACGATCCGCATCCCGGGGTCGTCCCCGGTCAGCCGGGCGACCTCGTCGCAGTGCAGTCCGGCGCAGTTCACCAGGACCCGCCCCCGTACGACGTCACCGCCGCGCACCCGCACGGCGACCCCCAGTGACGCCCGCCGGTCGATCCGCTCGACCTCGGCGCCGTAGCGGATCTCGGCGCCGGACGCGCGGGCGAGCTGGCGGGCGACCCCCACGAAGTCGCAGATCCCGGTGGTGCCGACATGTATGGCCGCGAGCCCGCGCACCTCCGGCTCGTACTCGGCGATCTGGGCGGCGCCCAGTTCCCGCACCGGAATGCCGTTCTCCCGTCCGCGCTGCACCAGCGCGTGCAGCCGGGGCAGCTCGGACCGCTCCGTGGCGACGATCAGCTTGCCCGTGACGGCGTGGTCGATGCCGTACTCGGCGCAGAACTTCACCATCTCGGCGGCGCCCTTGACCGCGTACCGCGCCTTCAGCGACCCCGGCCGGTAGTAGATCCCGCTGTGGATGACGCCGCTGTTCCGCCCGGTCTGGTGCCGGGCCGGCCCCGGCTCCTTCTCCAGCACGGTGACCCGCGTGCCCGGCGCCGCCCGCGTGATCGCGTACGCCGTCGACAGCCCGACGATCCCGCCGCCGACCACGAGCACATCACAGTCGTAAGCGCCCTGGCTCCGCACGCGCCCCACCTCCCGACTCCGATAGTGCACTGCACCACTGACAATGCCCTCAAACCCGGAAGCCGCCCACATGGCGCTGGTCACGTTCTCCGCACGACGGCCGCAACATGCCGCGCCCCGTCCGGGGCGCGGCATCGTGCTGTCAACCCCAACCCACCCGCACCCGCCAAAGCACTCCAAACCGGGCAGGCGAGTGGGCGCCCGACCCTAGGCCGGCGTCATCAACAACGGCCGTGCCCTCTCCCGCAGCTCGATGACCCGCGGCTCGTCGCCGTACGGCTCCAGTCGATGCAGCAGATCCTTCACGTACTCGGTCGTGCGCGCGGACGAAATGCGCCCCGCGACCTCCACCGCCCGCACTCCCTGCTCACACGCCGCGTCGAGATTCCCGGACTCCAGCTCGGCTACCGCGGACACGACAAGCCGGAGCCCGTGCGACCGCACGAACTCCTCCGTCGGCCGCGACAGCGCCTGCTCGGTGAAGCGGCGCACCTGACGCGGCGCCTTGAGGTCGCGGTAGCACTCGGCAGCGTCCGCGGCGAACCGGTCGTACCCGTAGAACCCGAGCCAGCTCGGGTCGTGGTCGCCGTCCCGGGCCCGCTCCAGCCATCCCTCGGCGGCCTTGAGGGCCGCCCCGGCCGCCGCCGCGTCGCCCGCGCGGGCGTGCGCCCTCGCCTCGACGAGCCGGAAGAAGCTCATCGTGCGCGCGGTGGCGAGCCCTCGGTTGCGCTCCAGCGCGGCCTGCGCGAGGTCGACGCCCTCGTCCCCGAAGCCCCGGTAGGTCGCCTGCAACGACATCGTCGCCAGCACGTACCCGCCCAGCGGCACGTCGGCCGCGGCCCGCGCCAGTCGCAGCGCCTGGATGTAGTACCGCTGCGCGGCCTCCTGTTGACCCGTGTCAAAGGCCATCCAGCCGGCGAGGCGGGTGAGTTCGGCGGAGGCTCCGAAGAGCGCGCGGCCGACTTCGTCGGAGTACGAGCCGAGCAGCAGTGGCGCCGCCTCGACCCGCAGGCACTCCGGCACCATCGACGAACGCCAGTCGCCGCCTCCGTACTTGGAGTCCCAGCGCCTGGCGTCCTCGGCGGCCTCCCGCAGCTTCCGCACATCGCTGTGGCCGACCTTCAGCGGCGACCCGGAGCCCTCAGCAGAGCCCGCTTCGCGCGCCACCGAACTGTCGGCCGGGGTTATGAGCCAGCGCGACGCGGGTGTCGCGTACGCGCTCACCGCGAACGATCCGGCGAGGGACTGCCAGATGCCCCCGGTGCCCGCGCGGCGGCCGGCGAGGTCGAGGCGGTAGAGCTCCGTCGCCGCGCGCACCGCCTGTCCGACGTCACGGGGGAAGGCGAGGCCCACTTCGGGGGCGGGATCCGCGTCCGCCAGGCCGATCTCGTGGAGCGGCACCGGGCGGCCGAGCTTCTGACCGATCGCGGCCGCGATGAGATGCGGCGCGGCCCCCTGAGGGACCATGCCCTTGGAGACCCACCGCGCCACCGAGGTCTTGTCGTAGCGAAGTGTCAACCCGCGTTGGGCGCCAAGATCGTTGACGCGACGCGCGAGGCCTGCGTTGCTGATTCCCGCGAGGGCGAGAACGGCGCCGAGTTTTTCGTTCGGCCCGCGTTGCTCCCTGGACATTGCGCCACCCCTCGAACAGACGGCTGCCGCGGCGGCATAGGCACGCGGCATTCGTAAACCCAGCGTAGTTCGCCGCATCCCAAGCGTTAAGGGGCCCAAATCCGGATGGCGGGATTGTGGTCCGTACGAAAGTGCGGACGGAGTACGGAGTGTTGTCACGTGCTCCCGTTGTGTGGCCGTGCGCCTGCCCGTGCGCTCTTCTCCGGCCACCGGGGGAGCGGTTCCATGGTTGTGCGTGGGTCGGCCCGCTGTACTGGATCCAGTGGGCTGGGGGACACCGCCGCCTACATCCCCGCGGGCGGTGGACCGGTCCGGGGGGCGAACTCCGCCTCCCGGACTGTGCGTTGACGCTGAGTCGCCATCGGGGGTGGAGCGAAGATCGGGTGAACTCCGCCCTTCGTGGCCGATTTGGCTGAAAATCGACGGTGGTCGTCGAGGGTGAATACCGCCCCGACCACGTCTCTTGAGGGCGCGTTAGGTGTTTTGGGGGAGCGTACCGGGGGCGCATTCACGTCGTAGACCCGGGGTCCTCCTTTGTCGACCACCCCTCCTCAGGGGCGACTTGAGGGTGTGACGGGGGAGCGCTCAAGGCGCCCCAGGGGCGCACTTGCCGGTGCACAAGCCGCACCGCGCGCCCTCCGACAGGCCTCCTTCGTGGCAGCATGGGAGCCGTTCGTACGGTGCACCGGTTGTCCACAGCCTGTGGAGGCGTCGATGCGGTGGTTGGTGGGATGGAGCAGTACCGCCGCTGGCGCGCCCGTCAACGGCTCCGCCGGCGCCGCGGGACCCGACGGCGAGACGGTGCAGCCGGTCGGCTCGCACCTGCTCTGGGGCGGCCCCGATCCGCTGTGGGCCGTCGGCGACTGGCGTCCCGACGAGGTACGGGTCGTGCAGGCCGACGCCCAGACGCGTATCGCCGTCCTCGGTATCTGCGGGGCCTCCGACGAGCAGCTGCGCGTGGGCCTGTTCGCCGCCCGCGGTGGCGCCCTGCGCCATCTCACCGCCTGGCCCGGCAGCTATACCGCCGTCGTCCAGGTCGGCCGCCGGGTGACCGTCTGCGGCGACCTCGCGGGCGCGCGCCCGGTCTTCCACACCCCCTGGGCGGGCGGCACGGCGTACGCGACCGCCGCCCTGCCCCTCGCCGACCTCATCGAGGCCAACCTCGACTTCGGGCATCTGGCCGCCCTGCTGGCCGCCCCCGATGTGCCGGACGCCCTCCACGACTCCACTCCGTACGACGGCGTGCGCCGCATTCCTCCGGGGCACGCTCTGATCCTGCGCGCCGGGGCCCGTGAGGTCGCGGGCTACGAGCCGGTCGCCTCCCTCGCCGTCGCCGCCCCCTCCGCCGACCCGGCCAGCGCGGTGGACGCCGTCCGCGACGCCCTCGTGGAGTCCGTACGGGTCCGCCTCTCGGCTCCCCGGCACGTGCCCGACGTCGACCCCGGCCCGGTGCCCGGCATGGGTCCCGCCGAGCGCCGCGCCGCCCGGGGCATGCCCGTGCCCGGTATCGGCGCCGACGTCTCCGGCGGCCCCGCCTCCGGCACCCTGGCCCTGCTCGCCGCCGGCCTGCCCGGTGCCCCCGGCACGGTCCTCGGCCACGGCACGGGCGCCGGCGAGCGCCTCCTCGCCGTCACCTTCAACGACCTGACCACCTCCGGCCGCGAGACGGAACTGGAACGCGCGGGCACCCTGGCCGCCAACCCCCGCCTCCACCACGTCGTCGTCACCGGCGGCGAGGAGGTCCTCCCGTACGCCGACCTCGAAGTCCCCCTCACCGACGAGCCGGGCCCCTCCCTGGTGACGGCCGCCCGCCACCGCGCCCGCCTGGCCTCCGGCAGCGCGGACCACTTCACCGGCTACGGCGCCCGCCAGGTCCTGGACGCCCACCCGGCCCGGCTGGCCGACCTCCTGATGGACCGCAAGCGTCGCCACCTGGTCCGCCCGGTCGCCGCCCTCGCCAAGGCGGACGGTTCGGTGATGGTCCCCGCACGCGTCTACGGCGCCGCCCGGAAGCTGGCCCGCACCCCGTACCGCACCGGCGTCGAGGTCCTCGCCACCCGCCTGATGCAGCGCCGCTTCGAGGAGCCCGGGGGCGCGGTGGGCGCCTCCCTGGCAGCGCTCACCTGGGCCAGACCGGGCCCCGCCGCCCGCTGGCTGACCGGGGAGGCCCTGGCAGAAGTATCGATTCGCCTGGGTGCGACGACGAGCCGCTCCACCGTCGGCCCCGGCCAGCGCCCCGGCGACTTCCGCGCCCGCGCGGCCCTGGCCCGCCACGCGGCCGACATCAGAGTCCTCGAACAGGCGGCGGAGATCCGCTCCCAACGCCTCCACACCCCCTTCCTCGACAACCAGGTCGTCCGCGCCTGCCGCGCCCTCCCCGAGGCCCTGCGCGTCCGGCCGGGCGCCCGCGCCGCCATACTCCGCACGGTCCTGGAGGGCGCCGGCGTCACCGACCTTCCGCCCGGGTGGGGCGCCCCGTCGCACGCGACCTCCACCGCGGCGGCCCGCACCGGCCTGCGGATGGCCGCCGACACTCTGATCACCCTCTTCGACACCCCCCTCCTCGCCCAGGCGGGCCTGGTGGAGGCCCGAGTGGTCCGCAAGGCCCTCCGCGCCGCAGCCGAGGGCGAGCCCCTCCCCCTCGACGGCCTCGCCGACCTCGTCGCCGTCGAACTCTGGCTCCGCCGCCTCCTCTCCCGCCGAGGCACCTGCTGGACCGGCACCCCGGCCCGACAGCGCGCGGTCCCCGCCGGGATCACGCCCCAGCGGGGCGCCCTGGGCGCGGGGGCGGCGCGACAGGTGTGAACGGGGGTCGGTCCGCCGAAGACCGCCCGGCGTAGCGGAATCTCAGCATCCGGATGCGTACAACCAACCGGGCCCGTCGACGGTCTCCCTCGAGATCGGACAGACGTCCGACTCCCCAGCACCTCACGTGCACGTACGCGCCCCCCGACGCATGGCGCACCCGAGGTGCCGTAGCTCTTGTGCCAGGAGAACCATGCGTACACGTACGGCTGCCGCCACCCTCGGCACCTCGGTGCTGCTCTCGCTGCTCGTCCCCGCCGCCGCCCATGCGGACACCGCGAAGGGCGACACGGTCTTCACCTCGCTGAGCTTCAACAAGAAGACCTTCAACGTGGGCGTCAGCGCGGCCCAGACGGTCAGCGTCGCCGCCACGGCCAAGGACGGGTCGGGCATCAAGGGCATCTACGGAGCCAAGCTCATCAGCTCCGACGACCGGATCATCCACGCCCACGCCGCCGACTGCTCCAGACCCTCCTCCACCACCATGAAGTGCGTGTTCAAGTTCACCCTGGACGCCGACCGCACCGACTACTACGACCTCAGGAACAGCTCGGCGGGCACCTGGCGCTTCACCGCCGAGGCCGCCGCCAACGACAGCGACTTCTACGACCTGGAGACCAGCGCCAAGATCCAGGTGAAGCGCCTGGCCAAGCTCGCCACCACCAAGGCCGGCCCCGAGCCCGTGGCCAAGGGCGCCAAGCTCACCGTCACCGGCGCCCTGACGCGGGCCGACTGGAACACCAACACCTACCAGCCGCACGCCGGCCGCTCCGTCGCCCTGCAGTTCAAGCGGTCCGGCACCTCCACGTACACCACGGTCAAGACGGTCACCACCGACGCGGGCGGCAAGCTCCGCACCACCGTCACCGCCAATGCCTCGGGGACCTGGCGTTGGAAGGCCACGTCGACCTCCACCACGAGCGGGGCGACGGCGTACGGCGACACGGTGACGGCGAACTAGGGCGCTTCTGGCAGGCGGACGGCGCCCCTGAAGTGAAGTCCCTCGCGACGTGAACCCGGTCCGAGCCCTCACTCACACCTGAACGACGACTCCGCCCAGTCCGCCGGCAGCGCCGCGTCGTGGGGGCGGTACGGCTCGACGACCAGTCGTACCGTCTCCCGCCCGCTGAGGTCCACGTGGACCGGAACCGCCGGATCCCCAGCCCGCACCGGCCCGGACCCCCACAGCCGGACCCCGTCGCCATAGACGGAGAAGGAGACCCTGCCGATGCCGTGCGTCAGGTCGTCGACACCGACGAGCGCGTGGTACGAGGCGCACCGGCGGTTGAGGTCGATGGTCACGGAGGAGCGGCCGTGCACGGTCACCCCGTTCGCGTACCGCTTCCCCGCGATCGACATCCCGTACCGCTGCCAGACCCAGCTGCTCTCGCCGAGGCGCATCTCGGGCTCGGTGCCGTCGCCGAGCACGCCGTACCGCAGCTCGTTCCACCGGTAGACGGCCGGGGGAGGCGGCGGGGGCGGGGAAGCGGGCGGCGGGGGCGGTGTGGGGGACGGCTTCGACGGTGCGGGAGTCGGCGTGGGGGTGGGCGTGGGAGCGGGGGTCGGCTTCGCGGACGGAGCCTGCGTCGCGGCCCGCGACGGGGAGGGCGACGGTGTCGGTGTCGGTGTCGGCAGAGGCTCGGACGCCGGCACCACCCTCGCGGGCGCGCCCGGCGCGGGCTTCTCCCCCGGCGGCGCGGGGGGATCCGGCTCCGGGGCGGCCTCGACGGGCTGCGAGGCGGGCGGCCTGGCCAACGGCTCCCTGGGTTTCACGCCGTCGTTCGCCAACGCGAGCGCCACCGCCGCGGCGACCATCCCGGCCACACTCACCGCGATCCCGGCCTTCGCCGGCGCGCCGAGCCCCTCGACGGCGGCCCCGCCGCCCGCCCCCGCGCCACCGGAACCGCCGCTGGCGGCCGCCGCGCCCGCGACACCGGCCGCCCCTGCTCCCGTGCCGCCGGCGACGAGCGCGGCCACCTTCGCGTACCCGGCCGCACCGAACCACCCGATGACCGCGACGGGTACGACGGCGGGGATCCCGCTCGCGACTTCCTTGATCTGCCCGGCGGCCAGCCGGCACGCCGCGCACTCCTCCAGATGGGCGCGCAGCCCCCGCTCGGCCCGGGTCCGCAGGCTGCCGCGGGCGTACGCGCCGAGCCGGTCGGCGTAGTGGCCGCACTCCGCGGAGTTCCCGGCGAGCGTGGCGCTCACATGGGCCTGCAGATACGCCTGCTTGAGTCCCTCCCGCGCCCGGCTGGCCAGCACCCGGGTTCCGTTGGCGTCCAGCCCGAAGAGCGTGGCGACCTCGCTCGGCGACTCGTCCTCGACCTCCGTGTGCCAGAGCACGGCCTGCCACCGCTCCGGCAGCGAACGGAACGCCCTCATGGCCATCGACTGCTCGGCCTCGTGCATCGCCCGCACATCGGCCCCCAGGTCCAGCGTGTCGCTGCCGGACACCCCGGCCGGGCGCGACGACTGCGCCGCGAACACCGCGAAGTCGTCGACCAGGTGCTCCCGCTTGGCGGAGCTCGTCCAGGTCGCGGCGACGCGTCGCACCGACGTCAGCAGATAGGCCCGTACGGCGTGCTCCGGGCCGGAGCCGCCGCGTACCGCCTGCAACATCCGGGCGAAGACCTCGGCCGTCAGGTCCTCCGCGGTATGGGCGTCCCGGCAACAGGTCCGGGCGTACCGACGCACGGCCTGCGCGTGCCGCCGGTACAGCTCCTCGTACGCGGAGTCGTCCCCCGACCGCATCCACTCGATCAGATCGGCGTCGGAAGGCGCCCGCGGCGGCAGCACACCGGAGTCGGAACGGTCCCACTGCGCCGGAACGCCGCGCCCCCCTTGCCTCGGCACCTGGGGCTCGGCCTCCGCCTCCGCCCCCTCCGTCGACCTCGACTCGTCCCGCCCGTCAACACCCATCGCGGAAGCCCCCGCCGCCAGCCGACCCAGTCCCGAACACCAGGGCAGCGTGCCATATTGGCTTTTGTTCAGTCCCTAGCACTACGGGCATACCACTCGTCCGAGCGGACTTCCCAGACCTCAGGCCACGCGTTCACCCAAATGAGTAACGCGATCTCCGGGGCCGCGCCCGAAAGGGGCGCGGGGAACGGCGCGAGAACCCCCACCGGACCCGCACCGGCGCGCGCGGCCTCCCGGGGGCGAAGGGGCAGCGCCCCTGGGGACGGGAACGGGTAAGGGCGGCGGGGGCGAAAGAACCACCCCGCGCCGCCCTCTGGTGAACGACTCGCACCCGCCCACGATCAGGCAGGCGGTCGGTCGGCCTCCGTCAGCCCTCCGTCAGGTCTCCGTCAGGCCTCAGGCAGGCCGAGACCGCAGACCCTCCAGCAGAATGTCGAGCAACCGAGCCGACGCGGCGGCCTGCTGCGCCGCGTCCGGCAGCGAAGGCGCCCCCGTCGCGATCACGAGCAGCACATCCGCCACGGTCACGTCCTCCCGCAGCTCACCAGCGGCACGAGCCCGCTCCACCAACTGCCCCACGACCTCGAGCAGCGCCGAAGCCCCGGCGTCGTCCACCGGCCCGCCGACCCCGGCGGCGGAGCCACCCGCGCCGGAGTCCGCCGACACCAGCCGAAGCTCGGCCGTCGGCTGTATCCGCTGCTGCGGCACCCGAGCCTCGTCGACGACGGTCTGGCCGACCCCGTCGGACCCGTCCTCGGCGACGCCGACCCGCAGCACCTGCGGCGGCAGCAGCCGCCCGGCACCGGAGGCCACCGACGTCCGCAGGAACCGCGACAGCGCCTGCCACGGGTCCTCCTCCTGCCCGAGCGCCACCCTGGCCTGTTCGGTGAGCCGAGACGTCTCCTCCTCGGCTATCCGGCGGACCAGGACGTCCTTGCTCGGGAAGCGCCGGTACACCGTGCCGACACCGACCCGCGCGCGGCGGGCCACGTCCTCCATCGGCGCGCCGTACCCCAGCTCGCCGAAGACCTCGCGCGCCGCGCGCAGCACGTGCTCGAGGTTGCGCTGTGCGTCCACGCGGAGCGGAGTGGACCGCACTCCGTCACCGCGTCCGTTGCCGCCCGCCGAGCCGATCCCACCACCGGGTGCGATGGTGGACGCGGACGACCAATGGGACTCCTGAATATGCATACGTGTTCCCCCGGTAATGACGTCTCCCCCCGGAGACTCTCCCCGTCATCGGAAGCCGGAGCGGCGGAACGAGCGTCCAAGGTTCTCGGCGGTCACCGATCACCTTCGTCGGAGA
Source organism: Streptomyces gottesmaniae (assembly GCF_031845845.1). Classification (NCBI taxonomy): domain Bacteria; kingdom Bacillati; phylum Actinomycetota; class Actinomycetes; order Kitasatosporales; family Streptomycetaceae; genus Streptomyces; species Streptomyces gottesmaniae. The sequence goes on from NZ_JAVRFJ010000022.1 coordinate 146,393, forward strand.
CCCGGTCCCCGGACCGACCGCCCGTCGCGGACCACCCGGAATCCGGACCCGGACCCGACATCCACGACCTCGACCCCGGACCCGACCGAACCTCTTGAACGCATCCCCCCTACACCCCGTCGACACACGAACATAGTTGAGAGGGAGTCAATTCAGAAGGGGCACGTTCCGCACGGAGCGCCCCTCGATCGGAGTACGGGCGGTTTACGTCCGGTTTGCGCCCCCTCCGGCAACCGGTCTCACACCACCTGACCTGCGCACATGCCGCTCGCGCCGGCAAATCGGCCAACCCTGCGCCCGCACGGCGACCGGTCACACAAATTGCCGGGCCTGTGGACAAACCAACGAGCAAGGTGCGTCATGGGATGGTGAAGGAACCGATGCGCATCCTTATCGTCGGCGGCGGATACGTCGGGCTGTACACAGCGCTGCGCTTGCAGCGACAGCTGAAACCGGAACTCGGACGCGGAGACGTCGAGATCGTCGTCGTGTCCCCCGACCCCTATATGACGTATCAACCCTTCCTTCCGGAGGCGGCCGCGGGCTCCATCTCGCCCCGCCACGTCGTCGTGCCCCTGCGCCGGGTCCTCGACAAGTGCAAGGTCGTCATCGGCGAGGCCACCGCGATCAACCACGCCAAACGCGTCGCGACCCTCAGCACCCTCGCCACCGAGGAGGAGGGCTCGGCCGCCGAGCAGCTGACGTACGACGAACTGGTCCTCGCCCCCGGATCCATCTCGCGCACCCTGCCCGTGCCCGGCCTCGCCGACCACGGCATCGGCTTCAAGACCGTCGAAGAGGCCATCGGCCTGCGCAACCACGTCATCGAACAGATGGACATCGCCTCCTCCACCCGCGACCCCGCGATCCGCGACGCCGCCCTGACCTTCGTCTTCGTGGGCGGCGGCTACGCCGGAGTGGAGGCGCTCGGCGAGCTGGAGGACATGGCCCGCTACACCGCGCGGTACTACCACAACGTCAAGCCCGAGGACATGAAGTGGATCCTCGTGGAGGCCTCCGACCGCATCCTCCCGGAGGTCGGCGAGGAGATGGGCCGCTACACGGTCACCGAACTGCGCCGCCGCAACATCGACGTACGGCTGCACACCCGCCTCGAATCGTGCGCCGACCGCGTCGCCGTCCTCAGCGACGGGGCCCGCTTCCCTACCCGTACGGTCGTCTGGACGGCCGGGGTGAAACCCCACCCGATCCTCGCCGCCACCGACCTGCCGCTGAACGAGCGCGGGCGGCTGAAGTGCACCGCCGAGCTGTCGGTGGAAGGCGTCGCGCACGCCTGGGCCGCCGGTGACGCGGCCGCGGTCCCCGACGTCACCGCCGGAGCCGGCAAGGAGACCGCGCCCAACGCCCAGCACGCCGTCCGCCAGGCCCGCGCCCTCGGCGACAACATCGCCCACTCCCTGCGCGGCGAACCCCTGGAGACGTACTCGCACAAATACGTCGGCTCGGTCGCCTCCCTGGGCCTGCACAAGGGCGTCGCCCACGTCTACGGGCGGAAGCTGAAGGGCTACCCGGCCTGGTTCATGCACCGCGTCTACCACCTCAGCAGGGTGCCCACCTTCAACCGCAAGGCCCGCGTCCTCGCCGAATGGATCCTCTCCGGACTCTTCAAACGGGAGATCGTCTCGCTCGGATCACTCGAACATCCCCGTGCGGAGTTCGAACTCGCGGCCGGTGGAAAGGCTCCTGAGAACCCGAAGGGGTCGTCCTGACCGGATCCAGGAACTCCACCGTTCAGGCCGACGTCTGACGGATGTCGGTCCGGTCGGCCAGACTGGTCCGCGACGTGATCCATGATCCCGGGCGGGGCCACCCCCTCGCCCACCCATACCCACGACCAGACGTCCCCCACCGCCGCACCCGGGGCACCCCCCCGGCCACCGGCCGGATCCGGAGCCGGCCACAGACGACCACACGAGGCACGAGGCAAGGATTCGGTGAACTTCACGCGCTGGAGCGCCCGGCTCCCCGGTACGCAGCGCCGCGCCGCAGCGCGGACCGAACACACGGTCACCCCGGACCGGCGCGGGGAAGGCTCCGTGCCCGCGGCCCGCGTCGAACGGCAGAGCGACGACCCTCCGGACGACCATCCGACCGTGCCCGCCGTCGACGACCTCCCCACCCGCGAGATCCTCGACCGCATCCCGGCCCTCGTCGCCCTCGTCCACGGCTCCGACCACCGCACGGCCTACGTCAACGACGCCTATGTCGCGGCCTTCGGCGTACGCCCGCTCGGCGAACCCGCCCGCGCGTCCCTGCCCGAACTGGACGCCCTCGGCCTCCTCCCGCTCCTCGACCAGGTCCTGCGCAGCTCCAGACCCCGCACGGTCAAGTCCCGCAAGGCCCCCGGCGGCCGCAGCTACACGATCACCTGCACCCCCGTCGCCCTGCCGAGCGGTGCCGGGCAGAGCGAGGGCGGCGTACTGATCTTCGCCGCCGACGTCACCGACCACGCCGAGGCCGGCGAACGCCTGCGCGCCAGCGAACGCCGCCAGCGCGAGACCGCCGTCACCCTCCAGCGTTCCCTCCTCCCGCAGGAACTGGAACAGCCCGACGACCTGCGCATCGCCGCCGTCTATCACCCCGGCGGCACCGAGACCGCCGTCGGCGGCGACTGGTACGACGTCATCACCCTCGGCGGCGGCCGCACCGCCCTCGTCATCGGCGACGTCATGGGCCGAGGCGTGCGCGCCGCCGCCGTCATGGGCCAACTCCGTACGGCCGTCCGCGCCTACGCCCGCCTCGACCTGCCCCCTCACGAGGTCCTGCAGCTGCTGGACGGTCTCGCCACGGAGATCGACCCCAACCAGATCGCCACCTGCGCCTACGCGGTCCACGACCCCAACGAGGGCCGCCTGGTCTACTCCTCCGCGGGCCACCTCCCCATCCTCGTCCGCGACGAGAGCGGCACGGTCCTGCGCGCCGACGAACCGACCGGCCCGCCGCTCGGCACCGGCGGCTGGACCCACACCTCCGGCTCGATCCCCCTCGGCCCCGGCTCCACGGCCGTCTTCTACACGGACGGGCTGGTGGAGCGCCGCAACGAGGACCTGGACGAGGGCATCGCCGCCCTGGAACGCGCCCTGTCCGGCGCCACGGGCACCCCGCAGGTCGTCTGCGACCGCCTGGTCCGCTCGACCGGCGTCACCGCCGACCACGACGACGACGTGGCCGTCCTCGTCCTCCAGCACCCCGCCCGCACCGGCCCCGACAGCGAACTCTTCCGCAACGCCGCGCTCGAACTCCTCGGCGGCGTCGAAGCGGCGCCCCGCGCCCGCGCGTTCGCCTCCGGCGTCCTGACCAGCTGGCGCTTCCCACCGGAGCTGCACGACCTGGGCGTCCTGGCGGCCAGCGAACTCGTCGCCAACTCCCTGCAACACGGCACCCCACCCATGCGTCTGCGGCTCCGCCGCACCGACCGCCGGCTGATCGTGGAAGTCACCGACGGCAACGACCACCTTCCCCGGCTCCGCCGCGCCGAGCCCGCCGACGAGTCCGGCCGCGGCATCGCCATCGTCGCCACCATCGCCTCCAACTGGGGCAGCCGCCGGGCACCGGGCGGCGGCAAGGCGGTGTGGTGCGAGTTCGCCCTGCCGGGGACCACCTGAGCGGCCGGGTCCGGGGGCACACTCCGGCCCCCGGACACGTGGACCAACCTGGGTGGAGACCGCAACGACGAGATGGACTCGTGGCCAACCGCTCCGCCACCCACACCGGTTGCATGGCCGAGCACTCCAACGGCTCGGGCGACAAGCAGGACATGCACAGGAATGACACCGACGACAACGTCGCCCCCTGGAACAGCGACGAGATCACGTCCTGGCGTACGAGGAACGGGTGCTGAGTCGACGACAGCCGCTGGCGCACCGCTCGTCCGGACGAACGGAGTGGTAGGCCTTGCACACTCCGCGCGGGGGAGTTCGTGTGCATCTACGGCGCCAGCGGCTCCGGCAAGTCGACGCTGCTCAATCTGCTCGCCGGCCTGGACCTCGCCGACTCCGGCGAGATCCAGGTCGGCGGTGTGGACGTGAGCACGGCCGACGAGGCCCGGCGCGAGGAGCTCCGACTGCGCACCGTCGGGGTGGTCTTCCAGGAGCACAACCTCATCGAGGAGTTCAGCGCGGTGGAGAACGTCGCGCTGCCCCTGGAGGCATACGGCTTCCCGGTCGCCGAAGCCCGTGAGCAGGCGCTGGCCCAACTGGCCCGCGTCGGGCCGGCCGGGCTGGAGGACCGCATGCCGTGGCAGATGTCCGGCGGACAGCGCCAGCGGGTGGGTGTCGCGCGGGCGCTCACCGGCCGGCGTTCCGTCCTGCTCGCGGACGAGCCGACCGGTGCCCTGGACTCGACGACCACACGCGAACTGTTCGAGCTGTTCCGGAAACTGTGCGACGACGGCGTCCTCGCGGTGATCTGCCCGCACGATCCGCGCTGCCGCGACTTCGCCGACACGGTGTACGAGGTCGTCGACGGCCGCCTGGAACCCCGCTCGTAACCGCCACGGAGACGACACGGGGGCCCGGCGTCGCATGACCCACGACAGCACGACCGACGACAGCACAGACGACCGTTCGGAGGGTGGCCGTTCGGCGGGTGACCGCTCGGCCGACGCCCGCCCGGCGCAGGACCGTACGACGCCCTCCCGTACCGCGCCCGGCCCCGCGGCGTACGGGCGCATGGCGTTCGCCGACCGGGTCCGGCTGACCGCACGGCTCGCCCGGCGACTGGCCCGCTCGCGCGCGCTGGCCCGATCGGTGGTGATCGTGTTCGTCGCCGGACTGCTGGTCATGGGCATGTTCGTCACCCTGCGGACCCTGTCCCTCTCCGGCGAACAGGTCGCGCAGAACGAACTGGTCCGCTTCGGCGCCAAGGTCGGCTACGGCAGCGGGGTGTCCCTGCCCCCTGGCGACGACACCTTCCTCGCCGACCTCCGCTCCCGGATGCGCGACGCCGACGCCACGGACGCCGAGATCGTGCTCAGCGCGACCGACGTCCAGCTGAACACCACACCGGCCCGCAATGTGACGGCACTGGAGAGCGACTGGACCTCCCGGCCCTACCCCGAGCGGTACGAGCTGTTGTCCGGCCACGAGAGCGACACCTTCCCGCCCGGCGAGGCCCTGCTCCGCACCGTCGACGCCTCCGGCACGCTCGACGGGCTGCGCCGCACCGAGCCGCGCTATCTGATGGACGACGACCCCGACAACCCGCGCATGGCCAGTCGAGAGGGCGGCGACGGCAGCCTGCTCGCCGCCGACACACCCGCCGACGTCGAACGCCTAATCGGCCGCCGACTCGACTCCGCCCAGACCTCCGTCCTGCGCGACGGCGGCCTGCTCGTCTGGGCACACACCCCCGACGCCCCCACCGGCCCGAACGCACACACCTCCCTCGTCGTCCGCCAGGGCGACAAGATCCTCGGCAGCACCGCCGAACTGCCCGAGGCCTCTGTCGAAGTCAGCCCGGCCGAGTGGCGCACCGGCTCCGACGGCATCATGCTCCGCGCCACCGCGACCGCGCTCGACCTGCCGATCCAGGCCCACGGACCGATCATGGTCACGGGCGTCACCGACACCGAGTCCCGGGCCCTGCAACAGGCCGTCGTCGACGCGGGCAGGACGCAGGCGCCGTCCTGATCCACGTGGAACCCGACGACCCCGTGCCCCCGGCCGCGCTCCTGGCCACCGCCGTGGGCCTGGTGCTCCTTGCCCTCGCCGCCGTACTGGCCGCGACCCGCAGCCAGACCCGGATCCTGCGCCGCTACCTCGCCCGACTGATCGCCGTGGGCATCCCCCCGCGCTGGGCCCGCCAGGTGCTGCTCTGCCAGCACGGCATCCTCATCGCGGTGAGCACCCTGCTCGGTCTGCTCATCGCCGTGACCCCCACCGTGGTCCTCGCCTCCCAGATCTCCGGGTTCGTCCTGAGCGTGCCCTGGTGGCAACTGGGCGTACTCGCCGCGGCGACCTACGCCGCGGCACTGCTCGCCGCTGTCCTCTCCGCCCACAAACTCCGCGTGACCGAAGCCCGAGCCACCTGAGGGGCTCCGCACACACCCCCTCAGGTCCTGGGCGTCAGGCCCGGGCCGCCACCGGATCCGCGACGGCGGCCCCACTCCCGGCGACCACTCGGCTGCTCGCGAGCGCGGGCTGGTCCTGCACGGCCGTGAGCTCCCGCCCGAGCCGCAGCGCCAGCACGCTGATCCCCAGCGAGCACAGCAGGAACGCCACGATGTACGGCGCGTGCAGCGAGGCGCCCATCGGTCCGCCCACCGCCGGACCGACAGCCAGCGCGAGCTGCTTCACCAGCGCGAAGGCCGAGTTGTACTGCCCGGCCAGCCCGGCCGGAGCGAGATCCGCGACCAACGGGGCGACAGTCGGCGACAGCATCGCCTCACCCAGCCCGAACAGCGCGTACGTCGAGACGAACGCGGCCACGGCCATCTCCTGGCTCCCGTGCCCGAGCCCCGCGAAGCCCGCGACACCCCAGGCCACGGCCCAGATCAGACCCACGGCCGCGATCACCCGCGAACGCCGGCGCCGCGTCACGAACCGCAGCACGGCGAACTGCGCGACCACGATCACGGCGGTGTTGGCCGCCAGCGCCGTCCCGAGCACGGAGGTCGATATCCCGGCCGCCTCCACCCCGTACGCACTGAGCCCCGACTCAAACTGCCCGTAGCAGGCGAAGAACAACACGAAGCCCAGCACACACAGCTGCACCATGGCCCGGTTGCCGAACAGCTGCTTCCAACTCCCCTTGGCCGAGGCTTCCGCGGGCACGCCCTCGACCTTGGGCGCACGGGGCATCCGTACGGTCGCCATCACACCCACGAGCAGCAGGAACATCGCCGCCTGTATCGAGAACAGCAGGACGAAGGAACCCGCGCGCGAGGCATCGACGAGATGCCCGCCTATCAGCCCGCCGACCCCGAGCCCGAGATTCTGCAGGAAGAACTGTGTCGCGAAGGCCCGCGACCGGTTCTCCGCACCGGAACAGTCGACGATCATCGTCGCGAGCGCCGGCTGCGTCACGGCCTGCCCAGCCCCGAGCACCGCCGCTGACACCAGCACGGTCGTCGCACCGGTGGCCAGTCCGAGGCTCAGCGAACCGACGGCGGCGGTGACCAGGGCGGTGAGCAGCACCGGAAGTGGCCCGCGCCGGACTATGGCCCGCCCCGCGAACGGCAGCACGACGAGCGCGGCGACGGCGAAGACCGCCAGCACGAGCCCCGCCGTCATCGCCCCGAGATCCCGCACCTGCGCCACATAGACGTACAGATACGGGACCGTGAAGCCGAGTCCGAACGCGCCGAGCGCGTTGCCCACGTGAATCCGGCGCATCGCTGCGCCCATCCCCCTGGTCACGTTCACCTGCCTAGGTAAGGGAAGCCCCTCTGCCCGCCTCCACCTGGGCAGGCGTTAGCAGTGAAGACTTCGAAGCTAAAACTTAGACCTAAACAGTACACGCCGAAGGACTTCGATGCCAAGCAGCGGCGTGCCATACTGCGCTCCATGGGCGACACCCCAGGCACCCCCGGCAGCGCCGAGCCGACACTCGAAGAGCAGATCGCCGCCTACCAGCGCGAGTTCCAGGACCTCGACCCCCAGGTCGAGAAGATCGTCTCGGCTCTCTCCCGCCTCCACCGCCGTATGAACGTCGCCTACGGCCGCCAGACCGCGGAGCTCGGCATCAGCAATGCCGAGTGGGAAGTCCTGAAGGCTCTCGTCCTGTCCGGTGCCCCCTACCGGATGGGCCCGAGCGAGCTGGCCAAGCGACTCGGCCTGACGCCGGCCGCCATGACCCATCGCATCGACCGCATGGTCGCGGAGGGCCTGGTGACGAGGGAGCGCGACGAGAACAACCGCGTACGCGTCATCGTCGAGCTCACCCGCGACGGTCGAGAGAAGTGGCTGGCGGCCATGCGCCTCGCCTCGGTCTTCGAAGAGGACCTTCTCCAGGACCTCTCTCCACTCGAACGCACCGTCCTGGGCGAGGTGCTGACCCGCCTCCTCCGCCGCGTCGAGCACGCCCAGCCGGACGCCGGCGGCCGTCTCACCGACCTCGACTGAGGCCGTACGCTCGGGGACGGCCGAGGTTTGGCCGCGGGTCACCCGGGGGAGGCTTGACAGTCCACACCGCGATCCGTAGAGTTCTTCGGGTTGCCGCGGGGCCGTAACGGTTCTGCGACAGCACCTCCGCCGCTCAAGCGGCACCCAAACCAACCAGCACGATCTCCCAAGCGGGGCGAATTCGGTCTGCCCGAATTCAATTCGATTTGGGTTCGGTATGGGTTCGACAGACCCGATTGGGAACTGCCGGACAGATCCGCTAAGGTTTGGGACGTCGGAACGGCCCAACAGCCGCGAAGACAACACCCGCTGACTGGGAATCAGGCCCGAAAGGATCTGATAGAGTCGGAACCGCCGGAAAGGGAAACGCGGAAGCGGAAACCTGGAAAGCACCGAGGAAATCGGATCGGAAAACGATCTGATAGAGTCGGAAACGCAAGACCGAAGGGAAACTGCCCGGAGGAAAGCCCGAGAGTAGCTTGGGTGAGTACAAAGGAAGCGTCCGTTCCTTGAGAACTCAACAGCGTGCCAAAAATCAACGCCAGATATGTTGATACCCCGTTCCCGGCCGGTCTTCGGTTGGGGCGAGGTTCCTTTGAAACAAACACAGCGAGGACGCTGTGAATCATCGGCTTATTCCGCCGGTGGTTCCGCTCTCGTGGTGTGCACCCGATTACGGGTAAACATTCACGGAGAGTTTGATCCTGGCTCAGGACGAACGCTGGCGGCGTGCTTAACACATGCAAGTCGAACGATGAACCACTTCGGTGGGGATTAGTGGCGAACGGGTGAGTAACACGTGGGCAATCTGCCCTTCACTCTGGGACAAGCCCTGGAAACGGGGTCTAATACCGGATACAACACTCTCGGGCATCCGATGAGTGTGGAAAGCTCCGGCGGTGAAGGATGAGCCCGCGGCCTATCAGCTTGTTGGTGAGGTAACGGCTCACCAAGGCGACGACGGGTAGCCGGCCTGAGAGGGCGACCGGCCACACTGGGACTGAG